>JAQWLT010000031.1 GCA_029247205.1 Phycisphaerales bacterium | reverse complement strand
AGACCGTTCGGCGAAACCGCGATCGTTCCGTGCGTATTGCCGATCGTCAGATCTTCGTGTTGGCCCCAATTGGGCGCAGGTGTCCAGGTGACACCGGCAATCTCTTCAGCGATCGCAGCTGTACCACACATCATGAACATCACGCACGAAAGACACTTTGAAAGATTCATCATGCGTACAAGGTATGAGGGGAATCGACTTATTGCAGGGATCACTGCCAAGTACCCGTGCTTGGCAGTACCCTCGGCAGCATGTTGACACGTCGAAATGCCGTCAAGGTCGCTGCCGCGGCCACCGCCTTCCCCTGGATCATGACCCGCTCGGGCCTCGCGGGTGCCGCCACGACAGCCAACGAAACGCTCGGTGTCGGTGTGATCGGTGTGGGCATTCGAGGCAAACGACTCATGGCTCAGATTATGCAGCGTGATGACACCCGCGTCGTGGGCGTGTGTGATGTCGCAGGCCCGCGTTTGATGCATGCCATGCGAATGGTTGAGCAGCAGGACGGCTCGCCATGTGCTGGCTATCTCGATTTCCATGACTTACTCGGACGCCCCGATATTGATGCTGTCATCATTGCAACACCAGATCATCAGCACGCCTTCGAGGCAGTGCATGCAGCGAATGCCGGTAAACATGTCTACTGCGAAAAACCAATGACCCTGACTGTGCCCGAGGGACGCGCTATTTGTACTGCTGTTGAAGCAAACGGAGTTGCCTTCCAAACAGGATCTCAGCAACGAACCGAATATCAGGGCCGGTTTGTTGATGCGGTGCAGGCGGTGCGCAACGGACGTATCGGGTCTGTTGAGCGTGTGGAGGTGGGCATCGGTGATCCGCCTATTCCATGCGACTTGCCCGCAGAAGAAGCACCATCGGATATCGACTTCGATCGCTGGCTGGGTCAGGCGCCAGAACGGGCGTACAACCAAGTGCTTTGCCCCAAAGGCGTGCACGGACACTATCCCAAGTGGCGGGCGTACCGAGAATATGGCAATGGTTATTTTGCCGACTTCGGCGCTCACCACTATGACATCGCGCAGTGGGGCCTTGGTGCCGACCATACCGGGCCCACTCGCATCATCGTGCCGGCCAAAGTTGGTGATGTGATGCCGAACCGAGGCTTGGTGTTGGAATACGCCGACGGCACTCGGGTTGAACACGGTGGTCGCAATGGGATCACCTTTCATGGGACCGATGGTTGGCTTTGGGTTGATCGCGGCGGGCTCGAAGCGAGCAACGACGCGGTGCTCCGTGACTCCGCTGGTGTTGGAGATAGTGTGATTCCTCGACACAAGAGCCATATGGACAACTGGCTGATGTGCATCAAGTCCGGCGAAACGCCCATCGCGTCAGCAGAAGTTGGCCACCGCACAGCGAGTATGAATGAGCTGGCGGTGATTGGCTATGAAGCAGGCGAGTCGCTGCAGTGGGACCCTGTTGCAGAAAAGTTCGTTGGCGACAACGCTGACGTTGGCAACGCAAGACTTCGTCGTGTGACTCGCCCCGGCTGGGAAGTGCCTGGGGCGTAACGCTCACGTCCGGAATCAGTTTCCGCAATCGGGCGCGGTATCAACGTGCCATGCGCACGAGGCAATCCGGGTTTGGTTATAGAACGGACGGCCGTGCTGGAGCGAGCTCATGGGGAAGATCGTTTGGCAGCGTGCCCCACGTGGTGACGGTGTGCGCATTGATGCGACCCTTGTCGTCGGTGTGAAAGCGCACAATCCATCCACCCTGATCATTGCCAAGTCGCCAGGTCGTCCAATTGGCCGGCGCCGGCCAGAAGACTGGGGGGCCCCACGCAGCTTCGACTTCATCGAGCGGGTGCCCTTGCCAGCTGGAGGCTGTGGAGTCAATTTCATCATGCAGTGAACAGCCAGCGGCGAGGAGCAAGGCAAGCAGTACGGGGAGGTATCTCATGGCCTGAGTGTACAGGCACAACGTGTACGTTTGTGGACACCCACCCATATCATCAGAACCGATTGATGCGGATCAAGAAGTAGGATCGCGATGCTTCACAGACGGCGGCGGACAAAGCACCGTAGAACCTTCAGCAATTGTTGCCAAAGTCCGCTAGTACGTCGAGTAGGTCATCGACGGTATAGAGCGTTCCGAACCCTGCAATCACTTCAAGAATGTCTTCGACGTCAACGACACGGTCGCCTGTCACGTCTCCATCGCACGGGATGCTTACGCTGAGAAAGATCCCTTCGGCATTGGGTCCGCCGAGCGAGAGTGCTTCCTCATCGGTGAGCAGTCGATCTACAACCGCCGCCGCGGCGCACTGCACAAGCGAAACATCCGAGTCAGGCCCGTTATCGGTGAGTAGCCAAATGGGAAGATTGGTGCCGTCGCCATAAATCCAATCGATACCCGACTCGAGGTCCTCTACGAGTTCGCCGTTGACATACAACTGGTTGGTGCCACCAACGTAGTCAACAACATGCACCAGCCTGAACCATTCGCCCACTGACCAGTGGTCTTGGCCCACATAGCCCGAACCCTTGACAAAGAATCCGCCCGTGTTGCAGTCGAGAAAGAGCTCGCCGTCATTGGAGTTGTCGACATTGCTTTGCCACAGGCACTGCAACTGATTCTGGTTTGTATCAAGGTAGAGGTCCCAGACGAAAGTGAAGTGCCCAAGATCACAGCAGCCAAGTCCAGCATTTCCAGCATGCTTGAGGAAGAGTTCAAGCCCCTGATGGTTGCCAAAGATATTGTCCATCTCAATTGCGCGGGCGGGTTGCTCGCCGATGGACGCATCGACAAGACCCCAATTGACACCGTGATTCATGGCGCGAGGGGTTAAGAGCGAGTCGCCATGTGACGATGTGAATGGCACGTCATCGTCTGGCGTTTCGTCGTTGAATCGCCATTCTGCAATGCGGTCGGCAAAGATGCCACGCGCGTCTGGACCGCCGAGGTCGGCAATGTCCGCATCGCCCATCATGTCATCGATCACCGCGAGCGAACTACATGCAATTGGCCCTGTTTCGTTTGCTGGGCCATCATCGGTCAGGAACCACATTGACTTGTCGCTTCCGCCGCCCCAGAGCCAGTCGGGCGATGACACGTCATCTGGTCCAACAACCATCGTGCCATTGACGAAGATCGCTGCTTCTCCAGTTCCATGGTCGGCCCGCATGGCTAAACGGAACCATGTGCCATGCTGCCAAGCGCCTGCGCCGACAGAGCCAGTGCCGTTGACCATAAAGCCGCCTGTGTCACAATTGAGGAAGGCCTCGGCCTGATTGGAATTGGTGTCATTCCCTTGGAAGAGAGGCACCAGACCTGTCTGCCCAGGCTCGACGTACAGATCCCACACGATCGTCCATCGATTGATGTCGCCGTTCGTGCCGGGGGCCGTGAGCCAAGTGCGAAGGCCCCGGTTGGCGCCCGAAATGCCATTCATCTGGATGTACCGACCGGGCAGGCCCGCGATGTGCGGGACCGCACCACCCGTATCAATAATCTGCCAGTCGACTCCGGGAATCATGCCGGTAGGAATCAAGGGGGATGTGCCTCGTGCGGTGTCAAGGGGCGACTCATTCAGCGCGCCGATGTCACCAAATCGCCATTCCGCCGTCCAATCTGTTGGATAGCTGCGAGTCGTTGTGAATTGCCAGAGATTGCCCGTGTGCAAGACCCCATCTCGGTGAGCATCGACTCGCCAATAGATTGTGGTCTGGGCTGGAAGGGTGTCGAGTTGTAGTTCAGGTGCAAACACTTCGGCGGCGAGGTCGGCCTCGGTGAGTTCATTGTCGAAACCGACGTAGACATCCCATGAGTCGGCGCCGAGGCACGAACTCCATTGCAGCAGCGGCGTCCGCGGCGCGCCGGTGGCTTCGTTCGCTGGGTTCGGCCCGTCAGCCCCCCAGTCAGATTCGCCCGACTGAAAGGCCAGAGGGGTAGACCAATCACTCCACTGCAGTCCATCGTCGCGGTACCTGACTCGCCAAAACAAGTCTTGACATCCCGGGACCGACTGGCGAAGTGTGACGCGACTGATGGTTGGATCGGTAACGTAATTTTCGGAGTACCACGGTTCACCATTGGCTGGCCGGTACCAGTTCTCCCGATTCTTCAGTTCGTCTACGACCGGTTCGGACCAGTCCTTGGCATTGGTTGATACCTGCCAGTGGCTGGCAAGCGGGCCATCTCCATCCGGATCGGCAAAGGCATCGCCCTCGAGTTCAACGGCCCAGCCCGTACTCGGCTCGTCGTTGAGGCTGGGGAATACGCCCATTGGCGTCACCGGCGAATCGTTGTATCTGCGAATCGTGATGCTGTCCACGAGTTCGTTTTCGCGTGTGACCCAGTCATTGCCGCGGCTGATGCGGCGGAGTTCCAGCGAAGGATTATCCCCCGCGTCAACATTGAAGACGCAGAAGCCCCAGTCAACGCGACTGACAGTGAAGTCCTCGTAGTCGTTGTTTGGGTAATAGCCCCAGTAGTCAATCGATCCCATTGCCGAAGCGGCATTGACCATGAGGTGTCGATGATCGCGACGTTGTCCGCGTGAGTACCCGTGGGTATGGCCGAACACATGCACGCTCGGTTTGCCGGTGGCTGTTGTCCATGATTCGAGGTGTTCGACGACATTGGTGGTGAATGTCGACTCGCCGGGCAACCACTGTTCGGACTCATGTGGGTGGTGCAACTGCGCAATGACAAAGTCAATCTCATCCATGTCAGCGGCTTGGTTGAGCAGATCGTCAAGCCAAATTAATTGCGACTGTCCGCCTATATTGGAGTCAAGCGTGATGACGCGGACATTGCCAAGATCGGTGACGTACCAATTCTCGGTGCCGCTGTCAGTGGGGAGATCGAAATACTCGAAGTAGAGGCTCGCATTGGCTTCATGATTGCCAAGCGCTGGAAGAAGGGGGACCTCGCGTAACACTGGTCCGGCTTGGCCGAAGAAGTGGTCGGTCCAGTGCGCATGCTTACTGCCTGTCCCGACGAGATCGCCGGGGATGATCATGAAGTCTGTTGAGCTCGCCAAGTCTTGTCCGCCCGAGTCCACCAGCATGAATGGGATGATCCCATCGTTGACGATCTCTGCGAGTTTCGTAGAGTCGCTGCCGATTTGCGCGTCGGACATGGCAAGGAAGGTCATCGGCGCCTCGTCTTGTCCAGTTGGTGGAGTGGTGAAAGACCACGTATCGCTTGCAGATGACTCGGTCTGCGCGACGTACCAGTATCTGGTGCCTGGTTGCAGGTCGGTCAACTCGACATGATGAATGTGCGTGCCAGCAGAGGAGGGGATCCAATTGCCGGTCGTCTGATTTCCCAACGTGGGGGAGATGCCCCACAAGACCTCGCTGGTTGTATCGGCTCCAGACTCAAAGCCAATGACCATGGACGTGGGTGTCGGACGTTGTAGGTATGGCCCTGCAAGGAAGTCTGCTACAGACGCCTGCGGGGTGAGTATGAGGAGAAGACAGAGCATGCTGGCATATCGCATAGTTGGCATTGTGCCAGAGTAGCGGAGGTTTGAGTGAGAGACGTGTCTGGCTTTGTCGTGAGTTCAAAAAGCCTCACAACCCATGCTTCCATGCTGCATGAAGACCCTGATACTGGATGGTGTCACCAGTTGGTTGCGCTACCTTGGCCTCATGCACATGCGCACGCATGGCATCACCGACGGTCTTGAATTGTCCGCTTCCGACCATTGCAAGCAGCGCCGCGCCATAGGCACTTCCGTTGACGTTCTTCACGGTCGCAACTGGAACCCCAAATACATCTGCGGCCATCGCACGCCACACGCCGCTGCGAGCGCCGCCGCCACTCATGCGAATGCGGTCTATCTGTGCGCCAGATCTACTTACAAGGTCAATGCCATCGGCCAGCCCATACAGAATTCCCTCGAGTACAGCCCTACTGAAGTGCGCCCGCGTATGCCGACCCGTGATGCCCATGAAACTTGCAGTTAAGTTCGGATCATTGTGTGGCGTCCGTTCGCCCGCGAGATAGGGCATGAATCGAAGACCTTCACTGCCAGCAGGGACAAGTGTGGCTTCCTCGATAATGGCGTCGTAGTGCATTCCATTGCAGAACGTGTCTCGATACCACCGAAGGCTGGCGCCAGCACTGAGCATGCAACCCATCAAATGGCATTTTCCTGTGACGGCATGGCAGAAGGTATGCATTGCGCCAGATGGATCGATGGGCACACCATCGCACGCTGCGAAGACCACACCAGAAGTTCCCATGTTGACCGAGATGGTGCTCGGGTCATTGATGCCGCAACCAATGCCAGCCGCAGCCTGATCGCCTGCGCCAGCAACGACAGGCGTGCCTTCAAGCAGACCAGTTTCGGCGGCGGCTTGTGAGGAAATGCAGCCAGCATGCTCGGTGCTTTCAAGCACTTGAGGAAGCCACTCTGGGTTCAACTCAAGTGCAGTCAGTATCTCGGTTGACCACTGACGTGTGTGGATGTCTAGCCAAGATGTGCCGGATGCATCGGTGACATCAATGGCGTGGCGGCCAGTGAGGTGCAGTCGCATGGCATCCTTTGGCAGCAGGACATGTCGAATACGGGCGTAGATTTCTGGTTCGTGGGTACGGACCCAAAGCAGTTTCGGTGCGGTGAAACTCGTGAGCGCCGGCTTGCCAGTGAGTTCGATGAGTCGCTGCTCACCCAATAATTCGTGTATCGCCTCGCATTCAGTTTGTGTTCGCTGATCATTCCACAGGATTGCAGGCCGTAGTAGTGCATTATTGGCGTCGAGCAAGACGAGGCCATGCATCTGCCCGGTGAGCCCGATACACGCAATATCCTCTGCCTCGGCATGCTCTTGAAGGATCGTTTTGATCACGTGTACGCACGCCTGCCACCACTGGCGGGGGTCCTGCTGGGACCAGCCGGGCTGCGGGCAATCAAGTGAATAGGTCGCGTTGGCCGTTGCGACCACATCGCCAGTGTGCTGATGGACCAGCAAGCCACGGGCCCCGCCAGTTCCAAGGTCAATTGCCAGCACATATCGTCCATCTGCCATGTGCTCCAAGGCTATCAGGCCCGGTACGATGCCGCGCATGACAGAACACATGGCAGCACGGGCTGAACGATCGATTCGCATGGGCATGGTCGGTGGTGGGCAAGACGCATTTATTGGCGCCGTGCATCGCATGGCAGCGCAGCTCGACGAAAGTATGCGGCTGGTGGCTGGCGCGTTGTCGTCGACGCCAGAGAAGGCGATCGCCAGTGGGCTCGCGCTTGGGCTTGATGAGTCTCGCTGCTACGGATCTTGGCAAGACATGCTGGTGGGTGAATTGGCGCTTCCAGAAAATGAACGTATCGAAGTCGTGACTATCGTGACGCCGAACCACGTGCATTTCAAGGTGGCAATGGCTGCGCTCGAGGCTGGCTTTCATGTGGTCTGTGACAAGCCACTTGTGTTGACGGTGGACGAAGCAGAGAAACTCGTTGCGGCGCAGCAGGCGAGCGGCAAGGTCTTTGTAGTTACCTACAACTACACGGGCTATCCGATGGTCAAGCAGGCTCGTGAACTTGTTCGATCTGGATCGCTTGGCGAGATTCGCAAGGTGATGGTTGAATACTTGCAAGGATGGTTGGCGACACCGCTAGAACAGTCGGGGCAAAAACAGGCTGATTGGCGTACCGACCCCGCTCGTGCAGGCGCTGGGGCGATGGGCGACATCGGCTCGCACGCCGAGAATCTCATGTCGTATGTAACGGGCCTTCAGGTCGGCTCAATCAATGCCGAGGCGGTCACGCATGTCGATGGGCGCAAAATCGATGATGACACAACCGTATTGCTTCGATTTTGCAATGGAGCGAGTGGAATCTTGACGGCCTCGCAGATTTGTCCGGGTTGTCGGAACGGCTTGCGACTGCGTGTATGGGGCGAAACCGGTGGCCTCGAATGGTGCCAAGAGACACCCAATGAATTGCTTGAGACGTCATTAGATGGCACTGATTTGATTCATCGCACAGGCGACGCGAATGTGGGAGCACCTGCAGCAGATGCAACGCGGCTTCCTGGCGGGCACCCTGAAGCGTTCATCGAAGCCTTTGCCAATGTGTATCGAGCTGCCGCAGCTGCGATTCGGGCAGGACGCGATGACGGTGAGTTTTTCGACTACCCCAATGTCACAGACGGTGCTCGGGGCGTGAGGTTTATCAATGCCGTCATTGCTGGGTCCGGTCAAGGCTGGATTGAGTTCGACGCATGAGCAACTACTTTCCAGATGTCTCTCGCATTTGCTATGCCGGTCCGGACTCTCGCGATCCGTTGGCGTTCAAGTGGTACGACCCTGAAGCGACCGTCGAAGGCAAGCCGATGCGCGAGCACTTGCGGTTTGCATGTAGTTACTGGCACACCATGCGGAATCTACTCGCCGACCCATTTGGTGCTGGCACCGCGCAGATGCCTTGGGATGACGGCAGCGACACGCTTGAAAATGCCGAGCGTCGAGCGGAAGTGTTCTTCGAGTTTCTTACCAAGATCAACATCGACTTCTATTGCTTTCACGACCGAGATATTGCGCCGGAAGCTCATTCGATCGAAGAGACGAATGCAAACCTCGACCATATGGTGCGTGTGCTTGGCGCGAAGCAGCAGTCGAGTGGAAAGCGTCTGTTGTGGGGAACAGCCTGCCTCTTTGGTCATCCGAGATACGTCCACGGCGCAGCGAGTGCACCGAATGTCGATGTGTTTGCCCATGCTGCGTCGCAGGTGCGGCGGGCGATTGATGCGACACATCAGCTAGGCGGCGAGGGGTATGTGTTCTGGGGCGGACGCGAAGGCTACGACACATTGCTCAATACGGACATGTCTCGTGAACTTGATCACGTGGCGTGCTTTCTACGAATGGCTGTTGAGTACAAGAAACGAATTGGCTTTCAGGGAGCGTTCTATCTAGAGCCAAAGCCCAAGGAGCCGACGGCTCACCAGTATGACTACGACGCGGCGACGTGTTTGAACTTTCTCCGCGAGCATGACTTGCTGGATGAGTTCTCGCTCAATATTGAAACAAACCATGCGACGCTCGCCGGGCACTCGATGGAGCATGAGTTGGAAGTCGCCGCTGCAGCTGGCGCCCTCGGTTCGATCGATGCAAATATGGGCGACGCACATCTTGGCTGGGACACCGACCATTTTCCGACAGACCTGTACATGACGACCGCAATCATGCGAGTCGTCCTTCGCATGGGTGGCTTCGTTACTGGTGGCCTGAACTTTGATGCCAAGCGGCGGCGTGGTTCATTCGAGCCGGTTGATCTCTTTCACTCACACATCGCTGGCATGGATGCCTGCGCCAGAGGTCTACGGGTTGCCGCTGCGATTCGAGCAGATGGTCGTATCGATGACTTGTTGGCCGAGCGATACGCGAGTTGGGACTCAGCACTTGGCCGCAAAATTGCCAACGGCGAGTGCACGCTCGAGGAACTCGAACAACACGCCTCTACATCGGGCGAGCCAACTTTGAAATCAGGCCGCGAAGAACTCCTCCGCTCCATCCTGAACAATATTCGACCCGAAGGGTAATTCTTCTGTTGATGCGACAGTCGGGCACGAACCTATCAGCCTGTACGTGCTCGCCTGACGAACAGATGTTCAGCCGCCGGTTGGAGTGCGGAGATAGAGGCCGAAGCCGCCGGTTCCATTGAGGACTTTGACAAGAATTTCGTTATCGCCTGGCTCTAACTGGGCTTCGAAGAATTTCGCATCGGGGCTTGCGACTTGGTGCGCGGTGTCTTCCCACACGAGTGTGTCACCAATCCAGATGCGGCAGCCGTCGTCGCTGCCAACCGTGAACTGAGCCATGCGGGCATCGTCACTATGCACGGTCGCCTTGGCGTACACCACTGAGTGGTCAGCTAAGTCGGTGCCATCATTGAGTTGAAGGTGCCCGTCTTCTGCTGTCTTCACATGGCGCCAAGCCAGCACTTTGCCGTCTTTGGTCTTGGGCGGTGTGATGTGCACGACTCTTGGCTCTGGTGCTTGCTTTGCGGCGAGTGTGTCCATCGACGGTGCATCAAAGTAGCCGGTGACTTGCCACTCACGGACAAAGTCGCCTGGAAGTCTGAATGGGTGTTCATTTGCATAACGCCGAGCTGTTTCAAGCCCGAATCGATCGACATAGGCTTCGAAAAGTTCCGGCGAGGGCTGCCATTGGTCGCAGGTTGCCCATGCGGTGTAGGCGAGCGCTCGATCGGCTGCCGGGTCGGTCACGAGGGCTGCAATCATTGGACGGAAGTCGCGAGCGTTGGTCTTTTTCGCGGCGGCAATGCCAGCAGCTTGCACCAGCCGATCATCGTCTTGCAGTGCCGCTTCAATGACAGCAGTAGCGAGCCGTGGATCGGTTGCCGCTGCCCGCGTCAGCATGGCGCGGCCAAAGGGTCCGCTGCGGTTCCACCTGAGCAAAATCGTATCCCACTGGCCATCAGCCTCGGCTACCTCAATGTACGCAGTCGCCAGTGGTGGGGTCCACTTTCCATCGCCATCAGCGTCAATGCGAATTGGCCCGGTCATCGCCATCGGCCGAATGGGACGCTGCCGCGTCGGCAGGAATGGACCCATTTCGCGGTTCGAATCGGCAAGGATTGTAATCCATGCGTCTTCCTTCGCGACGATCGAGAGCGGCCCGATCGTAATAGGCGGCAGGTACCCGTCTTCTTTTAAGTCAAATGAAAACAATTCATCGCCATCTGTAAGCACGCGAATGCGATCTACTGGAATCCATGGCGCCGACTGCACGTTAATGATCAGTTCTATGTTGCCGTCTGTTGTCTGCGCGAGGTCACCCGGTCCAGCGCCGTTGGCGCTGACGGTGATGAAGGGTCCTGTCGTCGCCATCACAGCGCCGCGGCGAACAGCATCTGCTACTTCGGCAACATCAATGGCCGCCGGATTGTTGTCGTTGACGCGAACATACGTTCGCGGAATACCAGCGACATTAGATTGCACTGTGTGTGAGTCACTATTGCCCATGGGAGCAACACGGCGGCCAGCGTTGACCATATTGATCCAGTCACGCATGACGCTGTGGCGACAGGCATCGACCGCTTCGCTGTCGATGGCGGCGTCGTACCAGCCCCAGCCAGAGTTCTCATTCATCACTTCAACCGCGTCAAAGTCCCATGACCAGTTGGGCTCATCGGCTTCGCCACTCCACGGGTCGAGTCCTCGTGCGCCGTAGTAGTCGATGTTTCCCCAACGAGGGTGATTGACTTGAATGATCGGCACGATTCCAGCACTATTTGTATTGGCTCGTGTTTCGGCAAAGATCGCAGGTGTCTCGGCTGTCCAGTCGATGACGGGTGCCTTCGGATCGAGCGGATAGGCATTGAAGTGCCCGTATGAGGCTGATATCTCATTGCCGGTCACAGCAGTGAAGTGGGGGTCGGCACCAACTTGCTTCATGGTTGGTCCGTAGTCGATATTGACGTTGTGATCGGTGGCGACAGCAAATTCGACGCCCTCTCCGGCGATTGAAATCATACGTTCGGGCATGTTGGAGTCGCCGTGCCCGCTGTGCGTCAGTGTGTGTAGGTGAAAGTCACCGCCTGCCCAGCCTTCGGTATTCAGTACTCGCGGAAGCGACGTTGCCCACCCGACGGTGCTGCCAGGTAGCACATCAACATGCGCTTTCGAGATACCAAACTCCATGCCACGGCTGGCATAGACCTGCCATGCGCCAGCGGGGATTGACAAGGATGCCTTGCCGTCGATTACATAGACCACATTCCTTCGGACGGCGATGTGATTCGGATCGCCGTCGGTAATGTCAAAGATCTTCCCTGGATCGGTGCCGTCGCCCTTGAGAAACGTCAACTTCACTGGAAGCGCTGTTCCCAGTGAGTCGGTGACTGTGATGTTGAACGTACTCAGGGGAACGTCAGCGGTGGTCAGGGGAATTGGCGTTGTTGCCAGAATGGCGGTACACAAGAGGATTATCATGTCCGGCATGGTACGCGCTTGGGCTACACGTTCATGGCATCACGCAGCGGGCCAATATGGGCTTCGAAGCGGGCTGCCCGACCGATTGCCGAGGTATTCAAGGGCTTTCGAACTTGATCCATGCTGGGCGTGGCGGCGACACGTTTGGACGTATGAAAGTTGAGTACGGCCTTATCCCATTGCAGCCCAAGGAACGTAAGCACGCCTTGCAGTGTGTCTTCTGGCTCGTTAACGAGTGTTTCATATCGGATCTTCAGCATCGGCACGTCGCACGCCTCGTGCCAATGATCCATGACTCGTCTCTCCTGGGTAATCGCTCGACCAAGATGCTCGAGATCTGCAGTGAAGGCCATGCGAGACGTAAAGGATTGGCTGTAGCAGGAAATGGCGGTATCAAGCGGATCGCGGACAATATGCAACACCCTCACATTGGGTAGCACAAGTGATGCGATACCCATATTGAGATAATTCATCGGCAGTTTGTCAACGAGATAGTTTGTCGTGTCTGTGTGTTGTCGCATCTCGCTGACATATGTATTGCGGGCGCGCTCGATTTGCTCCTTCGTCACATCCCCAAGCGTGTCTGGAAATCGCTCTAACGGTCCGGCGTCTTGGGCCAAGTCTTTGACTGCCAGAGGCATTGCCGGGCTTTCGCCTGCAGGGACCACATCTGGATGGGACGCGAGAATTTGTTCGGTGAGCGTTGTGCCGCTGCGGTACATGCCAACTACCAGTACTGGTGTGAACGGGGCAGGACTTGCGCGAGGCAATTCTGCAAGCCGCTCGCGGCTGAGTGTCGCGATCATTCGATCTACGAATTCTTCTTGTAAGTCCGGGTTCCATCGCCCTTGATGTGCACGGTTTCCCTGTGTCCAACATCTGAACGCATCGTCGTAGCGGCCTGCTTGCTCGTAGGCTCGGCCGAGTCGCATCAATATATTGCATTGGTGGGTCAACCCACCTCGATTGCTTGCGAGGTACCGTTCCATTGCCGCGATGGCCGCAGGTAGATCGCCCAGCCGCTGCTGTACCCGAGACCAGGCCGACACGACTGCGAATGAAGCCGAGCCGGTTTCGATGATTGGCGACAACTCTGTGGCAGCGGCTTCACTATTCCCCTTGGACTCGAGTGTTTCTGCGAGGCCAGCGTACGCTGATGGTAGGTTTGGATCTAATTCGATCGCACGACGAAAGCAGGCTTCAGCCTCATCTAGTTGATCATTAAATCGCTGTGATGTTCCAAGTCGCACATGGTGTGAAGCGACCATTGGCTCGATATCTAGCAGCAGGCGTGCGTAGTGGTCCGGTAGTGGAAAGCCGCCTTTCGACAAGTCGGCATCGGCCAGCATTGCCAGAATTGCAGTATCGTTCGGCGCCAACTCATGCGCACGCTCTAGTGAAATCGCTGCCGAAGGCGCGTCGGCGGTTGCTATCTCGGCCTTGCCCAGTTGCTGCCAGATCTGAGCGCACTCCGCGTGAAGTTGGGTTCCCTTGGTCGCAATTCGAAGTGCCGCTTCTGGTTCGTTCAGTGCATACGCAGCCGCGCATGCGTACTCGATCAACGCGACTGTGGCTCGTGGCGTCATGGCGGCAGTCGCCAACGCGTGACCAATTTCACCCAGTCGAGATTGTGGTGCCAGAACATCGGCCAGCGCCGTTAAGGCAACGAAGTCTCGAGGCTGCTTGCGGAGGTGCTTGCGAAGCAATGCCTCTGCTTCGGCGGGTGGTGCATCAGCAACTTGAGCAACAATAGTGAGACGATCGCGGCGAGCCATATTCCCATTGTGGCAGGTTGGCCAGCGGTTTGCTTAGCGTCGTCGACGCGTGGTGAAACAGAAGACGCCGATGAGCAGTGTGATCGAAGCTGGTGCCGGCACGTTCGCTCTGCCTGTGACCCGATAGGCCAAATTATCTGAGGTTGCGAGAAATGGACTGAAGACATAATCGCCGTTCGGGCTGACAGCCCATGCCGAGTCGTCGCCAAGCTCACTTGTCGCGACACCAACCCAGCCATTATCCGGATAGGGATTTGACATGATCACGCTTAGGAAGTATTCGCCAGGTTCAAGCTCGACGTCGATGGCAAGCCGTAGGAGGTAGCCGGGTCCGGTCCAAGAGTCGATGAACACTGGTTCACTGATGCTTGTGTAGAGGTCGCCAATGAGATTCTCGGCGACTGCCTGAATGCCTGAGTAGATGTTGATTTCGTACTGCACGATGTCGTTTGGATCATCGAAGTAGTACCAACCATCGAGTACGAATTCGACGCTATCGAGGACGTTTGCTTGATCGAGCGTGAAGTTGTCCACGGCTCCAAGATCATCGGTCTTTGGCGAATCTGGCAGAAAGTGCATGCTTCCATAGGTGTTACCGGCCAATGCAGAACCATCCATCGGACCGATCTGATCGAGTAGTACATCGCCACTCGCTACTGCGGCAATTCCAAGTATGGCCGACCCGATCAATGCTTTTCTCACAATGCTCATCCCTTTGTGTCTTCGCTTACTTCCCTGATGTGTTGTGGGGGGCTCTACGCCCATGTGACTTCGGAGACAATGCAGCATTCGAGCCACCTCAAGCAACAAAGCAGGCCAGAATTGCGCATGCAGGCCACATCACCCAACCAGACCGCACAGACTGTCCATTCAGACGCAGGTCCCAAGAGGCAGGCAAATTGCTCCGCATGCTGACTAAAGCGGAATATTGATGCCCTCAGGGCGGGGAAGCCACTGATCTCGATTGGCGATCAGTGCTCGCCGGGGTGGAACATCCACGCCGAGGGCTTGAAGGCTCGCTCGCAAAGAGTCCGAGGCGTGGCAGGCCAGCATGGTGTCAATTCCCTTGCCATAGAGCGGGCAGAGATCGATGACCTCATAAGCGGTGGGTTGGCGGGGAAGGGCAGTGACCGCAAGTGCTGTATTGACCAGATACGCGTACAACGCAGCATCGTCTAGGTGATTCGTATGGCAGAGGTACACATGCCGCTCGCTGAGGGCTTTGATGAGCACGCCAAGCACATCAGGTAGATCGCCAGCAAGCACAGTTTCAGGCGATGGCACCTGTATGCCGTCACTCCTCAGCTGATCAAGCCACGATGGCGCGGTTTCGGGGTCCCAGTCCCGGGCGGATTCCAGCCAAGTAGCCATATATTCGCTGCTCAATGCGGGCGATGTGGAAGGTCGGTGCTCATTGGGCTGATGTTGGGGAGCGGGCATGATCATGTCTGGTTCTCCTGTGTCGTTTGCCACTCTATGGCCCAGCGTGTGCCATTCTGAAATGGCTGCCAAAACGCGTGGTACGCTGACGAAGTGCGACCATCAATTGCCATGTTGTGTCTCTTCATCACTGCGAGTTGTGCGCCGGTTTTGAAGGGTCCGCTCGATTCGGACCGGCCAGAAGCGGCTGTCCGGACGCTCGATCATGGTTACGGCTTACTTGTCGCCGTACTGCAACCCGAGTCTTCGGCGACGCTTATCTTTGGCGTCAAACACGCGAGCAAGGGGACAGAAGCACTTGTTCGCCGCATCAGTAATGCTGCGGCCAATGGCCTTCGGGCTGTGCAGGACCTTCAGGTATTGGCGCCGCCCATCAAGACAACAGCGCAAGGTCTTCCACTCATTGAAGTGAGCGTACGTAATCACATCATGAATACGCAGGCAGCTACGCTCTTGCTCGCAGGTGAATCTTTTGAAACTGAGTTTTTAGTGACACAACAGAAGGCGTGTAATTACATTTCAGCTCTTGCCAGCACGCTGGCGAAGGCGGACTCAAATGAAAAACGTTCGGCAGTACTCAATTCACTTGCCGCAGAATTCAGTGCATTCGATGCTGAAGTCTTGGCGAGGCTGTGTGTCTGTCAGTCGAGCGCGTCGAAGTTGGAGTCGTATCGCACCAGTCCTGAAGCAGCGTCGAGCGTTTCAGAATGAAGTTTGAGTATCTGAAATGCTGGCCCATCGGTCTACTTGCATCGAAGTTCGTATGTTGATCTGTGGAAGTGTTTCATCGGTGGCGCACTCCGCCATCGAATGTGCTCGAGGGTCTTCTCGCCGCTCAACTATCGCCTTTACGGCCAGTGAGATACCACGTGTGCATCATGCCCTTGCCCTTGATGTCAATGTCGCCACGTGCTTCAAACACAAAGTCATCGGCGAGTCGAACGCGAACAGCGTCGGATACCTGAATACAGCCCGCTTCGCTTGAAGACTCCATTCGGCTAGCGATGTTCACGACATCACCCCACAGGTCGTATGCAAACTTGCTGGTTCCGACGATGCCTGCAACTACGGTGCCAGTATGGACGCCAGTTCGCATTGACAAACCTCGGCCAGAATGCTCGCTATAAGCCTTCAGCGTTTTTTGCATATCAAGCGCGAATGCAGCGATCTGTTGCGCGTGCGTCGGACTGCGGTCGGGAACACCAGCCACCACCATGTAGCAGTCGCCGATGGTCTTGATCTTCTCGATGCTATGTTTCTCTGCAAGTTCATCAAGCACGCCAAAGACTTCATTCAACATGTCTACAACCTGCTTGGCTCCGATCCGAGCACTCATTTCGGTGAAGCCGACAATGTCGCTGAACAACACCGTTACTTCAGGGTATGACTCCGCAATCGTGTCCTCGCCATTCTTGAGTCGATCGGCGATGGCTGCTGGAAGAACATTGAGCAGCAGTTTTTCACTGCGCTGTTGCTCATGCTGAATTGACTTTGCTTGTTCGGCGAGTGCCTCCTTCGCCGCTTCGATCTCTTTAATATGTAGATCGACCACTCCCACCATGCTGTCGAAAGCGCGACCAAATGTGGCAAGTTCGCCGCCACCGGCGAGTTCAGCACGCGCAGACATGTCGCCGGCAGATACGCGAGATGCAACCTGCGATATCGTTTCGATTGGTAGAAGTACGCGAGCTCGAATGAGCCAGACCGAATACAAGGTGCCCAAGAGCAACAAGCATGCGATGCTGATGTCCACAATCTCAAGCCAGGATTGGCGGACATTGAGCGAATGCACTTCCATCGCCGTTCGTTGATCAATCATCCTCATGAACTCGTCGATGGGTTCCATAATCCGTGCCTTCGCGGCGTGATAGGCCTCGCCATGAAGGAGCGTGATGGCCTGATCGTGGTCGGGCTCCCCAACGAGTGCAAACGTGCCGGTCCCGTCGTCGAACTGTCCCTTTATGGCGTTCATCGCCACATTTTCGAGGCGAACAAGCGCATCGGAGCGGTTCTGAGCTTCACTCAACTTGTCGAACTCTTTGTTCGTAAATCCCGCTTCAAGCATGCGACTTCGAAGCGACAGAGTCGGTCCCTCCGGCCAGTCCTTGCCGAGTCCAGCGGCGATCAAGTCCCAGTAAACACCGGCGTAGCCTTCGGGGCGAGGCGACTCGCCATCGCGAATGGCCAAGATCTCGAGGAAGTACTGCTCGTAGCGTTCATCAGAGGTAGTGACATAGGTCCGGGCGAAGCGTGTGAGGTCGTCTGAGGACTGCCGAAGTTCATCAGCGAGTTGATAGGAATCAAACCGTCGTTCTTCCGCTTCTTCAGCCAAGAGTTGTGTCTGTTGCATGGCAACGGCGAGTGCAATCAAGATCCCAACGAGTATGAGTTGCATGGCAAGAAGCAGAAGTAGGATGGATCGAATTCGCATTGGTGGTTACTCAGGCTTTGCTCGCCAGAATGCGGTTAAGCCAAGTGGTGACCCTGGAGACGCCTCGGAAATGGATCCAACTAGGAAAGATCTCAAAAATGGTCGCTTGTACGAGATCTGCGGCATCATCTTCGCGATCGCCGAAGCGGCAGCAAAACCCAAATTTCAGGCCGCCAGGGGCTTGCAAGAGAAGTTGAGCGTCCTCGGATGTGTCCGAGCCCGGTCCTGAGTTATTGGCGATCGTTGAGAATGGCAAGTGGAGGATCTCCAGTGACATGCTACCACCGAGCCTGATGGTGGCGGCTCCGCTACGATTGGGGAGGATCCTGCGAAACGGACAACAATTTCTGAAACGCCAACACCAACGCATGCCCCTGAATCTGCAGGTTTAGATCTTGAGGTCGAACGGGATTGGGCGGGAGTGACAAGCCAATGCTACTGAGATTAATTTATGACGATTCCTTGGCCCAGGCGGCCTACTTGATTGGCTGTCAGGAGACTGGCGAGGCGATCGTTTTTGATCCAGAGCGGGATGTCGACCGCTATATCGAGCTTGCTGCAGCAAACGGGCTGCGAATCGTTGCGACGGCTGAAACGCATATTCACGCCGACTTTTTGTCAGGATCGCGCGAGCTGGCTGAGCGTGTTGATTCGACTGTGTATGTCTCGGCTGAGGGCGGTACTGACTGGACCTACGGATGGTTGAACGACCGCACAGGTGGCGGCGCTTACGAGCATCGCTTACTTGTTGACGGCGACACCTTTCACATTGGCACTATTCGATTTCGCGCACTGCACACGCCTGGGCACACACCCGAACACCTCGCCTTTGAAGTGACCGATCTCGGTGCTGGAGCCAGCGAGCCGATGGGTTTGATTACAGGCGATTTTGTGTTTGTGGGTGATCTCGGACGTCCAGACTTGCTTGAAACCGCTGCAGGTGTTGCGGCGACGAAGGAACCATCCGCACGCGAGCTAGGAAAGTCGGCTGTTGCGTTTCTAGAGTTCCCGGATTACTTACAGCTATGGCCTGGCCATGGCAGCGGCAGCGCTTGCGGGAAGGCACTCGGTGCTGTGCCGCAGACTACTGTTGGCTATGAGCGTCGATACAACCCAGCTTTGCAGTTGGCTGATGACACAGACGCATTTATCAAATTCATCCTGTCTGGTCAGCCTGATCCACCACAGTACTTTTCTCGAATGAAGCAACTCAATCGCGATGGTGTGCCTGTGCTCGATGGATTGCCTCACCCCGAGCACTTCGCTGCCGAGCAGCTTGCTGCGATTGACTCAAAGAAGGTTGCGGTCGTCGACACCCGTGGACCTCAGAAATATCAGCGTGGGCATCTTGCAGGGAGCATCATGTCTCTCGGTGGTGTGGGCTTCTTGTCGAGTGTCGGATCGTTCATCCGACCTGACGAGGACATTGTGCTGATTGTGGAGCGAGACCGCTTGGAGGAGACGGTTCGGCAACTCATCCGCATCGGTCTGGACCGGGTGGTTGGCTGGGCGAGCCCCTCGACTTTGGCCGTCGCGTTGGAGTCGATCGGTGGTGGCGTTTGTCTTGACACTGTCTCGCCAGGCGACGTGCCGGCGATGCGGGATGCTGGGGCGGCCGTATTAGATGTTCGCACGACAGTTGAGTGTGAACATGGCATGATTGAGGGTGCGGTCAATATTCCGTATACCCAGTTGCTGGACCGATTTGACGAACTTCCATGCGGTGAACCCATCATTATCAATTGCAAAGGTGGCACCCGGTCCGCAGCGGCGTGCAGCATGCTCGCTCGATCGGGTCGCACAGTCGCCAACCTTGAGGGTGGTTATATGGCGTGGACCGCGGCGAAGCAGGACGACGCTTCGCGGACGCCACAGCAGACCTCGTGACAATTTCAGCTCCTGCGGCGGGCACTGGAGGCCATCCGCAAAGTACTTTTCAGCCGATTGAGTACGATCGGCGGTGTGAGCAATGCGCTTTGCCAGGATGGCACGTATTCACGAGTGGTGAATGCAGTAGAGCACTGGAGCAGTTGACATGATGTGGGCGGTTGTTGGGGCGGTTGTGATTGGGCTGAGTCTCGGTCTATTGGGCTCTGGCGGCTCAATCTTGACTGTGCCAGTATTGGTGTATGTGCTGGGGCATGCGGACAAGCCAGCCATCGCCGAGTCACTGGCAATTGTTGGTGGGATAGCGTTGATCGGCGCATTGCCAGGCGTGTTTGGAAAGCGAGTGGACTGGCGGATGGTGCTGTTCTTTGGCGTGCCGGCGATGGCTGGCACCTGGCTTGGCGCTTTGGTGTCTTTGTGGGTACCCGGTGCTGTGCAACTGCTGATCTTCGCGATTGTCATGTTGCTTGCCGCGGGATTGATGCTTCGTGGTCGCGGCCCAACTGCTAAGGATGGGGGCGGTGGATCAGATGGGCCTCATGTTGTGCTTGTGCTGGCTGAAGGACTCGGTGTCGGCGTGCTGACTGGGCTTGTGGGTGTTGGCGGGGGCTTCTTGATTGTGCCGGCCTTGGTGCTGATGGGCGGACTTGGTATGCGACAGGCCGTTGCGACGAGTCTTGTCATCATTGCAGTCAAGTCTGCCGCTGGTTTCTGGAAGTATCTCGGCGTGCTGGGCGAACTCGACATGCATGTCGATTGGCAGACCATCGGCCTCTTCATTGCAATTGGCGGAGGTGGGGCGATTCTCGGTAGCCGTATTGGTGGGCGGATTGACTCGCGGAGCTTGCGCCGGTGGTTCGGCGTCTTTCTTGTTGTGATGGGAATTGTTATTGGTGTGAAAGAGACGATCTCGCTCTTCGAGATTGAGGAGGGCGTCCAACAAGTGGAATCTGATGAAACGAATGAGCGTCTCCCTGCCCCCTTCAATGGGATGCGTGCGACCTGATGGTTCTTCATCTGGCAGTTGCTGCCAGTAGGCTGGACGGCGCGACGCCGGAATGTGATACTGGAACAGCATGACTGATGAGCAATCACAGCCGCGTTGGGATACCAAGACAAAGATTGTGAGTTGGGCCGCTTGGGCGGCTGCCACACTGTTTGTGCTTTATCAACTGGCTACGCAGAATTCCATTGGCGCAATGAAGGCGGCAATGGGGCACGACTTGTCCATCTCCATGATGGAAGTTGGAATTGTCTCTGCGACCTTTCTGTTTGTGTACGCCGTCATGCAACTCCCTGCGGGGATGTTGTTGGACCGGTATCAACCAAGGCGTCTACTTCCACCCGCTGCACTTGGTGTCGCGGGTGCGGCGTGGCTGCTATCGATTTCCAGTGGGTTCTGGTCAGCGGTTGCTGCTCGGGCACTGATGGGGGCATTTGCGGCGGTTGCATTCCCTGGTGCCGGCCTCATCGCACGGCGGCGTTTGCCGGCAAAGAATTTTGCGCTCGCAATGGGTCTTATCGATCTTGCGTTTGGCGCTGGCGCTTACTTTGGTGAGTTTGGCGTCAGCAAGTTGATGGCGATCCAGTCGTGGCAGGACACGATGGTTGATTTCGCCTTCGTTGGCGTGGGCATTTCTTTCATCTGTTGGCTGTTCATCGGCTCGACATCAAAGCGTGGCCAACACGCCAGTGCGGAGGCGTTATCCAAGCCTCTCCGCCAATCGATGGCGGAAGTGTGGTCGGTGCAGCAGGTGCGACTTGCTGCGGTGACTGCTGCTGCGATGATGGCGATGCTCTTTGGCTTTGGCGGCCTCTGGGATATCTCTTTGCAGGAAGCATTCGGATACTCACTTGAGCAGTCGAATTCCTTCAATACTTGGATCTTCATCGGGGTGGCGATCATGCCTCCATTTGCCGGTTGGGCTGCGGACAAATGGAGACGTCGCCGTCCGATTCTTCTCTGTGGACAAGCCGTGTCCTTGCTCGCCGTGCTGATCATTTTGATCTTGCCTGCCCCTGCCCCCAGTTGGTTCATTGCTGGAACGCTGTTGGTACTTGGACTCGGAATCGGCACGGCCGTCTTGACCTTCCCGATCGCTTGCGATGCAGTGAGTCCGGCCAATGCGGGTGCAGCAATTGGCATGGTGAATGCTGTGGCGATACTTTCGGCTGGGATCTTTCAGGTGGTACCGGGGCTTGTATTCTACTTCGTGAGTGACTCTTCACTGCTGATCATGCAAGTTGTGCTGGGCATCTTTGCTGTCGTCATGGTGATTGGATCCATTGCGACGTGGAAGATGACCCCTTGCTCAGTGGTGCCACGCTGATAGAATTCACGCCCTTTGCAGCATGGAGCAGGATGAATCATGGAATGCGGACTCATTGGATTGCAGGGCGTTGGAAAAACGACCCTATTTCAGGCCCTGACCGCGCATGCGGTCCCTGTGCAGGTTGGGTCGATGAAACCCAATGTAGGCATTGCATCGATGCCCGATCCTCGCCTTGAACGGATTGCCGAGTTCATTCCGCCAGAAAAACTCATCCCAGCGACCGTGCAGGTGGTGGACATCCCTGGGGTTCCATCGGGTGGTGGCGCCGCAAGTTTGAACCAGGTGCTTGCGCATATTCGCAACGTCGATGCAATTGTGCATGTTGTGAATTGTTGGGACTCGCGTGATGCTGCTGCTGACGTCGCGTCGATGGATGCAGAACTCATCCTGACCGACTTGGTGGTGGTTGAAGGTGCTGTTGACAAGGCAGCACGTGCCGCACGAAGTGGTGATGCTGACGCGAAGAAGCGGGTTGCGGTGCTTGAGAAAGTGCAAGAAGTATTAAGTGAAGAGAGGGCTATTCGCAATGAAGTGTGGGATGCAGCACAGCGAGCGCTTCTGAAGTCATACGGATTTATGTCGGCCAAGCCAATACTACTTGTGGCTAATGTTGGTGAAGACGATGTGGCAGGTGGCTCAAAGGCCGCAGACGCGGTGCACGCAGCAGCCAAGGACCTTGGAACAACTGCTGTGACGGTCTGCGCCATGATTGAGTCTGAGATCTCGGAGATGGCCGAATCGGATCGCAGCGAAATGCTCGAGTCAATGGGTATTGAGCGTCCTGCAATCGGCGTGCTCGCAGCGGCCATGAACGTAGTACTTGGATTGTCAACGTTCTATACAGCAGGCGAAAAGGAAGTGCGAGCGTGGAGCATTACGGCGGGCGCTTCAGCCCCGGAAGCTGCTGGCACCATTCACAGTGATATCCAACGAGGCTTCATTCGAGCCGAGTGCTATCACTGCGACGACCTCTTTGAACTCAAGAATGAGAAGGCTATTAAGGAAGCAGGGAAGCTCCGAAGCGAAGGCAAGTCCTATGCAATGCAGGATGGTGATGTCGTCCACTTCTTGTTCAACGTCTAGTTGAGAGATCTGCGTGGTGGGCTCATATGAGCTTCGAATTGGTCATGGCTGCTGCTTGCCCATGAGGGTCTGGTTGGGGGGTATCCTGCCATCTTTCCTACCGGTCACTACAGAGGAGCCCACCATGAAACTATTTGCTGCAATTGCCGCCTCCACATTCATCTTTGCTGGTTGCCAATCCACCGGGTCATCCAGTGCCAAGGCCGCTCCTGGCATGATCAACGATGGTTGCCCATTTTCTGGAAAGCCTGTTGGAGAAGGATCGCCCACGGCAGATTGGCATGGTGAATCAGTGGGCTTCTGCTGCGGCGGCTGCGCAAAGCGATGGAACGACTGGTCTGATGATCAGAAGAACGGCTACATAGTCGCACAGAAGTAGCTGGCTCAAGTTCCGCTCAGGCAAAGAGTCTCTGAGCAGGCAGGCGGGTTGCACCTGCCGCCGGTGGTCGAACGCGTAATCCAAGTTTGTGGATACTGCCTCGTAGTGCCTACTCCCGTCCTGTGGGAGCTCAAGGCGTGCTTTGCACTTTCGTGGGTGACCCGTGTTGGTGCCGATCGTGGCACAGTCTTGGGATGTTGGTAGAGCGTCGCACCGGCTGTAGGAGGTCATAAAAAAATCACCTCCAAGCCGCGAAGCTTGGAGGTGACGGAAGAGAAGAGAAAGAAGACTGATCCGGAAAGATCAGGCGGTTTGATACGCCCGTCCAATCCTTTATCGGATGCGGACCACCTTCATGCTTGAAACTAACTTGAAAAAGATGAGCCAAGTGGGGTGGCTGATTTTTTCACCATTTATCCACCATCGCGGTGGACGGGCGGGAAATGGAACGCGAAGTGGTGCATTTGCAATAGGTTCCCGGACCTTCCGTTGCAATATCCGTTGCTGCTCAATATCGATGCCAACGACCTCAAATGATGTAACTCGAAGGTGGTCAGTCACTTGTGAAAAAGTTGTTTCAATCAGATAAATTTTAGACCGTGATACGTTGCCTGGTAACACTTCCGACGATACTTCGCTCTAGAAATAGGAGTTCTCATTGACTGTACTACTCGCGATTGATGAAGGCACAAGTAGTTGCCGTACCGTGGCATTTGATCTTGATGGCAATATCAAGGCACTGTCGCAGAAAGAGTTGCAACAGCACTTCCCTCAGCAGGGTTGGGTTGAGCACGATGCATGTGAAATTCGGGATCGACAATTGGAGACATTGGTTGATGTGATCGGGCAACTCGGTGACGAGGCCTCCTCCATCGCGGGAGTTGGGATTACGAATCAGCGTGAGACAGTCGTCGTCTGGGATCGCCGTACTGGAGAGCCCATACATCGTGCCATTGTGTGGCAGGATCGACGCACTGCACTCGAGATGGAACGGCTTGCCGGTGAGGATGGTGTCGAGGACATGGTGCGGGAGCGTACAGGCCTTGTGCTTGACCCATATTTCTCAGCCAGCAAACTGAAGTGGATACTTGACCATGTCGATGGCGCCCGTGCCGCCGCTCGCGACGGGCATCTTGCCTTTGGCACCATCGAGTGTTGGTTGCTGTGGTGCTTTACTGGTGGCAAGACACATGCCACAGATGTGAGCAACGCTGCTCGCACAATGCTCTTTGATATCACGCGTGAGTGTTGGTGCGACGAGTTGCTTCAGCTCTTTGACATTCCTGAATCGGTACTGCCTGAGGTCGTTGATTGCGCAGGCCACTTTGGGATGATTGACGGCTTTGATGGTTTGTCCGTGAATGGAATGATTGGCGATCAGCAATCAGCACTTTTCGGCCAAGGCTGTCAGATTGCTGGCGATGCCAAGACGACATATGGAACTGGCTGCTTTCTGTTGATGAACACAGGCACGCAGCATGTCGTAAGCGAGAGTGGATTATTGTCGACGATTGCATGGCGGCTCCCAGGCAGCGAAACTGTATTTGCGTTGGAAGGAAGCGTGTTCATGGGAGGCGCTTCAATTCAGTGGTTGCGTGATGGTCTCGGAATTATCAAATCAGCACCTGAAGTCAACTCATTGGCTGCATCCGTTCCGGACACTGATGGCGTTGTAATGGTTCCAGCTTTTGCTGGGCTTGGCGCGCCTCACTGGGACGCGTGGGGTAGAGCCGCAATCCTTGGTATGTCTCGCGGAACGACATCTGCTCATATTGCTCGAGCCACGCTCGAAGGTGTTGCGATGAGCGTCGGCGATGTACTGCAAGCCATGGAAATGGACTCGGGTATCACGCTGCATGAACTCAAAGTTGACGGGGGTGCGGCTGCGAGTAATTTGCTCATGCAAATGCAGTCAGACGTTCTTGATACCACTGTTTGTCGACCAACTATGTTGGAGACAACTGCGTGGGGGGCTGCTGCAATGGCAGGTCTTGGGGCAGGTGTGTATCAGTCAGCCGATGATGTCGCAGGGCACTGGCAGCTTGATCGGCAGTTCAAGCCAGAAGTTGACCAATCGCATCGGGCAGTAAAAATGCAACAATGGAAGCGAGCCGTCGATAGTGTGCGGGGTTGGGCGAGGCAGGTTGATGTTGAATAGAGAGGAACTTGTTAGGCGGGCGTCTGGCGGATCATTCGACATCATTGTCATTGGTGGTGGAGCCAGTGGTCTTGGCGTTGCGGTTGATGCGGCATCACGCGGCTACACAACGCTGCTGCTGGAACAAGTTGACTTTGCCAAGGGCACCAGTAGTCGATCAACTAAGTTGGTGCATGGTGGCGTGCGATACCTTCAACAGGGCAATATTTCACTTGTTCGGGAGGCGCTGCACGAACGCGGATTGATGTACGACAACGCGCCACATCTGGTGACAAATCTCGCCTTTGTCGTCCCTCGCTATAAGTGGTGGGAGGGGCCTTTCTACGGAATCGGCCTGAAGCTCTATGACTTGCTCGCCGGTCGGCTCAATCTCGCTCGATCGAAGAGCTTGAGTGCCGCTGCGACGATCGAGAAGATTCCAAATCTTGAGCAAGAAGGCCTTGATGGCGGCACTGAGTATCACGACGGACAGTTTGATGACGCTCGAATGTGTGTTTCACTTGTGCGAACAGCCAGTGATCACGGAGCGGTCATACTCAATCATGCAAGGGTCACTGGTCTCGAGCGAGACGGCGATGGGCATGTTTGTGGTGTCTCCTTTATTGACGATGAAACCGGCGAGAGCCACACATCCGTGGGTTCCGTCGTTGTGAACGCGACCGGGGTGTTCGCCAATGCTGTCAGACGTATGGAAGAGTCGGAAGCCCTCTCAGTTGTCGAGCCAAGTCGGGGCGTGCATCTCGTGCTTGATAGTTCTTTTCTGCAAGGCGAAACGGCCATCATGGTTCCCCATACCGATGATGGACGCGTGCTCTTTGTTATTCCATGGCATGAGCGATGTCTTGTGGGTACGACGGACGAGTCAGCGCCAGAACCTATTCTTGAGCCACGTGCTTCGGATGAGGAGGTCGAGTTCATCTTGCGAAATGCGGCTCGATACTTGTCACGAGACCCGGTTCGTTCAGATGTGCTCAGTGTCTTTGCTGGTCTTCGCCCGCTCGTTCGTCATGAAGGCCAAGCAACAAAGCGGATTTCGCGTGAGCATGAAGTGCTTGTGTCCCGTGGTGGTCTTGTCACGGTGATTGGCGGAAAGTGGACGACCTATCGCCGTATGGCTGCGGATGTCATGGATCATGCGATTGACGTCGGTGGTCTTGAGCGGCGAGACTGTAAGAGCGAACACCTTCAGATCAGAGGGTGGCTTGACCGCGACGATCCCAAGATGCCAGATCAGAACTGGCTCCGCGTGTACGGTGCTGATGCTGATGAGGTCATGCGAGCCTGTGATGGAATCGAGCGGGGTCACGAGTTGCTGCACGAGCGACTTCCGTACCCACGCGGTGTCGTTTTGCATGCTGCCAGGTATGAAGCGGCTCGCACTGTGGAAGATGTTCTTTCGAGACGAACTCGGGCGCTGCTACTTGATGCGGCAGCAGCTTTCGAGTGCGCGGAAGATGTGGCGGGGCTACTTGCGGGGGAGCTTGGTCGGGATGGTGCATGGACCACATCTCAAGTGGCTGAATTTCAGGCACTCGCTGCGGGCTATCAATTGTCTTGATGGGTCGTGATCAGGCGCAGCGTCGCGTGCCTGCCAAGCGTTCGCATACATGATCGACGAATGCCTGAACAAGTTCTGGGTCGAATTGGGTTCCTCCACCTTTTCGAATCTCGGTCAGCGCGAGGAATTCTGGTCGACGACGGTGATAAGAGCGACGCGCCGAAATTGCATCCCATGCATCGACGATTGCAATGATGCGGGCAGCCTGAGGGATGTCGTGTTCAGCAATGCCCTCGGGGTAGCCACGACCATCCCACCACTCATGATGTGTTCGAGTAATTTTGACGACTTCTGCGCTGAGCCCTGCTTCGGCAAGCAGGTCGGCGCCGTCGGCTGCGTGGCATTTCACGCGGGCATACTGCGCATCTGAGAGCGGTCCATCCTGAGTCAGAATGTCGATCGGTGTACGAATCTTTCCAACATCATGCAGATGCGCAGCGATTGAGAGCGTCTGCAGCGTCGCGTCATGCAGCCCAAGGAAGCGGCCAAAGGCATCAGCCGCAACGCCAACGCGGCCGCAGTGTTCACGAGAGGCCATATCCCACTTGCCGAGTTGGTCAAGCAGTTCGATCCCGCCAGATGGGCAGCTCGCAGGCGGCGTTCCGCATGGCTTGCCGATGCGTTCCAAAACGGCAGATTCAAGCATTGGAATGGTCACGATGGGAGTGTGTTGGTGCATCTAGGGTCCTCGCACCGACAAGACGCCCCATTGGCGTGGTCTTTCGTGTTTGCGGGCCCATTCGGGCAATTTTTGGGGGTTGATCAGTTCGCAGGGCGATTTCAACGCCATGCACACCCCGGGCAGGATTCGAACCTACGACCTGAGCTTTAGGAAAGCCCTGCTCTGTCCAACTGAGCTACCGGGGCATAAAGGGCTCGCATGGTACCAGTCCAGAGCGACCGCTCGGTTTGCATTGGTTGACACAGCGGCACAATGCACGATACTGCAGCAATGGGGTATGACACACTTGGCGGCTTGAATGATCTGCCTGATTCCGAGCAAACACTCGATTTGACATTGGCAGAACAGCCTGCACTCGAGGGCGACGAGTCCTCGGTTTTTTTGGTTGCAGAGACTGACTTCGATGGATTGATACGAGCCAGCAGCGATCCCGCTAGCGAGATCTCAGTAGATGGGCTTGAGATGGTCAAGCCAGGCCCGACCGCCACACCAACGGATGTTTTCATTCACGGGGTCGATCAACTTCGGCGTAAGTTGTGGTTTGAGGCTGCCGACTCAATGCGTAGCGTCATTGAGAGTGATTCAAGAAGGGTCGAACTTCATACGCCAAGAGCATTTGCCTGCCTTGGCTATGCCTACTTGAAGTTGAGTCAAACTGAAAAGAGTATCGCGGCCTATCGAGAGTCTGTTCAGTTGTGCCCAGATTTGCTGGGCGCGTGTTCTGGTCTTGCGGCTGCCTTGATGAGTGCTGGCCACGATGAAGAGGCGGTGCAAGCATTTCACGCAGCGTGCAGGGTTGATCCAGATCGTGTGCAGTTGCGATTCAATCTCGGAAATATTCTCGCCCGCACAGGTCACAAGGCTGAAGCAGAGCAGGAATATAAGCATGTGTTGCGACTTGAGCCAATGCATGCCTCCACTTTGAATAATCTTGGGGCGCTCCTGGCGAAGCGTCGCCGATTTGATGAAGCAATTGAACTACTTACTTCAATTGAGGATAGCGATCAGTGGACATGGCGACCGCGGTTCAACCTCGGCTTAGTACTTGCCAAAGCGCATCGATGGGACGAATCTATCGCGTGCCTGCAAAGTGTCATGCGGGATTTTCCCGCGTGTGCGAGGACTCGCATTCTGGCTGCTCGCACGATGCGATGTCATCGGCAGCATCTTGATGCAATTGAGGTGCTTGATGAGTTTTTGGACTGGGGCGACTTAAAGGCTACGGCGCAGGAACTCTTGGGACTTATCCATGATGATCTCGGTAACCCTGTGCAGGCAATGGTCTTTTGGCGGGAATCGCTCGAAACTGACCCCGGGTTTGCTCGGGTCTATTCACATATCGCTCGGCGATGCCTGCGAGAGCGGGAATTCGCCGAGGCTGAGATTGCGATCGCCAAGTCTCTCGCGTTGAGTGGGCAGCGAGCAGAGTCTTGGACTCTTCGTGGGCAGATTGACCTTGCAGGTGATCGCATTGAGGAGGCCATTCAATCGTTTGAGCATGCACTGTCACTCAATGACCATGCCTACGAAGCGCGATACTGGTTAGGCCGTGCGCACTTGCGTGCCGGAAGTGTCGTTGGTGCGCTCGGCCAGTACGAGCGACTTGATGCGGCAGGTTCGCCGCTTGCCGCTCGACTGCACAAACGATTGCGTTGACTACGGAGCAACTCACAGATCACTCGAGATGCCCAAGGCCTGTCTACTGCCCCGAAGGCTTGTGTCCAGACAAGCCGGTTGCTCCGCGAACAACGAGATCGATGCCGAGTAGGATCAATAGCAAGTAGGCCGCCCACTCCTTGACGGCAAGGAAGAAGATGCCCAAGCCGATGGTGACAAGACCTCGGATGAGCCACAGCTCCCACCCATTGCCTGGCCGAACTGACAGGCCGATGCCTGTCTCAATCACACCACGAATCAGTACGACCACGCCGACAGTGACCGTGATGGCATCAAGCGACTCCTTCGGCCAAATCAAGAGAATCAAGCCGACTACCAGCGGCGCGATGCATGCAATCCAAGCAAACAGTCCATATCTCCGTGCGGTGCTGGCTATCCATAACTTCGCCCCAACGCCAAATGCTGCCGCGCACAACAATAGACCGAGGCCGCGAATGAGCCAATCATGTGCTTCTTGAGATGGGATCACGAGTACCACGCCAATGAGAATGAGCAGTACGCCGTCGAGCATTGTCATCCATGTACCCGTTTGTCGGCGGGGCTGGTCGATCGGATCAATGCGTCGCTTGGCAGCGGTTGGTGAGTTCGTTTCCATGAAGAGCTCCAGGGTCAAAGAGGTGTAGTACTGAACTAGAGGCCAAGGTCCTGCCGCAGTTGTTGAATATCATCCTGTTCACCAATGACGATGACGCGATCGCCACGTTCAATCTTCGTGCGGCCAGTTGGGATAATTCGTTCGGTGCCGCGATGTACCAGCGCAACCAGGATGCCATCCGGTAAATCGAGCGAGGCGATTGATCGGTCAATCCAGGTTCCCGTAAGCGAACCAGCTTCGATTGTGAGTGTCAGACTGTAATCGCTTCGCAGGAGTGCAGCCTTCAGATCGGCATGCCCTTCGGCACCGAGCCAGCGATTCATGAACCCCTCTTGCTCGACTGCACCGGCAAGGCTGGCAAGCAATCGCAGATGTTGCGCAGGATCTTCTTCGGGGCTTGCCATGAAAAAGAGTGCCTGCACATGTTGTGATGACTTGCCGCCAGGTATTCCCGAGCCAACTTCAAGATTCAGGCCATTTTTGCATCTCACAAGAACCAGGTGGGATCGCTGAAGCCCTTGTAGCCGAAGGTGGGGAAGCGCCACGCCACCCGTGACGGGCGTCGCTCCAATCTGCGTGCCTTCCAAGAATCCCTGAAGGAAGTGCTTGGAAGAGCGACCGGTCTCAGTCGAGAGGGCACCGGCGACTTCAGCGGCAAGGGTTTCAAAGTCGGTTCCAGCGTCGCCTTCCAATACGCGAGCCTTCGCAATCGTCTCATCGAATGGATCTGCAGCCCGGAGCCCTTTCTCCTTGATGATGCCACGCAACTCGGTGTCGAGCGCGTCAAATCGTTGCTCGCCGAGTCTTGCAAAGACGTGAAAGATGGCGCCATATCGATCGACACGGTCGGATGCATAGAAATGGAACCAGATGACGGCGATCGCGATCATGATGACCGCAAAGATGATTGAGGCGGCTCCAAGAACGGATATTGCAGCCACGCACAGGACGATGCCAAGCAGTGGGACCCATGGATACCAAGCAACTTTGAACCCTGGGTCATATGAATCGAGTTTGCTTTCTCGCATGACGATGACCGCTGCAGATACGCCGGCAAAGAGAAGAAGCTTCATTGTGCCGGCGTACTTTGCAATGATGAGTGGATCGAGAAAAATGACTTCTGCAATGATCAGCGCCACTGTCAAAGAAATGGCCGGGAGCGGTGTCCCAAATCGGCCTAGCCGACGAAACAAGCGAGGGAAGATGTGATCACGAGCCATCGCCAATGGATATCGGGAGGCGCTCAAGATGCCGGCATTGGCAACAGATAAGAATGACGCAATGGCAGCAATAGAAATGGTGATCATGCCGGCTTGGCCTGAGAAGTACTTGGCAGCGAGTGCTGCAGGTGTATACGTCTCTGCCAGCTCCGCTGCAGGAATGACACCGATCATCACGGCCAACCCTGTCATGTAGATAAGACCCGCTGCCAAGAGTGCAAGAAGCATGCCACGTGGGAGATTGCGTTCAGGATTACGGACCTCCTCGGCGAGAGTCGCCACCTTGGTCAGCCCCATATACGAAACTACGACAACGCCTACCATTGAAATGACGGTTTCACTTCCGGCACCCCAGAAGTTGTTGAATCGGCTTGTGTCGATGTCAAAGCTGCCCCATGTGGAAAACCAGCAGAGAAGCACGAGTACGCAGATTACCAGCATTGATTGCATGCGCGTTGTCTTGCCTGCACCCAGGAGGTTGATCCCGCCAAAGAGCAGCGCAAGAACGATCGCAATGAGCAGAACTGGTGGATCAGGAATGAAAAGTCCAATGTAGTAGCCTGAACCAACGAGGGCAAAGGAGGTCTTGAGCGTGAGCGAGATCCATGTACTCAGCCCAGCAATGGTGCCTGCAAGCGGTCCAAATGCGCGGTCCATGTAGAAGTACACGCCCCCTGCCCGAGGCATGGCTGTAGCGAGTTCCGATTTACAGAGTAGGGGGGGGAGAACTACAAGCCCTGCAAGCAAGTACGAGACAATGATGGCTGGGCCGGCCTGAGCAAAGGCCAAGCCGGGAAGGAGGAAGAAACCACTGCTGATCGTAGTGCCCAGAGCGATCGCAAAAACGCCAAAGAGTGAAATGTCTTTGCGTAGTCCGGCGGTATGTGGGGGTGTGGTCATCGAGTATTCGTCGCCTCCAACAATGGATGGCCGAGTCAATTGTACAGTCGGCAGCGAGCCGAGCCATGCCTCGGCACTCAGTGGACCTACAATGCATCTCGTTTGAAGGAGATCACCCGTGGCACAAGACTGGTTTGAAAGATATCGCGAGACACTCGACGGGGCCCTGGCCGCCAGTGAGACCCGTGGGTTCTGGTCGGCCTACCCCGAGGTTCCAAGCGGACGCATCTATGGCGAGACTGCGAAGGAAGATGGGCGCCAAGCGTGGAAGTCAAGATTAGGTGGCCGCTTTGAACTTGATCAACCTGGCATCAACGGGTGGATCGATGGAGAGCAGTCTCCGTATGGAATCGAGACGGGCATCTCGTATCCACGTGTTGATCTCGACATTCTGTGCGAATCTGTCGGTGCTGCATGTACAGCATGGCAACAGGCAACAATCGAGACGCGAACTGGCGTGTGTCTTGAAATCTTACATCGCTTGAACCAACGCTCATTCGAGATGGCCTGCGCAGTCATGCACACCACTGGCCAAGGATTCATGATGGCCTTCCAAGCGGGTGGTCCACATGCGCAGGATCGTGGACTTGAAGCAGTGGCCTACGCTTACCGAGAAATGAAACGCTGCCCGACGACAGCAACATGGCAGAAGCGTGTCTCGAAGACCGAAACCGTGACGCTTGAGAAGACGTGGCGAATCATTCCGCGCGGCATCAGCGTGACGGTGGGCTGCTCGACCTTCCCCACATGGAATGGATACCCCGGCATCTTTGCCAGTTTGGTCACCGGTAATGCAGTGATCGTCAAACCCCATCCTGGCGCGGTGTTGCCTCTTGCGATCACAGTAGAAGTCATGAGAGAAGTCTTGGCTGAAGCAGGTTTTGATCCCAATGTCATCACATTGGTTTGCGATTCACACGATGAGCCAGTGGCCCAAGACCTTGTGACGCGGCCCGATATTGGCATTGTCGACTTTACTGGCGGGAACGCCTTTGGAGATTGGATTGAAGCACATGCCCGCCAAGCCCGGGTCTATACCGAAAAGGCTGGCGTGAACTCGATTGTGCTCGATGGAACTGATGACGTGCGTGGTACGACCGGAAATATCGCGTTCTCACTCTGCTTGTTCTCTGGTCAGATGTGCACGACCCCGCAGAATATCTACATTCCGGAAGGTGGCATTGACACGCCTGAGGGTCGTATGTCCTTTGATGATGCTGCCGCCGCAATCGTGAAGGCTGTGGACTGGTTTGTATCTGACCCTGCTCGTGCTGCAGAAGTGTTGGGTGCGATTCAATCAACGCACACTGCAGCGAGAATTGACGCCGCCCGAAGCTCGGCAACGACCGTTCTGCGAGATTCCACTACGATCGATAACGAGCGATTCCCAGACGCTCGCACTGCCACACCGCTGATCTTGCAAGTTGATGCCAGCGATGCGTTGCAGTATCAACAAGAAGCATTCGGCCCAATCGTGTACATCGTTCGGACGGCCGACTCAGCCGAGTCAATTGCGATCGCAGCTGATACGGCGCGATCACAAGGAGGCTTGACCGCAGCTGTCTGGAGCCGAAGCAATGATGTGCTGGATCGTGCTGTAGATGCATTGACCGCTGCGGGTGTCTCGACATCTTGTAATTTATCAGGGCAGATTTGGGTCAATCAGTCATCTGCGTTCAGTGACTTTCATGTGTCTGGTGCCAATCCATCTGGCAACGCCACGTTGTGCGACGCTGCATTTGTGGCCGATCGATTCCGCTTTGTGGCCAGTCGCGTTCCAGTTCCGGCGCCTGTTGAAGAGGCCGTCAGCTGATGCCATCTTATAAGTATGAAGGCATCACGCCGGTCGTCGACCCAAGCGCGTTTGTGCATCCAACAGCGGTGCTCATCGGGGATGTCATCATTGGTGAGGGCTGTCTCGTGGGGCCAGCCGCTGTTCTTCGCGGTGATATTGGTCGCCTTGAACTCAAGGCTGGCAGCAATGTACAAGACACATGCGTGGTGCACTGCTTTCCCGGAAAGGACGTGGTCGTTCACGAGAACGGTCACGTTGGTCACGGGGCGGTTCTCCATGGGTGCACGGTGGGCCGTAACGCACTCATTGGAATGAATGCCGTACTTATGGACGACGTGGTCGTCGGCGAGAACAGTATCGTTGGCGCACTTGCATTTGTGAAGGAAGGAACTGAGATTCCGACCAATACGTTGTGGGCTGGGTCGCCAGCCAAGCAGATTCGCGAACTCTCTGAAAAGGAGATCGGCTGGAAGTCGCGGGGCACCGAGGTGTATCAGCACTTGGCGCAGCGACATCTTCAGACCGAAGAAGAAGTAGAGCCTCTTTCGTCAGCTTCTGAAAGTCGCTTGGCGCAGCGTGTTCCTGATGTGTTGTACGAGACCAAGAAGACGAGCCGGGACGCGTAATTAGTCGGCCATCGCGTTCTTGAAACACCACTTCGGCCCCCATACGGTGTGGTTTCCGATTCGCACCGTGCGGCTGCGGTCCGATGGTGTCATCGCTGAAAACGGGATACTTGCCGAGTGAGCGCCCAGTACTCGCCATGGAAGAATGGGTTCCAAATGCAAGTATGTGTCATCGACGGCTGCATTGATGCTGAACGTCATATTGACGTTGCCGAAACTGAATGATTGGAACGAGCGGCGTACTGCTTGACTGGGGATCTCCAGCGGAGGCCACGGTGCCAGCATTCGATTCCAGAGCAGCCGGAAGGCTGCTCTGGCAATGAGCGCGATGCCCACGAAAGTAATGACACTAATGCCAGGGCCTTGCCATGCGGGCAGGTATTGGATGATCAGCACGATGATTCCAACCAGCACGGCTTCAAGTGCAACCAGTACGAGTAGGAACATGCCGATCGATGGGGACTTCTTACTCATCCGAGTGCCTGCCGCGCCGCTTCGAGCAGCAACTCGCTGCGGGTGGGGTGAGCTGGCGACATGTCAGCGAGGTCCTGCAACGTAGAGCCGAGTTCAATCGTGACCGTAAAGAGGTCTGCCATTTCGGATGCCCCAACGCCAACAGCCCCAGCGCCGAGCAGCGTGCCTGATTCCTTGTCCCAGCAGATCAGTGTGCAACCGGTGCCAGCATTCATACCGATGGCGAGCCCACTATGCGACCACGGGATGAGTAGCGTTTCGGCGTCGTCTGGGCATGATCCAGACCATGCAAGTTGTGGATGCGAGAACACCAGTGTCGGAACGGCGGCAGGGTCCCAGGCGGCAGCGCGGCCAGCGATGACTTCTGCGGCTACGCGTCCCTGTGCAAGCGACATGCCTGCGTCCCCCATACTTTCGGCGCAGGCTCCGGCAGCAAGGATGCGGGGTTCGCTGGTGACGCAACGTTCATCAGTGTCAATCAAACCTCCGTCAGTGAGTTCTACGCCTGCAGCGTCAAGATCGAGGCCGTCGAGGTTTGGTGGTTTGGATGAGGCATCGATGAAGACATCAGGGTCAAGCGTTTGCTCGCCAACTGTAATGCGGCAACCATCATTGGTCGCCTCAACACTGGCTTCGCCGGTTTGCATGATGTCAAAACCACAGGCCTTGCCAATGGTGTCGACAAGTTGGGTGGGCACGCCCGGCAGCACAGGGTGCTTGCCTGGCACGAGCGTGGTGGATGCCCCCATGCTGTAGCAGATCGCGGCTGCTTCAAGGGCCCACGGCCCATTCCCAAGAACGACGGCTGTGCCGCTCACGCGATCAAGCGAATCGCACAGTGCATTGACTGTCAATGCCCCGTTAGCGGATTGTTGCTCGCCACCGCCGCAGCAAATGACTGCCCGCTTGAATCGAATTCGGCTGACGTGTTCCCCTGCAACTTGAATCTCGCGGTTGCTGAGAAACCTTGCACGACCGGCAAGAATCTCAACGCCTTTGGCCTTTGCCGCCGCAGCGAGCCCACCACCAAGCCGCTTGGTGATGCGGTCAATCCACTTGCGGGTTGCGTCGGCGTCGATGCTGGGAGGATCGCCCGTCAGGCATGGGTGCGATGACTGCCGAGTCAGATCAATTGCATGCAGCACAGTCTTGGTTGGAATACATGCTTCGTGCAGACAGTTCCCACCAAGCACGCCACGAGGATCAACCAAGACCACATCCCGGCCCAATTCAGCCGCGCGAAAGGCGCAGGCGTAGCCAGCGGGCCCACCGCCAATGACGACGATATCTGCATCTTCTGTAAATTCACCCACAACCATGAGCGGAATTGTAACGATGGCCCGTCGCGAGGCAACGGGCCATCGTCAAGGCTTCTCTGTGAGTGATTGTCTACTCTTCTGACTGATAGGACGCGAGCGTGGTCTCGAGTTCGCCCTTCTGAGATTCGTCCGCCCCGGCAATAGCCTTTTGCTGCATTTCGATGGCCTTGGCCCGATTGCCCTTCTCCCAGTAGACGCGGGCAAGCGTATCAAGGATCGATGGGTCGGCGTTGCCGGTGATATCGTCGGCACGCTTTGCCGCTTCGAGGGCGAAGTCCATGTCGCGTCTCTTGACGGTCTTGTCGTCTGCGACATGCCATGAGAGGAAGTTCAGAATCCCGGCATTATCCCAATGCTGTTTCATGATTCGCTTGCCAAGTGCGTAGCCCTCGCCAGCCGTGGTTTGGTCGGCCAAGAGGAATGAAAACTGCATCATTTGGACGTTGAGGTTATTGGGGAATTCCTTGATGGCCTCGGCCAGTGCAACGCCTGCTGCTTCGCGGTCACCGGATTGCTCAGCCATCATGATCTTCATCATCATCTCACGGCCCTTCGTGGCAAAGCGACGCTCCTCTTGGAATTCCTTCTTGGCTTGTTGGAATTCCTTCTTGGCTTGCTCGCGGTCCCACGTACCAGCCTCGTATTGCTTGAGCACATCGTCGAGGGAACCGGGGTGTCCGATCCATTCGACCACACCAGTCTTGCCAACGAGAAAGGCCGCAGGAATGCCATTTTGGCCGGCCGGCTTCATCCAATTGTCAGCCATCCAACCATCATCATCGATGGCAACGGTGTAAGCCATTTTGCCGTCCTTGCCAGTGACAAAGTCAGCAACGGCTTTCTCTTTCAGTGCCTGCGTGTCTTCGCGTTGCCAAACAGCTGTGCTTACGAATTGAACGCCTTGGTCCTTGTACTCGGCCTGCATCTTGGCAAGGTGGGGGATCTGCGCGACGCACGGTCCGCACCACGTTGCCCAGAACTCCATGACATAGGTCTTGCCGGGCGTGAATTCTGAAACAGGTGTGCCGTGGTAGAACTTGGCCACCTTGATGCCCGGAGCTTTGTCGCCAATAGAAAGCGACTTCTCTGGTGCTTTGGCGCCTTCGGCGGGTGCGCTGTCTTGGGCTGTTGCGGAGAAGGTGAGGGTGCAAGCCAGTCCGGCTGCGAGGGTCATAAGTGGTCGCATGGTCTTCCTTTCGTAGAGACTCCCCATTGGGGGGAGCGGTCTATAACGATAACGAACCGCATCTATTGCTAGAGAGCGAACCGCATGGGGTGTTCAAGATCATCGATGACATGCCCAATGAAGGGGATTTCGCGGCCGCCGTCCACGAGACGATGATCCATGGAGTGGCTGAGTGGCATGATCAGGCGTGGCACGATTTCATCATCAACGACCCATGGCATTTTGCGGGCACGGCCAACTGCTAGGCAAGCGACGGTGCCAGGCATGATGATGGGTGTTGAGTATCGCGTTCGCCCCATGGCACCGGCGTTTGAAATTGTGTAAGTCGCACCGCGAGTGTCTTCTACGCCAAAGGCACCACTTCGGGTGTTGTGCGCCATGACCGCTAGGTGGTCAGAAATCTTACCAATGCCCATGAGATGTGCGTTGTGAATGACAGGCGCGACGAGTCCGCGGGGTGTTTCCACACCTACTGCGATATTGACATATTCGCGAAAGATCACTTCGTCGCGTTCTAGATCAAGCGTGGCATTGAGAATTGGATGTTTCTGCATCGCTCGGCATACGGCGCGAATAACAAATGCGAGTGTCGTGATGCGGCGATCTGGATAATCGCTGTCAACAAAAGAGCCACGCATTGCCTCAAGTTCGGTGATGTCAGCGTCATTGCTATCGGTGACATGTGGAATCGTCTGCCACGATGTTTGCATGACGCGAGCGATTGTTCGCCGGGCTTGCGAGAGACCTTGCCGAACGATACTTCCGTACTGATCACTGTCAGCAACGCCTTCAATGGCAGTCGTTGGAGTTGATTGCGGAGGCGTAATGCGGACTGCAGCGATCGGTGTGGATGTCTCACTGCTCAAGACGTCGGGCGAGACGGCCGGGGGGGGTACCTGCGAGTCAGTCATTCGAGCAGTTGCGGCTTGCTCGACATCAGCGCGAGTAACACGTCCGCCAGGTCCTGATCCGCGTACTTGGGTGAGGTCGAGCCCGCGTTCCCGTGCAAGTCGACGTACCGAGGGTGATGCGGGCCTTCGCTTGCCACTCGGATCGGCAGGAGGTGTGTTCGTTGCTGCAATGGGCGTGGTGGTTGTAGCTGGAGCCGGCGCACTCGCCGCTGGAGCGCTGGAGCTATCAAACGTAACCATGACGTCGCCAACGTGAACAAGTTCGCTCTCGGATACATGTACTTCGACGACGCGGCCGGATACCGGAGAGGGGATTTCGACGGCGGCTTTGTCGGTTTCGACTTCCATCAGTGGATCGTCTTCGCAAACCGATTGCCCTGCCTGCACGTGCACGCGAATGACCTGACCTTCATGGACACCCTCGGCGAGATCGGGCAACTTGAATTGATACATCGTCGAGGTCATTTCGACTAGGTCCACTCCATGAGTTCCCGCGCCGCGCCGATGATGTCATCTGGGTCGGGTAGGAAGTGCTGTTCAACTTGGAAGTAGGGGTGGGGGATGTCCGGGGCTGTCAAGCGTTTAAGCGGCGCAACGAGATACTCGAACGCACCACCCTCGGCGAGCCTTGCTGCGATCTCAGCACCGACGCCGCACGTTTGGTGTCCCTCATGCACGATGATGCAGCGGCCTGTCTTGGTCACTGATTGCAGCAGCGTTTCAGTATCAATTGGCGAGATCGTTAAGAGGTCAATGAGTTCGGCGTTGATGCTGTGTAACTCGGTGAGATCTTCAACCGCTTCACGGGCAGGCCGCATCATGGCGCCATACGAAATGATTGTGATGTCATCGCCAGACTGCGCGATATTGGCCTTGCCAAGTTCCATCGTTTCCGGCGAGTCAGGAACATCCTCGCGGAAGGCGCGGTAGATGGCCTTTGGCTCGTAGAAGATGACGGGTCCTGGGTCAGCAATGGAGGCCGCCAGTAAGGCGCGAGCATTGCGTGGCCCAGATGGAATGACCACCTTCAGGCCAGGCGTGTGAACCCAATAGGCTTCGCGTGATTCACTGTGATGTTCTACGGCTCGAATGCCCCCACCGTAGGGCGCTCGCATCACCATGTCGATGTTGAATCGGCCCTGGGTGCGATTGCGATAGCGAGCCATATTCTGCTCGATTTGGTCAAAGGCCTGCATCGTAAAGCCAGAGAATTGAATCTCGGCAATGGGTTTCATTCCATAGATCGCCATGCCCACAGCGGTACCAATGATGCCACATTCGGCCAGGGGTGTATCCATCACGCGGTCGGCGCCGTACTTAGTTTGGAGATCTTTGGTGACCCGGAACACACCACCATTGACGCCGATGTCTTGTCCCATCAAGCAGACTTGTTGATCATTCCCCAGCGCCTCATCGAGCGCCAGATTGAGAGCCTCCACCATTGTGCATTTGGGCATCACTCCACCCCCTTGCGATCGAGGCGGCGAAGGTAATCCATGCGCTGCGATTCGAGTTCAGGGGTGATGGTGTCGTAGATGTGATCGAATATCTCGCGCGGTTTTGCAGTCGCGTTTTTGCGGAAGTACGCACGCGCATCGAGTACCTCTTGCTCACACTCCTCGCGAATACGATCGCAGTCTTGTGTGGTCAGTCGATTGGTGCGTGTGAGCCATAACTCAAATCGTCGAATAGGGCACCGGTTGTGCCATGGCTCGACGAGCGACTCGTCGCGATAGACAGTGGGATCATCGGCGGTTGTGTGCAAACTCATCCGAAACGTGATGGCTTCGATCAGGGTTGGTCCTTCGCCGCGTCGAGCTCGATCACAGGCTTCTTTCATCGCTGTCATCATGGCAAGGATGTCGTTGCCGTCGACACGAATCGAGTGCACGCCATAGCCGGCGCCACGTGCGGCAAGCACTTCATTTCCAGCCTGTTTATCCAGTGGTGTTGAGATCGCCCAGCCATTGTTCTCGCACACAAAGACGATAGGCGCTTGATCAACAGCCGCGAAGTTCATTGCTTCGGTGATCGCACCTTGGGAGAATGCCCCATCGCCGAAGTTGACAACCATGCAGTGTGGGTCTTTGGCCCGGCGCATGGCCATGGCAATGCCCGTTGCGGGTAGGACATGCGAGCCAATGACAATCGAAAATGGTAGATCCTTCACATCATCGGGCGGAGGAAAGCCGTCGTGGTATCCAGCCCAAAGCGTCATCAGGCGTTCCATCGACCAGCCGCGCCAAATCTGCGCGCCAAAGGCACGGTACGAGGGTGAGAACCAATCCTCATCGCCAAGAGGCCAAACCTGCCCGATCATGCACGCTTCTTGCCCCAGGTTTGGAGCAAATGTGCCCATCTGTCCTTGGCGTTGCATGGCAAGCATGCGCGAGTCGAAGGCGCGGCTTAAGAGCATTGCACGATGGACACGGAGCAATTCGTTGTCTTCGATATCGGGCTGGAGCCCCTCTTCGATATCGCCATGCTCATCCAGTATTTGCAGACACTCGATACGGCCCAGATCAATTGCGCGAGTGTTAAATCCGCTCGCAGGGAGCGGTGGAGATGCCTGCATTGGGTCACACGAGGCTTCGATCGGTTTGTCAGGTTCTAGGCCAGACATGGACCGCCCATGGTAGCAGTCCCGAGCTTGTGGCCTTGCGGCTTAGCTTCGCGGCTTCATGTGCTCGAACTGGTTTCTACAGGCCTCACAAAAGTGGATGGCGCGGCATCGAGTCGGCCCGTATGGACTGTCGACCCTGGTATTGAATGAGCCGCAGTAGGGGCATCCGATGGCTGAGGTACGAAGAATGACCGTGGTCTGACCGCTGCAAGCACACGCGGGCGTGGTGACGCCGTGGGCCGACAGTTTGGCGCGGCCTCCTGGTGAGATCCGATCGGGTGTCCATGCTGGTTCAAAGCACCACTGCACGGTGCAAGAGTCGATTCCATCGAGTTGTCCGACTTGCTCTCGCACATCTTTTTCAATCATTGGAAGTGCTGGGCAACCCGTATAGGTGGGTACGAGACGTATGTTCGCTTCGCTGCCCTGCAACTCAACGCCGATGACCATGCCGAGTTCCACAATGCTGATCGGCAACTCGGGATCCGGTACCCCATCGAGCACGCCATCGATGTCAGCGATGCTCACCATGACGTAGCCGGGTCACTGTGCCGTACTTCGGTAAGTTCAGCATGTTGATCGATGAAGTGCGGCGCATGTTCGCCGCGTCGACCGCCGCCTGTTGATCGATCTGGCAGCGTGATTGTCGCCGACAGGCCGGCAGCGTCAAGTGTGATGCCAATGCCTTTGGCCCACTCAGTAAAGAGCTCGTCGCGTCCGCAGCAGAACGATTCGTCTTCAGTAAGTGTGGCGTCTGGCGGCTCGAACATCATGCCAGCCGAACTTGAGAGGCGGTCCAGCGCCGCTTGCATGCGATCATGCGACTCTATAGAGCCACGGCCGAGGCGTGTCATCCAACGGTTGAGATGGGTGACTTGGATAGTTTGCTCATCTAGCAGTCGTTTGGCACGATCTCCGAGATCACCTTCAGTCATTGTTGCAAGCCGGTGAAGGCCCAATTGAGAGAATGTAGCGGTGAGCCATCGCTTGACCACCGAAGTGGCCCAGTCAAACTCATCTGGGATCGTCACCAAGTCGCAGCAGCGGTAGTCGCAGGGGTCACGGTCGAATGCAATGGCATCCGGATCAAGTTTGAACCGTTCGCCAAGAAACTCATACAACACCAGCGCATGGCTGAGATCATCTTGGGCCATTGCCGAAGCGGCGATGTCTTCTTCAAGTATTGGCGCGAGCCCAGTCCAGTCGCTCTGGATGTGGCCGAGCATGAGTTTGTCATCGGCGTGCATCAGCACGATATTTGCGAGTTGGTCTGCCAGCATGTTCTGCATGATGCGTTTGCCTTAGAAGTGCGTTTCGATGTCTTCTTTTTGGTATTGCTCGTAGGCCGGGTTGTCGCGGATGCGAGTCCACTTGGAGCGCACTTGCTTGCTATAGCCCTTGGCCAGTTTGTAGGTCATGTCATGTGTTCGCCAGATGACCATTTCTTCGTCGGTCGTCTCATGTACATCGCTGGCAAGGACGACGCGAATATTGCATGCTTTGCCATCGGCGAATGCTGCAGTGCCACGGTTGATTGCGGTTGCGGCATCGGGTGCGTTGACTGTTCCGGCAGTTTGGTGATTGCCGCCACGCTTGGCGAGCGTAAAGACGAGCCACTCGTCCCCATCTGTGCCATCAGCTTTCTGAGGCACAAGCGGCCCAATGCTGTATTCGCCGTCAACACTGTCGCCATGCTCATAGGTGATGAGGCCCACACAGGCTTCATCAAGCCCGTAGTGCTCCCTTGCGTACTGCAGGGCGAGTTCGGTGTCGACTGCCTCGACTGTCCCGGCCCACTTGAATGGGGCCCCCTCACGTTTTTGTGTGTAGACGACCCACTGCTTGGCGTCCGGGGTGGGGGCAGGGAGATCACCCTCTGGCGACCTCGTTCGTTCTCGCACTTTTGACATTTAGGCAGCAGGTGGCGTGGCCACCGCTCCATCGCCAATTGCCCGGCGAACCCACGCGCCTTGGTCATAGGAGAACCGCCGCAAGGCAAGTCGGTGCGCATTGCATGGGCCGTTGCCACGAATGACTCTCCAGAACTCATCCCAATCTGGTTGTGTGAAGGACCAGTCTCCGGTCGACTTGTCCAATGCGATGGCCTCATCGGGTTTGGCAGATGTTACGAAGCCCTGCTCATTCTTGGTGACCACATTGATGATGAGGCCAAGATCGATGGCAGCGGGAGCAAACCGATTGACAAAGCGACGACGAAGAGAGTCGTTTCGTTCGATCTTCAGTCGCCATTTCATTGGAGGCAACTCTTCGCAATTTGGTTTATCGGCGGGGCCAAAGAATGCCAGAGAGATTGGCCACCAGCGATCGAAGGCTTCTTGCGTCATCGCTTTCTGGCCCTTGGTGCCGCTCATGAGCGTGAGCACCATGTCCTCGCCACTTTTGAAGTGGAAGGCCTCTTCCATATTGATGCGATTCATGGTTCGGACATAGGGGCCGTAGGCGCCATCAGCGAGTGTCTTCTGGTTCATGATGGCAGCCCCATCGATGAGCCACTGAACCATCGCAATGTCCGCCCATGTAGGGCACGGGTAGTTGAAGCAGTTGTGGTATTTGGTCACGCCAGTCACGAGGTCGCGAAGCATGTCGTCGCGACTTTTGCCGAGTTCTTGCGAAACGCGGTAGAGCATTTGTCCATGGCCAACTTCGTCCTGCACCTTGGCAGTTAACGCGAGTTTGCGAAGCATGCTTGGCGCGCGGGTGATCCATTCGCCTTCAGGCAGCGCGCCGATGATCTCACTATTGGCGTGGTGTTCAGCCATGCGGAGCATCAGCGTGCGATACGAGTCAGGCATCCAGTCACCTGGCTCGATCAGGATTCCATCTGCGATGCGTTGCTCAAACGCGGCCAACTTTTCAGGGTCGGCCGTGATTGTGATATCCGGAGGCGAGACAGGGTTTGCAGCGCCGCTCATAGCAGTAGTCCTTTCGCACGTGTGACGGTTGATCTTAGGCAGGGTGTTCAAACACAGTCGCAAGTCCCTGCCCAACGCCTACACAGAGTGTAGCCACACCATGGCGAGATTCACGTCGAATCATCTCGTGAACAAGGGTTGTTGCAAGACGGGCACCACTGGCGCCGAGTGGATGCCCAATCGCGATTGCACCACCTTTGACGTTAACGCGGTCAAGATCGAGATTCAGTTCCTGTGTGCACGCAATTGACTGCGCGGCAAAGGCCTCATTGAGCTCAAACAGGTCAATATCGGCAACTTTCAATTTGGCGCGATCTAAGACTTTGCGTGTGGCAGGAATTGGCCCGAGGCCCATGGTTGCCGGATCAACGCCTGCCGAGGCGGAGGGGCCGACCAGTGCTAAGATTGGTAGCCCTTGGGCAACTGCCCGTTCGGCCTCCATCAGCACGAGGGCGGCAGCGCCATCATTGACGCCGCTGGAGTTGCCTGTTGTCACAGTGCCAAGGTCGTCAGTCGCGAAAGCAGGCCGCAATTTGGCAAGCGCTTCGAGCGTTGTTCCGGATCGTGGGTGTTCGTCTCGATCCACAATCAGTGGGTCGCCCTTGCGTTGTGGCACCTCGACTGGGACAAGTTCGTCTGCAAAGAAACCCATTTCATCGGCAAGCGCCCAGCGTTGTTGGCTGAGTACAGCAAAGCGGTCTTGGGCCTCACGCGAGATGCCAAACTTTCGTGCGACATTTTCGGCAGTTTCGCCCATGCCAAAGGGGTGGTACATCGCGGCGAGTGTGGGGTTCGTGAAACGCCAACCAATGGTGGTGTCATGAACGTCGTGTGTACGGTCGAAGGCACGCGTGCCTTTGGCCATGACAAATGGAGCGCGGCTCATGCTTTCGACGCCGCCGGCGATATACACATCACCCGCATTGGCCTCGATCATTCTTGCCGCAATATTGATTGCCTCAAGTCCGGAAGCGCACAAGCGATTGACCGTGCAGCCTGGAGTCTCGAGCGGAAGTCCGGCGAGCAGGGCGGCCATTCGGGCAACATTGCGATTGTCCTCGCCTGCCTGATTGGCGGCACCAAGATAGACGTCATCGATGGTGGTTGGGTCAATGCCGGCTCGTTCGACGGCGATGCGAATGACATGGGCGGCTAAATCATCGGGGCGAATACTGCTTAGACCGCCGGCATACCTGCCAAAGGGGGTACGAACGGCGGACACGATGGCGGCGCGGCGTGGCATGGGCGGCATTGTACTTTGGACAGCCCAGCCAAGTTGAGTTGTTAAAGTGATCGAAACAAAGGGGAGTGGAATTGATGATGGCGGATAGCGTCAATCCAGGCGGTGAAGATTCGCAGGACGACCCAGCGGACAATATTCGCAATCGCCAGACGGTTCAGATGCCGCCGACACCACAACCTCCGCAGGCGAATCTACCTCCGACGATCGGCCCTTTTTCGATTCGGCGGGTGATTGGTTCGGGCGGCATGGGCATCGTCTACGAGGCCATGCAGGAGAGTCCACGCCGCAAGGTGGCCATCAAGGTCATGAAGCGGGGCATCACCAGCAGCAGCGCCCTGCGACGATTCCAATTTGAATCGCAGGTTTTGGCCCGCTTGCATCATCCAGGCATCGCGCAGATCTACGAGGCCGGTACCTGGGACGACGGCACCGGCGGCGTTCCATTCTTTGCGATGGAGTTCATCGCGGGCGCTAAGACACTGAATCAGTTTTCCATCGACAAGAAACTCGACACTCCTCAGAAGTTAGAACTCTTCGCTCGAGTGTGCGATGCGGTGCATCATGGTCATCAGAAGGGCATCATTCATCGCGATCTCAAGCCCGGCAATATTCTGATTGATCGGCAAGGCAATCCGAAGGTGATTGACTTTGGGGTTGCGCGTTCGACCGACTCTGATTTGGCCGTCACAACACAGCAGACGGATGTGGGTGTGCTTGTGGGGACGCTGCAGTACATGAGCCCCGAGCAGTGTGAAGCAGACCCAGACATTATTGATACGCGCAGCGATGTGTATGCGATGGGTGTGGTGCTGTATCAGATGCTCTGTGGCAAGGCGCCATACGATCTGGAATCGGTTCCTATTTTCGATGCCGCCAAGATTGTGCGAGAACAACCTCCGGCGCGTTTGTCGGTAGTGAATCCACTACTTCGTGGCGATTTGGAGACGATCGTGTCCAAGGCGATGGCCAAGGACCCCGAGTACAGATATCAGTCGGCACTGGAACTTAAGCAGGATCTTGAGCGGTACATCAAGGGAGAACCGATCTCAGCGCGTCCGCTGAGCCTGACCTATCAACTCTCATTGTTGATGCGACGTAATAAAGCTGCAGTGGTGGCGACGATGGTCATTGCCGCGGTACTCGTTTCAGCAACCGCCGTGAGCATTGTGCTGGCAGTCAAGGCGCATCGGGCTCAGGAGGTGGCTGTGGCTGCGCAGCAGCAGGTTGAAGCCGAGTTGTCCAAGGCCGCGGCGCAGAAGTTGTTTCTCCAGAGCGTGCTGGGCATGGCCAGCCCCCGCAATGCGCAGGGGCGAACGCTCAATACACAGCAGGTACTTCAGGTGGCGGCTGGGGGGATCGACACACGCTTTATTGACCTGCCTGAGTTGGCCGCCGAGACACGGCTGATGATCGGTGAGTTGATGTTCGAGTTGCAGATGTTTCAGGATGCGGACCAGCAGTTGACCTCGGGCATGGCAGCAGTTGAGGCGCGGCAGGGCCCCGATGATCTCCGCGTGCTTCATGCGATGACCGTGTTGGGGCGGATGCGGACTGAGCAGGGGCGTCCACGCCAAGCCGACAGTCTGACGCTTGATGTGTTGGCACGGGCACGTGCGAGTCTCTCTGAAGACGATCCGATTCTGATTGAGGCCATGGCGGCCCGCGTACTGGCGTTGGTATTTTTGACTCGTCTTCCCGAGGCGTTGGAACTGAGCCGCGAGTGGCATGCCGTCGCAAGCCGCCGCTACGGCGAGTCCCATGAGCAAACACTGAATGCTAAGACGACGTATGCACGCATGCTCTTACAGAATGCGAGCATGACCACCGAGCAGGATGTGGAGGCCCGCATGAACGCTGAGGGGCTGGAACTCTTGGAAGCAGCTTCAGAGACTGGCTCCACTGTGCTTGGTCCCAAGCACCCGATCACACTTCAGGCCGATGCGCTCTTGGCCCTTACGCAGTGGGGGAAGGCGATACAGGAAGAGCGACTCGAGGACGAGGTAGTCGCGCTTCAGCAGGCCACCGATGCGCTGCAGGAGGTGCTTGGCGAAGACCATGCAGCGGTGCTTGACATCATCCACATTCACGGCGTCATTACGTTTTTGGTTGGAGCCGCTGCGACTGACGGCGAGATGATGGCCCAAGGCGAGACATTGCTCACACGAGCCCACGAGGGGTACGAACGCCGCTTCGGCCGAGGCAATGCGTTGACCCAGAGCGTCATGATGCGTCTCCAGCAGGCCCGCGCTGCCCTCAGCGGTGAGATCATCGACGTGGGGGGGCTTCGCGACACGTATGAACAATTGCTCGCACAGCACGCCCCGGACCATCACACTGTCCTCAACGCTCGCGCGGCCTTGGCTGTCGTCTTGCTTAGCAAGGGTGAGATCGAAGAGGGTGAGCCACTCATGCAGACGTCCATCGAGATGGTGAAGGCCCTCCTGGGCCCATACCACCCTAACGTTCAAAATTTACAGGCCCTATTGATCGCCGCACTGGTGGAATCTGACCAGGTCGAGCGTGGCCTCTCACAAACTGAAAGGTGGCTTGCAAAGGCTCGTGATCATCTTGGAGCGGATGACGATGGTTTCATCGGCCTGCAATCTATCGCCGCCAGGCTGTATGACTTGGCCGACCGGGACGAAGTGGCGTTTGCGATTCGCAAGGAAGCGGCCGAGTCTGCCAAGGCGCATCTGGAACCCGACTCCACCACTCGACATGGAGCGGTCCGGAGTTACGCCAGTGCGCTCTTGCAACATGACGAGCCTCAGCCTGCTCTGGAACTCATCGATGAGGCGATCGAGCATTCCGACGCGGTCGAGGAGCCTGAACCAGTCAATCGCCAGAAGCTGACTGTGCTTCGCGCCGATGCGCTGGCGCGGCTCGACCGAGTTGATGAGGCCAAGGCCATTCTCACACCACTGCTCGCTGCCAGGGAGGAGAAAGCTCCTCAGGAGATGCGGGAGCTTGTCTTGTATGTGATTGCTCGCGACTCCGCGCGGCTCCTTGCATTGGATGCCGATGCGTTGATGGCTGCGGCAATGCGTGTGCATGACCAGTCCGAGGACGGGAGTGAGCGGCTATTGGCGCAGTTGCACTTTGCGATGGGTAACCCTGCCCAAGCCGTGCATTGGCAGGAGTTGCATCTTGACGCCGCCAAACAAACGGAGCGAGAAAGCGGGCAAGAGAAACTCGACGAGTACCGTGCGGCGATGGCCGAGGCGGAGCGAGCGCCGGCTGAAGTGGTCGAGACGCCGAGTACGCCGTGAGGCTCAGCCGGGCGGCGAGAATCGCCCGTCATCAACGGAATCGTCAAGTGCACGAAGCGTTTCGGACACGACTGACTCTCCGATGTCTTGCGACCACGCAAAGGGCCCACGCGGATAATTGACCCCGGCACGCATCGCGATGTCGATGTCTGCGGGCTCGGCGACGCCATCGTGCGCAGCCCATGCGGCTTCGTTGAGTACGGCAAGCAGGATTCGTGTGAATACGATTCGCTGCGCATCGGAGGCCTTGGCTGCGCTGTCCGAATCAATCGTTGCCTTGAGGCAGAATTCCGACGCCGGGCCAGATAAGCCGTCGCTGGCTGTGCGGCCGTCCTGTGGCGGTCGCAGCACGCATACCGGCGAGTCACCTGACCAGTCGTAGACGCCACAGCCACTCTTCTTGCCAAGCGTGCCGTCTGAGACAAGTCGTTCTTGCGTGGCGCTTGGCGAGAGCCGCGAGGGGCGGTCCCACTGTTCCCACACACTTCGAGTTGTCGCGGTGTTGACGTCATGGCCAATGAAGTCGGTGAGTTCAAATGGGCCCATACGGAATCCGCCGATGCTCCGCATGGCATCGTCGATTGTCGCCGGGTCGGCCACCCCGTCTTCGAGGCAGCGAAATGCTTCGAGGTAATAGGGTCGTGCCACTCGGTTGACGATAAAGCCGGGGGTGTCGGCGCAGCGGGCCACCTGCTTTCCCCAAGACGCTGCGATGTCCGCGACGCGATCAAGCAACGCATCGTCGGTGGACTTACCACGAACAACTTCAACGAGCTTCATGATCGGCGCAGGATTGAAGAAGTGCATGCCGCAGGTTCGGGCCGGTTGCCCGATTCGCTCGCCCAGTTCAGAGACCGAGAGTGATGATGTGTTGGTTGCAATGATGGCTGATTCAGGCAGTACTTCAATTGCGGGGGTCATGGCCGCAACCTTGATGTTGAGATCCTCGACAATAGCTTCGATGAAGAGGTCGCAGTTGTTGAGATCTGTCATGACCGATGCGTGGAGCCGTTGCATGAGCGTCTTGCCTTGCTCACACGTCATTCGACCCTTGGCGACACTGCGCTCAATTCGTTTTTCAATTCCCGTAATGGCAGCGGTTGCAGTCGCTGGATCGACGTCGATGAGCCGCACGTCCCAGCCAGCGGTCGCCGCGACCTGCGCAATACCAGCGCCCATGGCGCCAGCTCCGAGTATTCCAACCGTTGGCATCTGTGGTCCTACTTACCTGTAAATTCAGGCGTGCGTTTCTGGAGAAAGGCTGTGACGCCCTCAAAGTGATCGGCCGTTCGGCCGGCAGTTTCTTGAGCGAACGATTCAGCGTCAAGTTGTTCGACAAGTGATCGCTCAAAGGATTCGTTGAGTAGCCGCTTGGTGAGTGAGAGTGCCTTGCCTGGTAGAGAGGCCAGACGGCCGGCCATCTTTGCGGCAGCCGCTTCAAGATCATCAGCGGGCACGACTTGATTGACCAGACCGATAGCGAGTGCCTCGTCGGCCTTGACAGGTCGGCCGCTCATGCAGAGTTCCATTGCTCGGCCGAGCCCGATGAGTCGCGGCAGCATCCACGTGCTGGCCGTATCTGGAATGAGCCCGACATTGATGAAGACCTCGATAAATTTGGCATGTTCAGATGCAATCCGCAAGTCACATGCAAGCGCAAGACTGCATCCCGCACCAGCGGCGACTCCGTTGACCGCAGCGATGACTGGCTTGTCCATCGCGCGAATCAGCTTGACCCATGGGTCGTAGCGTTTTTTAAGGTCAGCTCCAAGAGCTGGCACGTGGCCGGGCACATACTTCCGTTCGAGATCACCAAGGTCCTGTCCACTACTAAACGCTCGTCCCGCTCCGGTAATGACAAGAACGCGGACATCTGTGTCCTTTGCGGCTTGCTTGAGCGCCGCGATGAACTCAACGCCCATGTCGTCATTGAACGCGTTCAGAACATCGGGTCGATTGAGGGTGATTGTGCCGACGTGGTCGACACAAGTCATTGCAATGGTTTTGAACTCGGTGGCGGTTGCCATGATCTACCTCACTTGCCCGTGAATGATGGGCGACGTTTTTCGATGAAGGCACTCATGCCTTCCTTCTGATCCTCGGTATCAAACAACTCATAGAACAACTGCCGCTCGCGGACGAGTCCTGCGCTGAGCGACTGCTCTTCGCTATTGAGTACCGACTCCTTCGCATTTCGCAGCGAGATCGGCGCCTTGGTGGCGATGGCGTGGGCCACGCGTTTGGCTTCATCCATCCAGTGCTCACGTGGCACGACACGGCTGACGAGTCCGTATGCCAGTGCTTCCTTAGCTGAAAGGAATCGTCCACTGAGCACAATGTCCATCGCGAGCGCCTTGCCAACGGCCCGGGTGAGTCGCTGCGTGCCGCCGGCTCCTGGCATGACACCGATATTGATTTCCGGCTGGCCGATCTTGGCGGTCTCACTGCAGATGATGACATCGCAGTGCATCATCAACTCGCATCCGCCCCCGAGTGCAAAGCCGCTGACGGCGGCGACGATCGGTTTTTTGATCGACTTGATGCGCTCCCACTGTGTGAATTGGTCACGCGATTCCATGTCCTTGCGAGTGGCAGTGGCCATGTCGCCAATGTCGGCGCCTGCTGCCCATGCACGCTCGCTGCCAGCAAGCAAAATCACGCGAATAGAATCATCAGCGTCATAGCTTTCAAGAAGTCCGGCAAGATCTTGCATGAGTTCCAGATTGAGTGCATTGAGCACCTTTGGCCGGTTGATTGAAATGATGGCGACGTGGCCGTCGACCTCGGTCAACAGATGTGTTTGCTCACTCACTGGGCAGGCTCCGAAGAATCGCGCCGAGTGGCGCGGTCGATGATCTTGGCAAGGACCGACTTGGGCAACACACGCTGCACCTGCCGCCCGCGACCGAGCAGGGTATCACCCTGCCACGCCGTCACCTCGCAAGTCACGCCTGATTCATCTACAGAGATGGCCTCGGCACGAACACAGACGCTCGTACCAACGATTGCGGGGGCAACATGATCGATTGAGAGATGACCACCGATTCCCTCTTCATCTGCCTCGAGGTGCGGTGCGAGCACCTTGCGGGCCGCGAGTTCCATGTGGTGGGCCATCGACCAGGTCGAGTACACGTGGTGCACGATGATGCCATCGAAGGCGGGGCACATGTCTTCGGTGACCTGCACCTGGACCTCGCATATCTCGCCAATTTGAAGTGATGGCTTCATGGGGCGGCATGGTAGGTGCAAGAGTACTATTGGGAGATGGCACTGCTTGCTGTGTTTGGAATTGCGCTGTTGATCTGGCTGGTGGGCGGAACTTGGATGCTCATACATGCCGCTCGTCATCCTCGGGGTGGTGCAGCGGGGCGTGCGCTTGCGTCGGCGCAGCCGATTGATATTGATACAGCTGGCCTCACCGGCACGTCTTGGATCATGCGAACGCGGGATGGGCTTGATCTGCCGGTCATGGATATTCAAGGCAGCGGAAATGGGCCAGTGGTAGTCCTCATTCACGGCTGGGCCGAGGCGCCGCTCACGATGCTGCCACGAGCGAGCGAACTGACGCAATCCAATACACGCATTCTCATTCCAACCCTTCGAGGGCACGATGGTGCGGACGGGGCCTGCTCGCTTGGTCCTCTGGAGGTGAGCGACTTGGAGGTACTGCTCCACATGCTCGATGCTTCCGCCATTGTCATTGAGGCAACTGGCTTTGGTGCACTCATTGCAGCGGGCTGCAAGGGCGACAGCCGCGTTGAGTCAATACGGCTTGCTGATTCATGGGATGGGCGAGGCCACGGGCTTCGGCAAATCCTGAATGCCCAAGGCATTCCAGCCTGGCCGATCGCCTCGCTGGCGAGTCTATTGTGGCCAGATCGATAGAGCGATCTTAAGTTGTATGCGGATGTGTCATCTCGATGACGTTCAGCACCTTGTCGAGTTCATCCGCCGGCAGCACCTCGTGCTCAATGCAGTACTCGCGAATCGTTTGCCCTGACTTGAAGCAAGCCTTGGCGATCTTGGAAGCCTCGTTGTAGCCGATGACCGGGGCCAGCGTTGTTCCAAGCATCAAGCTTCGTTCAACAGTGGCTGCGATCTCTTTGCGATTAGGCTTCAGCCCCTTGACGCATTTGTCGCTGAACACGGCTGAGACATTTCCGATCAATGCAATACTTTCAAGAACGGTCTCTGCAAGCAAGGGCATGGCAAGATTGAGTTCCATCAGTGATCCAGTTCCACCCATGCCAGCAATTCCAATGGTGACATCATTGCCAGCAACTTTCATCGCGACTTGCATCACCGACTCCACCATGACGGGGTTGACCTTTCCGGGCATGATTGAAGACCCAGGTTGCACGGCAGGTAGTTCCAACTCGTGAATGCCACAACGGGGGCCACATCCCATGAATCGAATGTCGCTGGCGATCTTTGACAGACTGACGCCGATCGTTCGCAGGTGCCCGTGGGCCTCGACCATGCAGTCACGTGTTGCCTGGGCCTCGAAGTGGTTCTTTGCTTCGCGGAACCGCATTCCCGTTTCCTTTGTCAGGCGTTTGGCAATGAGTGAGGCAAACTTCGGATCGGTGTTGATCCCTGTTCCGACCGCTGTGCCGCCGATTGGCAGGTGGGGGGTAATTGCGTCGATTGCCAACTTCGCACGAGCGACAGCATTGTCGATTTGCGAGGCGAACCCGCTGAACTCTTGCCCCAGCCTGATTGGTGTTGCATCTTGTAGGTGTGTTCGGCCGATCTTGACGATGCCGTCGAATGCTTTCGCCTTGCTGTGAAGTGCACGCGCAAGTTTTTGGAGCGATGGAATCATCACTCCCTTCATGTGGACTGCTGCGGCAACCTGCATGACTGTTGGGAATGTGTCGTTGGATGACTGCCCCATGTTGACATGGTCATTGGGGTGTACTGGATCTTGTGCGCCAATTCGCTTGCCGGCAGCTTTGCATGCCATATTTGAGATAACTTCATTGACATTCATATTGGTCGAAGTTCCAGACCCTGTCTGATAGGTATCGACGGGGAAGTGGCGCATCATGCCAGCTCGTGTGGCGGGGTCAGTCAGTGCAGTCATGATCTCGGTACATGCAGCGACAATCAACTTAGTGCGACGGGCGTCCAGCTTTCCAAGTTCACGGTTGGCGTAGGCGGCGGATCGCTTGAGCCTTGCAAAGGCGCGAATCATCTCCCATCCAACGGGCCGACTTGATATGGGAAAGTTGAGGACTGCTCGCTGTGTTGATGCGCCGTAGAGCACGTCGGCCGGCACCTGCATTTCGCCCATGGAGTCGTGTTCGGAACGCATTCGTGGGTTCCTTGTTGTCTTCTTGGTGGCCATAGGTGTCCTCATGTGATCAGTACGCCGATCAATGTTCGGCGATGTTGAATTACTCGGGCGATGTGTCTTGGCTCGCATCACCCATCATGGGGTCTTCGGCGACGCCAAGGCGTTCTCGCATGGAATCGTCAAGTGCTTCGGTGAAGCGGCGAACAATCTCTGTACGTACCAAGTCAGCCGCATCTGGTTGTGACTCATGCAGCGACTCGTACATGGCGATCCAGGCAAGTGCACCATCATCGACGGTGGCGGCATCGTCGTACAGTCTTCCTCGAATAGCAGACTCAAATTTGAGTCGTCGAAGTTCCTCGGTGAGCCGACTTTCGGGGACTTGCTCAAGTAGCCCGTAGGCGGCTCGAGGATCGCCGGTCAGCAGTACCAGCGGTGCAAGCCGGGCAGCGATGGGAGCGACATAGGCTTCGGGCAAGTCCTCTGATGTATAGGCCTCCCGTAGCAATGCGACCCGCTGGGCCGCTGAAATGGCCTCGACTTCTGCGATGGCATCATCCGCGGCCAACGTATCAGCTGGCGGAACATTGGCTGCGGCATCTAACAAGGACTGTGTCCACAGTGCGGTGTGTTGTTCGGGCGGGCTCATCGTGGCGAGCGATAGCACGCCGTTGATGCCCGTGACTTGCTGCACCGCTTGCAGTGCGACCGGGTAAATCGCCGGATCGTTGGCACGTGCAAGAAGCGGGGCATGCACACCACGGGCAAACATGGCACTTGCGATCGACGTTCGCCATGCGGTGTTCTCATCGTCAAGGCGCGTCTCGAGCATGTCAAGATCTTCGTCGGTGCCGATTAGTGCCAATACTTGGCCCGATTGCGGTGTCGGTGTCGTGACAAAGCTCTGCCTGACGACCGGCAGCAAGGCCGTTGCTTCCGGTGTGCCTCGCCGTGCGGCATCTGCAAACACGGTGCCGAGGGCATCGATGACGGCTGCGCGAACCTCAGGGTTGTTGAGCAATGGGTCGACCGTCTCTGCCGTGAGGAGCCCAGGTTTGGCTGTCGCCACCCGCGGTAGCAAGGCGACCAACACGACAGAGTCGCGTTCCTCTCCAAACCGCGCGATCGCCGCAGCATTGGCGGCAGTGGGATCGAGTTCTGGAAGCAGCAACGCAACCGCTCTGCGAACCGTCGGATCTGGGTCTTGCAAGAGCGACATGGCGGCGGCTTGGGTTCCCTCAGCATTATGACCGTCCCGTAGGTGGACGCCGAATCGCTCGAGTCCGAATAGGCGGACTGATGCAAGCTCATCATTGAGCAGTGGAATGAGCCTTGTTTGCTGCTGTTCGATGGCTAGGAAGGGCCAAAAACTACGAATCGTGTCGAGGAGCCGAGCGGCCATGCGGTCGCGATCGGCTTGGGCAGCGGCAAGGTCTTGTGCCTGTCGCGTTGCCTGTCGAGTGAGCGCATCGACGGTGTCTTCTAACCAGCGTTCCGATGGCCGGTCGCGATTTTCTTGCCACCAACGAAGCCAGTGCTCGACATTCTCATTCTTGGGAAGACCGGTGAGATGTGACAGTTGCGTAGTTGCTGCAGTCACAACAGCGGGTGGGTTTGGCTCGGGTTGTTGCAGCACTGCAGTGAGATAACTGGCGGCACTGGCTGGTGTATGGCGAAACGATCCAATTGCTCGAATCGCGGCGACGCGTGCCTCGGGCGGCAATGCCTGATCGCTTGCGATGGCTCCAATGGCTGAGAGCGTGCCGCTGTCGAGTTGGCCGTGCCGAGCGAGCAACTCACCGAGTACGTCTTGTACGTCGCTGGGTGATGTAGGGAGCAGGATGAGCAGTGGGCCCCGCATGGCCGGGTCAATTGGGCCGGCGGCAAGCATGGCTTCAAGAACTGCTCGAAGCACATCCAGCTGATCTCCTTGGATTGCTTCAATGAGTACTTCTCTGGACTGGGGAAGCGAGAGCGATACCAACTCCGAGGCAGCGGCCGTTCGGGCCGCCTGATCGACGTTGGCTGAGTCACTTGCAAGAATGAGTGAGGCTAGTTGGAGCCGCCTTTGACTCGAAGCATCCAACTCTGCAGGCACCGGATCGAGGCTCGAATTGGCTCCAGGGCTGGGCAGCGACGCGCACGAACAGCTCAACAAGAGAAGGGGGACCAGACTTGCGCGTTTATATGGCATTGTCAGGCTCGCATTCTATGCATTGTGGTGGCGTCGCGGCTGTAGACTGCGTCTTCGCAATTGGGCGAATTGGCCGCAACGCCAATGACAGCCCATCAAGGAGCACGCATGAGCGATTGGGTGGATGCCGAAACTCTCGCACGCACAGCGATGGACCTGTTCGAGTCGGGCCAGCTCGCAGATGCTGAGGCCTCGCTACGCCAGGCAATTGAAATTGACTCGGATCAGGCAGAGTGGCACCACCAGTTGGGCATGATTCTGACTGAGTCTGGCCGTCTCGCTGAGGCCATCGTCTCATTCGATTGCGCTGCCAAAGCCGAGCCCAGTGTAAGGGAGTATCTCGATGCAACCGTCGCTGCACGTGTCCGGTTTGGAGACCTGAATGGCGCTGCCGAGCGGCTGCAACACATGTTGCGACTCGAGCCTGCCGATGATGCCACATGGGCTCGTTTGATTGATGTGCAAGCTGCCGCTGGCAAGCATGACGAGGCGGAGACAAGTTTCTATCTCGCAGAACTACATTTAGAGGAACGAAGCCGACTCTGCCTGGTGGCGATTGCTCGCAGCTTGGCTGAATGTTGCGAATGGGACCGGGCGAAGTGGTGCCTCGAGGAAGCAATTCGAATGGCGCCAGCCAATAGCGAAGCGCGACAGTATTTGGCCCAAGTGTTGGTGGCAACCGATCAACTCGATGTGGCTTTGCCGCTGTACGAACAACTGGTCCGCGAGTCACCCGTTGATGCACAGGTGGCCATTGCGTGGGCTGACCTTTTATCTCGCGTTGGCCGGGAGCCAGAGTCTGCGGACGTGTTGAGACGCGTACTCGATGCTGACCCAGCCAACCCAGATGTGCACTATCGACTCGGCGTTGCCTGCGCATCGCAAGGGCATTACCAGCAGGCTGCGGTTGCATTTCAACTTGTGCGTCGCCTCGACCGGACACACCTGCAGTGCGATCGCGACTTGGCTGCCTGCCTTTTGCAACTCGGCCAAGTTGGCGACGCTAAGCGATTGCTTGTGCTGAACGTACAGCGACTTCGCGACGCCAAGGCCAATGACTTGGCGGGAGACTCAGCTGATTCTTTGCTGAAATTAGGTCAATTGTTGTTGTCCGCCGAGCTGTTTGCTGAAGCGGTATTTGTGTTGGAGTTTGTTGCAAACCATGCTGGCTCGGATGATGTATCGATCCTTCGTCCGTTGGCCCGCGCCCGGTATCTGTCGGGAGACCAGCCGGGCGGCAGGCGTGTGAGTCGTCGCATCCTGCGATCGGACCCAGCATGTATCGCATCGATCTCGAATTTGGCGTTTGCCTCGCTCCAGGCCAATCGGCTCGTTGAAGCTGCTGGATGGATGAAGCGTGGGTTTGCACTTCACCCGAATGACGAACCACTTCGCCGTATTCGGACACGGCTGCGTCTTCGGCGCGTCGCCAACCTTGTTCGCAGGCTGATGGGTGCGAAGTAGGTTTACTGGGCGTGTGGGGTGCTGATGTCTACAGGGTGCCGCTGGTGTAGGGCAGAAGGCCCATGAACCGAGCACGCTTGATGGCTTGACTCACACGATGCTGCTCTGCGGCACCAGTGCCGAGACGCTTGCGTGAGTAGATCTTGCCGTTGGGTGTCATCAGTCGCCGCAAGTCTTCGACATCCTTGTAGTCGACCCAGGGATTACCCTTGTGATCTTTGTGGACAATCTTGATTTGGCGGGAACGCCTATTTCCTCGAACTGCTGCCATGGCGGATTCAATCCTCGTCGTGGATACTGGGGGTCAGTAGCCCCGGACAGCGTGTCCGAGGCGACGAATCGGAAATGGTAGCCGAATCAGCGTGCTATGAGAAGGGACTTGACCAACATGACCCAATCTGGACCGAAATCCGGCCCAATCATCGGTATTACAGCCGATCTCTCAGACAGTCGCATGAAACTCTCACCTGCCTATGCAGCTGCAGTGGTGCGAGCAGGCGGCACTCCGGTGGTACTGCCACCTGTGCTCGAGGCCGTGCCAGCCCTCCTTGAGGCATGTGATGGGTTGATTCTCTCTGGGGGCGATGATCCAATCATGGAAGAGTGGGGGCGGCCGACCCACCCTGGTGCCCAAAAAGTAGAGCAGTTACGACAAGCCTTTGACCTCGCGGTGTACCGACGAGCGTGTGAGCGTGATATGCCCATCTTGGGCGTATGCTTGGGCATGCAGTTCATGGGGCTCGATGCTGGTGGTGAACTTGATCAACATCTGCCGGACTCGTGGCCAACAGCCGAGATGCATCTTGGTGGTCAACAGCATGATGTGGCGGGGACACTTGGCGTGGGAAGCGTGCACAGCAGGCACCACCAGGCGATGCGTTCATCAGGATCGTTCGATGTCGTGGCTACCGCCTCCGATGGCGTGATCGAGGCGATCGCAGATCAGTCGGCGGCCTTTCGGGTTGGCGTGCAGTGGCATCCCGAACGCAGCGGCGAGGGACCACTTGGAGCGATGCTCTTCAGCCAACTCATCCTTGCTGCCGGAGGCGTGCGTCATGCCGCTTCATGAGCACCATCGCCAATTCGCAGCGTCTTTGGCACACACTGATATTGATCGCAGTGGCGCTGATCGTCCAGGCGCTGATCGGGCGGAGTTGGCGGGCGGCGAACCAGAATACATTCACTGGGGCCCTGATGACAGTGCCGTAGAGACAACCGTGCTGGCAAGTGTGGGATCGGTCGAACTGGAGTACGCAGCGATTCGTCGAGGAGTTGGGCTGATTGATGCGTCGCAGCGAGGCGTGGTTCAATTAAGTGGCGCGGATCGACTCGACTTGCTCGGTTGCTTGCTGACTCAAGAACTCAAGCATCTTCGGCCAGGCCACGTTGCCTCGGCATTTCTCCTGCAGCGTACTGGCCGCATCATCGCGGACCTTCTTGTGGTCGCCAAAGACGACATGATCTTGCTTGACTGCGATCGATGTGATGTTGACCAAGTGGCAGCAGCCGTCGAGGCGGTGATCTTTGCAGAAGATGTACAGGTACAAATTGCACCAGAATGCAGTGTGGTGGAAGTACACGGTCCGGGCCTGAGCGCGTTGCTCAAGTCTGCTGGTGGTTCGCTGCCGCAGGTTGGCGAGTCCAAACTCATTACATTTGGCGAGGCTCTATGCGCCATTGCTCGGCTGGATACGACCAGTGAAACCGGCGTTCGAATGTATGTCCCAACAGGGTTGCTGCCTGCGGTATGGCAGCAGCTACATGACCATGGCCGCAAGGCATGCGAAGCATGCCGCACTGTTGGTTGGTTCGCTTTTAATATGGCCCGTGTCGAGGCAGGAACGCCATGGTGGAATATCGACTTTGGCTCAACCAGTCTTCCGCATGAGACTGGCGTGTTGGACAGCCGGGTGAGCTTTACAAAGGGCTGCTACCCCGGCCAAGAGGTCGTCGCTCGCATGCAGAATCTCGGGCACCCCAAACAAGTGGCGAGAATGCTTTCGATGCCAGACACACGTCTGCCGATCGCAGGCGGGCAAGTGTTTGCGGGGAATGAGTCCTCGCCGGGTGATCCAATCGGCGCCGTGACATCCAGTGCGCCAGCGCCTCTCCGCGGTGGGTCTACAGTTGCAATTGCCACCATCCGTTGGGCGAGTGCGTTGCCTGGAACGGTTGTCTCGGTGGTGGCCGATGGCGAGTTGGTGCCCGTAGAAGTTCGCGAACTCATGTCCGAGGAGCCGCAGTCATGATGGCGCCGTTAGAACCATTACCAGAAGCTGGCGCCATCTCAACTGCTGAATTGGTGTTGCTCGGACTTGGCGTGTTCCTGACACTTGCTGTGGGTACCTTCATGCTGGTGTTCTTCATTCGCCAGCAGTTGGCAGAGAGACGGCAACGGCGGCAGGGAGACGGTCAATGACGACTTGCCACGACATCATGATCACCGACGTCGGACCGCGGGATGGTTTGCAGAATGAGTCGTGCATCGTGTCTCTTGAGGACAAAGTGCGTCTTGTGGAAGAGTTGGCCGAGGCCGGACTGCCGGAAGTCGAGGTGTCTGCCTTTGTACGTCCTGATCGTGTGCCCCAACTTGCTGATGCTGCAGAGGTCTTCGCAGCGATCAAACGCAGAGCAGGCACGTTGTACTCGGCGCTCGTTCCGAATGAGCGGGGCCTGCAGCGTGCGATCGAGTCGGGTGCTGACAAGATCTCCCTCTTTACTGCTGCGAGTGAGGCATTCACGGCTCGCAATACCAATGCCACCGTCGACGAGACTATCGAACGATTTCGTCCCGTTGTGCAGCAGTCCAGCGAGGCCAACATCCCGGTCCGCACCTACATCAGTTGTGTGGTCGCCTGTCCGTATGAAGGCCCAATCGATGCAGAAACTGTGCGCGACCTGACCGAGCGACTGTTGGAGTTGGGCCCGATGGAAATTGATCTGGGAGACACGATTGGCGCGGCGACGCCAGCTGATATTGAGCACCTGATTGAGGTCGTCTCGCCAGTCGAGCCGGTTGATCGTCTGGTACTGCATCTGCATGACACGCAAGGCGAAGCGCTCGCATGCGCCGCCCGCGCTATCGATTGCGGGATTCGGCATTTCGATTCAGCCTGCGGCGGACTAGGAGGATGTCCGTTTGCGCCCGGCGCCCCGGGAAACCTCTCGACAACGTCCTTGTTGGAACTCTGCGCCGATCGGGGATTGTCAACGGGCGTAGACATCGACGCCGTCCGCCAAACTGGGCAGTGGATCCGGCGTGTTCTTGGGTAGTAGTCCGCTAGTCGACGTCGTCTGGACCAAATGTGAGGCAGTTTTTGCCTCGTCGTTTTGATTCGATCGCCCGTTGGTCGGCAATTCGCAAGAGTGATGCCGTATCGTCGCCGTCCCAAGGAAATGTCGCGAGTCCACCGGAAATGCTGAGCCTGCCTGGGGCTGCGAGTCCAAGTTCGGGAAAGCGCAGATCGTTGATTTGATTCTGGAATCGGTGGGCGAGTACTTCTACGCTGTCGGGATGTCTCGAGCCCGGCGTTCGGGGCCCGCTGAAGTCGCTGAAGAGCACGGCAAATTCGTCGCCGCCGAGCCGAGCCACACGATCCCCCTCGCGGATCACCGAGCCAAGTAAGCGGACCATGGCGATCAGAATCGTGTCGCCCGCTTCGTGACCGAACCGATCGTTGAATTGTTTGAAGCCATCGATGTCAAAGACAAAGAGCGTTAGTTCTTGGCGGAGGTTGCGGGCGTCCGTGATTGCGGATGCGGTGTACTGCTCAAAGCATCGTCGGTTCCAAGTACCGGTCAAGAAGTCCCGGTTTGCTTCTTGCTGTAGTGAGTTGACCATTTCGGCGAGGGCAATCCATTTCGCAAGCCAGCCTGCCCACACTTCGAGGGTTTCGACAGGGCCACCTTCGAGGCATCCCCATGTGGCGAGGCCTCGCCTGACTGGTGTAGCGTCTGGACCGCCGGCACCGCCCGCTATGAATGTGATGCCCTTGATATTGGTTCGTTGCTCAATGGCCTGCACCGCAAGGGCAATGAGTTGCCCGGTGTCTTGCAATACTGCTTCGAGTAGTTCGGCGTCACCAATGGCGTGTGTGGGTATCGACTCGGTTTGTGCAGGTTCTATGCTCGGTGTTGTGAGCGGGATGTGCGGCACTCCGTCGAGTGCCCGTTCGAGCGAGGGCCCGTCAAGTGGGGGTTCGAGGCATTGATCGACTTGAGAGGCAATCGGGGACCCTAGCGCATGTTCTGCCACAAGAATGACTTGAATGGTTGGATCAATGCGGCGAATTGCTTCCGCAGACCGGACGACTTCGTGTAACGCATGAGGCGACTCCGCAGCGATCAGGACTGCTTCAATTGGCTTTCGTGCGGGGCATGTGGCGATAAGCCCAAGCGCATCAAAGAGGGACGCGACCGCCTCGGTGGTGATTGAGGCGGGGTCGTTGATGTCTGCCACTGGCCCGATCGTCAGTATGCGCCGACGTCGTTTGCGTGGTTGGGTGGCGCTCATGAGTTCGACGCCTTGTCATGAGTTGTCGATGAACGGAGTAGCGACATCAACTCATCTTCATTGACTTCAATACTGCGTGGCGGCTGAACAATGACCGGCGGTTGCTTGGTTGCCGCATCAAGGGCTTTGTGCACAGTGTTCAGCGATGTGCCATCAAAGTGCAGCACTGGAATGTCTGGAACATGTTGCCGCATTGCTGCGATGAGTTCGTTGGTCAGTTGACAAGTGAGATCAAGGAGAATGAGTGGTGCTGCCGTACTGCGATCGGCTCCTGTGCCACGGCGTTGCTTCGCTTCTCGGCGAAGCAGGCACACCTCGGCCATCGCCATGCGTGGGTCATGTTCAACTCGCGGCACGAGACCCTCTTCAAGCAGTGCGGTATGAAAGGCATCGGTGAGCTGCTGCTGACTGGCCGATGCCAGCACGACGCAGGGGTGCAAGACGCATGGCTGAGCGTCATCGCCATCACCACCTACGAGCCTGGGCGTTTGGCCCGGACCTTGCATCTTTTGCTTACCTGTCTTCTTAGACGCCATGGCGGGGCGTGATCTCCTCAAAGCGTTCACTTGCAGTGTATCTCGCCAATTTCAGTGGGCGAGGACGTTTTTGCCTAAGTGTCTGGTGCTGAGTGGCTTGTATGGCCTTCTAGCCGCCTCCAGGACGGGCGAGGGCATCGACCATTTTGGCTACTGGCATGCTGCCATTGAGGCCACTGCGTGCCTTGGCCGCCCTTTGCATGGCCCTGAAGACATCTCCACGCTCTAGCAGGCCCGATGCCATGGTTGCGAGGGCGGCCCGCGTCTGATCGATATCTGTTGAATCTTCGATACAGATGGCCGCTTGGGCATCGACACTCGGCGCAGCGTTATGTCGCTGGTGCTGGTCACGGTGATGGGGATAAGGCAAGTAGATGGCAGGCAGTCCCGCGTACTCGATCTCTGCCACGGAGCATGCGCCAGCTCTGCTGACGACGAGATCGGCGCATCCCCACAAGACGCCCATGTCATGTCGAAAGTCGAGCACGGTTGCGTTCATGCTTGTCGCTCGCCAGCGATCTCGCACATCCGTTGCCCCGCCCGGTCCAGCCAGATGGACAATCTGCCACGTGTCAAGGAGTGACTGGTGCGTTGCAGCAAGTGCAGGAATCACACGATTAATAGTGCCAGCGCCTTGTGAGGCGCCGGTGATGAGCAGGGTCGGCCGCTCTTGATCGAGTCCGAGTGCTTGCCGGCAGTGTGCAGCATCACCTGGGGGAGTGGCAGCGCGTCGAATCGGCATCCCAATGACGTCGTCTGCAAATGGAGTGATTGTGCTCACTGCCGACATGAGGTGTGTTGCTCGAGGCCGCATCCACCGATTGGCTCGTCCGGGCACGCGGTCGAGATTGACGAGCAAACTTGGGATGCCCACACGGCGTGCCGCAGCTGCCACTGGCGCGGCAACAAATCCACCGAGTAGGACGACGACGTCTACGCCGTCTTCACGCAACCGCTGTTCAGCGATTCGCCGGCTCGCCGTGAATCGACGGATGAATCGCAACGCCTTGGTTGGGTAGAGAGAGGGTGGCAGGGCAGGAAGCGGGAACCCAGTCTGGCCTGCTTGATCCAGCATGGATGAGTCAATCGGCCGCTGAGAGTGGGCAAAGAGGCAGGTGGCATCAGGGTTCGCTGCTTTGACGGCTTCAGCAATGGCCAATCCAGGGCTGATGTGCCCACCTGAGCCACCGCCGGCAAGCAGCACGACAGGGCCACTCACGCAGTGGGGTCCGGCACAACTTGCGGGCGTGTTGTGGGTGTACGTGAGGTCGTTGGCGTGGGGTCGAGCGAAGCAAGGTATCCAATCATCAACGCAGTGAGAATCCACCCTGTCCCGCCCGACGAGACGAGTGGCAAAGCAATGCCTTTTGTGGGCGCTAGGCCAGTGACGACAAGCAGATTCATCATCGCTTGAAGAGAAACCGTTGCCGTGATGCCTAGAGCGAGTAGTTGGCGTTGCGGATTTCGCTGCATCTGCACAATTCGCCAGCCAGCCCAGAGGAGGGTCAGGAAGAGAGCGACTACCAAGATGCAACCAAGGGCGCCGAACTCCTCAGCCACGATTGCGACGATGAAGTCGGTGGTGTCTTCGGGGAGGTACCCAAACTTCTGCACCCCGTTGCCGAGGCCGAGGCCTCCAATGTCACCACGTGCAATGGCCTTCATTGACTGAATGACGTGGTACCCAGAGCCGGCGGGGTCAGCCCACGGGTCAAGAAAGGCCTTGAGCCGTTGGATCCGATACCCCTCCGTGGCGATGGCGGCCACGATGACACCGCCCGCTGGGATCGCAAGCATGCCCATATGCCAGATGCGGGCGCCGCCAGCGAGCAGCATGATGGTTGCGACGGCGGCGATCAGTACAGCTGTACCGAGGTCTTCCAGCAGCGTCAATCCACACACCATGGCGACTACCAAGAGCGCGGGCAGCAAGCCAGAAACGATCAAGCCAAGTTTGCGGCTTGGCCGTGTCGCGTACCACGCAAGGAAGAGCACCAGAGCCCACTTCGCGACTTCACTTGGTTGGAATCCGATGGGGCCGATGTCAATCCATCGCCGGGCCCCGTTGACTTCACGCCCTACGCCAGGGGCGAGTACTGCCACTAACAAGACGATGGCAATCACGACCAGGCCAATAGATACAGCCTTTGAATTCATGAGACGGGCTGGTGCCCATCTACCGACGAGCAACGCAGCAAAGGCCGCGAGTGCGAGCAAGGCCGTTCGATCGGTGATCAACTCCACCATGGTGCCAGCCTCGGTGACGGTCATTCCAGCAGACTGCACAACAACCGTGCCCACCATCAGCAGGGCAGCGGCGGTTACCAGCAAGAGATCACGAGGAGGCATCTGTCAGTGCTATCGGTTGCAGGGGGGCTACGCCGCCAGAGCATGGCAGGAGGCTGTGTAAATCACGCTTTGTGATTGCTCGACGATACGGGATTCTGTGCGGTACACCCTTGTCGCTCGCATGCCTCTATAGTGGGCGATTCAATGGAAACGCCTACGATTCATGGCCAGTCAGTCGGCCCACTTGTCTACCTCGAGACATTCGGCTGCCAGATGAACGAGCTTGACAGCGAACTCGTGAAGGGGCACTTACGGGCACTTGGCTATCAATTCACGAGCGATCGCGATGTGGCGGACGTGATTCTGTTCAACACATGCTCAGTGCGACAACAGGCTGAGAACAAAGTGCTCAGCCGGGTTGGTCGGCTCAAGCAGGAAAAGATGGCCGGTCGTGAGGTGACCATTGGGCTTTTGGGATGTTTGGCCGAGCGGGAGGGCGAAGCCTTACTTGCAGAGCGACCCGAAATCGATTTGCTCTGCGGTCCTGCCGAACTCGATCGGCTACCAATGCTGCTTGATAACGTGCTGAAGAATGAAATGGTCTCGCGTCAAGATCGCATGGCTTTACAGGGCTCAAAAAGCCGGCGCACCGCCACGCTTGCCGCCGCCGAGGACTCACTTGAAGCATTGGACCTCTCCCGCGCCTTTGAGCCTGTTGATGGAGAATCGGGGGGGCGGACCGCCTATGTACGAATTACTCGTGGGTGCAATAAGTTCTGCACCTACTGCGTCGTGCCCAATACGCGGGGCGCCGAGGTGCATCGTCCGCCGGACGCAATCGTGGAGGAGTGCCGGCGGCTTGCGGACCGGGGCGTGATCGAGGTGACGCTTCTTGGGCAGACGGTCAACCACTATGTGTACGTCCACGGAGCCGCGGTATCGGCTGAGGGGAAGGAGTGCGATCAGGTCGGCCCCGGCCTCGCGGCCTTTCGGCGGGAGGATCGAGGTGCTGCAGGCCGCCGCGTCACCAGTTTTGCCGACTTGCTCCACCGTATTCACGAAGAAGTTCCCGAGATCTTGCGACTGCGATTTGTGACCAGCTATCCTCGTGACTTTGGCGATGACGCCTTGCAGGTCATGCGAGACTCTCCCCGAATCTGTCGGTACTTACACGTGCCGGCGCAGTCGGGCTCGGATCGCATTCTGACTGCCATGAATCGTGGGTATTCGGTGGGTCAATACTTGGAATTTATCGATCGGGTTGAGCACTTTCTGCCTGACGCTGGTATCGCCGGTGACATCATTGTTGGCTTTCCGACCGAGACTGAGGCTGACTTCGAGGCAACCTGTGACCTCGTGCGACGGGTGCCATTCAAGAATAATTTCGTCTTCAAGTATTCGCCGCGTCCAGGCACGGTGGCAATCAATCGATTCCCTGACGATGTCCCTGAGGACGTTAAGCGATTGCGTATCAATCAGTTGCTGGATATTCAATCGGAGGTCAGCCGCCGGGTCCATGAGCGGGAGATTGGGCGGATTCAGAATGTTTTTGTGGAAAAACTTGGGCAATCCCGTCCGCAGAGCGGCCCTGTGCAGTTGGGGTGGGAGAAATCCACTGTGCAGTTATCGGGTAGGACTTCAGGGGACATGATTACAGTATTTGATGTGGTGGATTCAGCCTCCGCAGCGGCGTTTATTGGCCATATTGTGCCTGTAAAGGTAGATTCAGCGGCTCCACGGCTGCTTATGGGCTCGCTTGTGGAACCATCCAAGGCCACTGCTGTGGATAATCAGGGCAGTACTGTCATTCACAATCATTCCAATTTGGGGGATCTAGAAGCTCAAAGGCCCGTAAAAAAGTCTCAGTCAGCCCACTTGTGACCTTGACTGGTTCTGGTCGGAAGGTATGGTCGGAAGGATACTTACCGAAGAAGTCGGTCTGCCACTCATGGGAGAGGCACGTGCGAAGTGAGAATGTGTGGTTACGGCCGCGAAGAGAATTGAAAGGGTAGACCCACAGGGGGAGTGGTTTCTAACAACAAAGAAGTGATTAAAGCCGACGCGTGGTCGGCATAACTGATCAATCTCCACGAGAGGCCATAGCCTCAATCCCGAGTGAGGAAGTGGGGGACGATCTGGATCTATATTTGGTGGACCTCTAACGAGAAGAGAAAGGTTCTGAAAAATGAACACAAAGCGTATTTCTATGTTTGCAGGCACAGTCTGCGGTATTGCCCTTGCGGGCACCGCTGTCGCCGGCATGAACGGTCTTTCTTATGACCTCACTGAGCAGGTGGGTGCTGGTGCCGTTGCTGGCACTTACACCGTGCGTGTGTACGCCGACATGGATTCTGGAGACCGTCTAGATGCCGTGTATGGCAACTCTGAGAATCAAATCAACGTTTCGTATCTAGATGGAGCGAGCGCTTACCAGGACGCACTCGGCGGCGCAACCAGCCAGTCGATCAACGATGCATACTTCGCTTTCGCCCCTTCGATGGAGTGGGACAGTTACGTGACGATTGGTAATCTGTACAGCGGAGACAATGCTCTTCAGAATATCGGCATGGACTGGACCAGTTGGGACCCCGATGGCGGCGATCTCTACAGTGCGAACGGCACTTGGTTCGTGACCCCAGCTGACGCTCAGGGCGAAGCAGTAGGTGGCCGCGTTCTCGTGGCTCAGTTCACAACCTATGCTGGTTCCGGCGAGTATGACATCTCATTCACCGCAGGTTTCCAGGGTAAGGATTCCAGTGGCGAGACTTGGCAGGCCGGACACACAGTCATGATCACTGGTGAAGCTGTTCCTGCTCCTGGTGCGATTGCTTTGCTCGGCCTCGCAGGCCTTGCAGGCCGTCGTCGTCGTCGCGCCTGATCTGTTCGACTTTCTGGAGACCGGGTTGCTCGGGATTTGCCCGGGCTCCAGTCCTGACCTCAAAGATCACCCGCCGCTGCATTCCCCCGCAGCGGCGGGTGCCTTTTTATGCCCTCTCGGTCGGTGTTGGACATCCGCCGTTTGTGCCTCCGTGCCCTCAATCCACTCGGTCCGCTCGAGCCCAACATGTGGTGCCACTTTGCCGCCAGGGCCGGCGTGCGTGATCTCCTGCTCATACTCGAAGCCTGGTCCGGTTGAATCCGCGATTCCCTCAAGCCTGACTGAGAGGATGTCAAAGGGGTACTCCCATCAAATTTGCAGCAGAATGTCTTGAGTGCCAATGGGTTGCATGCATGGCATGGTTCGGGCGTACGCCATTCGGAACCGTCACCCCCTGTTGCAGCAAGAATCATCGTTCGGACTGTGCCTTAGATCCCTCAGGTACCCTGAAAGACGCAAGGATTGCCCGCATAAACCGGATCTTCCGCAAATTGAACTAGTTTGAGGGATCCAGACTTCCTTGACCGCGGAGCCTATTGGAGTAGTTTGTGACTGGAAGCGGAATCGTAGGGAGCTCAGGCCTTGGCAACGGATTGGTGACGTGATCTGAAGCTTGAAAAAGAGGCATGCAACTTCAGTGGGGAGAATCGAAAGCCACAGCCGTCACGCTGCGGAATTACACCCCTATAGGATTGAGTCGAGGACACGGCTCAGAGGAGAAGTTCGGAAATGAAAATGAAATTTGGAATCTTAGCTGGTGCGGTTGGTGGCCTTGTTTTAGCCGGTACGGCTATGGCTTCACCGCTCCAATCATTGACTATGGAGCTCGTTAACAGCGGCGACCAAGGCGATACCTATCGTCTGTATGCCAACCTTGATGAAGGTGCTCGAATCGATGCTGTCTATGGCAATGCAC
>JAQWLT010000030.1 GCA_029247205.1 Phycisphaerales bacterium | reverse complement strand
GGGCTTGTACGAATCACGCAGAGTGCCAAGATGCCTGTCCCAAGGAGATCAGCATCGCCTTCATCTCTCGCATGAACAAGCGGTACATCCAGGCCTCGCTCTTTGAGCCCGAGCAGCGCCGAGGCACCCTGTCCAATCAGTAGGGATTGGCCGTTTGTGAAAGTGGCTTGCTATCATTGTCTCCTCAGTGAAGCCTGGCCTTGGTGCACGGGTCTACGAGTTGATAGGAGATGATCCCCAATGAGTCAGGCCCCGCTCCCGCTGCCACAGCAGCGACGATTTGGCCAAACAAGTCGTACTGATGCGTGGTGGTTGCAGCCGATCGTCGTATTTCTCGGCCTCGGAGCTTTTGTCGTGTATTCGACGTTGGCCGCCTTTGTGGGAGTAGATTATTTCTACTCCGGACAGGGGGCTCACTATCTGTCGCCCTTCTACTCGCCCTTGGTCTTCGGCGGCCCGCACGAGCCTTCTATGTTTGGTGCCAAGCCTGAGTGGATGCCCCTCTGGGTGTCGCCAGCGCTGTTGATTCTGTGGGCACCAGGTGGCTTTCGGTTTACGTGCTACTACTACCGTGGTGCGTACTACAAGGCTTTTTGGGGTGACCCATCAAACTGCGCGGTCGGCGAGCCTCGATCTTGTTATCGGGGCGAAGCGTCCTTGCCGCTCATCTTGCAGAACATCCACCGGTACTTTTTGTACTTGGCCTTGATCTTCATTCTGATTTTGGCATGGGACGCGTGGAAGGGGATGTGGTTCCTCACGGACGGCGTTGAACACTGGGGCATCGGCGTGGGCACACTTGTGCTGATTGGCAACGTCATCTTCCTGGGCGGCTACACCTTCGGGTGCCATTCGCTTCGCCACTTGATCGGCGGTCGCCTTGACAGTTTGTCAAAGAAACCAGCCCGCAAGAAGGCCTACGAATGTGTTTCATGCCTCAATAAAGGCCATATGCGTTGGGCCTGGATGAGTTTGTTCTGGGTGGGATTCACTGACTTCTATATCCGCATGTGCGCCATGGGCGTTTGGACCGACTGGAGAATTATCTGACATGCCATGGCAGACTCGAGAGTGTGATGTGCTCGTCATTGGTGCCGGTGGCGCCGGGTTGCGAGCGGCCATCGAGGCATCGGCCGAAGGCGCAAGCGTCACGGTGCTCAGTAAATCCTTGCTCGGCAAGGCCCACACCGTTATGGCCGAAGGCGGCATGGCTGCATCGATGGGCAATGTCGACGACCGCGACAACTGGCGGGTGCACTTCTCTGACACTTTGCGTGGCGGGCAGTACCTCAACAATTGGAGAATGGCCGAGATCCACGCGCAGCAAGCAGCTGACCGTGTCCGTGAACTCGAGGCCTGGGGGGCGATTTTCGATCGCACCAAGGAAGGTCGCATCCTGCAGCGAAACTTTGGCGGCCACAAGTACCCGCGGCTCGCCCATGTCGGTGACCGAACCGGGCTTGAAATGATCCGCACGCTGCAAGATCATGGCATTCATCAGGGTATTGACTTCTTGATGGAAACGACTGTGCTCGAGATCATCAAGGATGGCGATCGCGTCTCAGGTGTGCTTGCCTATGATCGAGAGCGAGGCCGGCTGCACCTTGTGCATGCCAAGGCCATCGTCATGGCAACTGGCGGCATTGGCCGCGCCTTCAAGGTGACAAGTAATTCATGGGAGTACACCGGTGACGGGCACGCACTGGCGTACCGAGCGGGCGCTGAACTGGTCGACATGGAATTCGTTCAGTTTCATCCAACGGGCATGGTGTGGCCGCCAAGTGTGCGGGGCATTCTGGTGACAGAGGGCGTCCGGGGCGAAGGCGGCATTCTGAAGAACTCCGAGGGTAAGCGGTTTATGTTCGACGACATTCCGCCGCTCTATACCGACCAGACGGCTGACTCAGAGGAAGAAGGGTGGCGGTACGTTACAGGTGACAAGGAAGCCCGCAGGCCGCCGGAGTTGCTCACGCGAGACCATGTGGCTCGCAAGATTGTCAAAGAAGTAAAGGCTGGCCGAGGGAGCCCGCACGGTGGGGCGTTCCTTGATATCGCTTGGATCAAGGAGCATCTCTCGGACGCCGAAGGTCATATTCGGAAGAAGCTCCCCAGTATGTACCACCAATTCAAGGAGTTGGCGGGCGTTGACATCACCAAGGAAGCGATGGAAGTTGGACCAACAACGCACTATGTCATGGGCGGCATCAAGGTAGATGCTGAGACGCAGATGTCTTGCGTACCTGGACTCTTTGCCTGCGGCGAGTGTGGAGGTGGCCTGCACGGTGCCAATCGGCTCGGCGGCAACTCTTTGTCGGACCTTGTGGTATTTGGCCGTATTGCAGGTGCCTCAGCGGCGAAGTTCGCGTCCGAGCACGGCGACACATCAATCAATGAAGATGCGGCGAGCGATATTGAAGCCGCCGCGCTTGCTCCGCTTGAGCGTTCCTCTGGTGAGAGCCCGTATGCGATTCAGTATGAACTTCAAGATGTGATGCAAGATCTTGTTGGCATCGCGCGGACGCAGCCCGAACTTGAGCAAGCGGTTGAGCGAATTGCCGACCTTTCCCGGCGGGCGGCTACGACTAGTGCGGTTGGCAACCGTGAATACAACCCCGGCTGGCATACGGCATTGGATCTTCCGAACTTGCTTGCGGTATCTGAAGCCGTTGCTCGCTCGGCAGCCGGTCGGCGTGAGAGTCGCGGAGCGCACTCTCGGGTGGATCATCCTGAGAAAGACGAGCAACTCGGCACCGTCAACACCGTCGTTCGCCGGCTCGATGATGATTCGATGGAGATGGCCCATGTTCCGGTCGTCGGTGTGACCGAAGAACGACAGGCAATCGTTAAGGAGATGGGCTGAATGGCACAGAAGGCGACATTCAGAATCTGGCGAGGCCAAGCCAATGAGGGTGGATTTGTCGACTATCCCGTGAACGTGGAAGACGGCATGGTGGCTCTCGATGTAGTGCATCAAATTCAGGCTGAGCAAGCAGGCGACCTTGCGTGTCGTTGGAACTGTAAGGCTGGCAAGTGTGGTTCGTGCAGTGCAGAGATCAATGGCAAGCCACGGCTCTTGTGCATGACGCGGGTGGGGGATCTTGACCTCTCCAAACCCGTCACGATTGAGCCGATGCAGGCATTCCCCAATATCAAAGATCTCGTGTCTGACGTGTCGTGGAACTACCGCATGAAGGAGAAGATTAAGCCCTTCAAGCCGCGGACCCCTGACAATGAGGATGGGACTTGGAATATGTCGCAGGCTGATGTCGAGCGGCCGCAGGAGTTCCGCAAGTGCATTGAGTGCTTCTTGTGTCAGGACGTGTGTCATGTGATTCGCGATCACCACAAGCACGACGAGTTCATTGGCCCCCGATTCCTCGTATATACGGCCGCGCTCGAAATGCACCCACTCGATACCGAGGATCGCTTGGCTGACTTGCGTCATCGAGATGGAATCGGGTACTGCAATATTACAAAGTGCTGTACCAAGGTTTGCCCTGAGCACATCACCATCACCGACAACGCAATCATCCCGCTGAAGGAGCGTGTGGTCGATGAGTTCTACGACCCAATCACTAAGTTACTACGCATCTTCCGGCCGAAGAAAAGCTGAGGGCTCTACATCTCAGGCGTAGTGTGCACGCGCACTTCAAGCTTCGGTCCAGCCCACGTATCTTCAATGGGGGATCGTCGTCCTTCAGTCCACTCTAAGGCGCCGCGAACGTTGGTCTTTTGGGCTTCAAGAGTCAGATGAAGCGGCGGATACCCTGCAGCCGTCACGGTTAACTCGTTCGGTCTACTTCCAGCGAGCAAAAGGTTCGCAGCACCATCTTCGCCTGTATGAACGCGACCACCGGCCGGGTTTGCCCATGCTGATGTGGGTGGAGCGAGCAAAGATCGTGGTGGAATAAACATATTTCCACCAGTTGTTCGTACGGCGGCATCTGCAACAGGCAAGCCAGTCCTCGCATTGCGTACCTCAACAATCGCGGGCAATGGAGAAGAGCTTGCAAGGCAGCCCTGCAGCATCAACGGAAGGCCGACGAGTGTAGATTTCCAGACGTTCATCTTCCGCTCCGCTGCTCTACAAATCGCCGGCCGAAGGGCGGCAAACGGTGGGGGCGGGATTCGAACCCGCGATCCGCCGAAGCGAATACCGGTTTTCAAGACCGGCGCATTCAACCGCTCTGCCACCCCACCTGTTGTTTGTGCAGGATAGCGGGCACTCGAGGAGGTTGGAGTATCTGCTGCCCGCAGCGAAGGTATGAATCGGTATCCTGCCACGTGATCCCCTTTGAAAAGGACTTCTTCTATGAGATTCTACGTTTTGATCGGTACCAGTTTGTGCATAGCGATGGTTGGATGCAATAGCGGCCCTGTCGCCACCGGAGACCTCAATGAGCAGGAGGCCTCCATTGCCGCCGAGGGTTCAGCTGCCATGCGGCATCAGGATGGCACGGCTGGTGATCCTCAACTTGCAACGCTCGATGGCGGTTTCGTGCGGCCAAGCGATCCGTTCTCAGCGGCCCCATTCATCGAGCGCGAGCGGATCAACCGCGAAGCTGATTTGGATGAATCCGATATTGCGCCAGGTGCTGAGACACTTGAGGCTGGCATTGAGTCGCCGACTGGCGACCCAATGGATCAGCCCTCGGTCAACGTGCAAGACGAGTAGTTCAGAGGCGAGCAGCCCCGAGTACACCGCTGCTGTCCCCATGCATTGCAGGGACGAGTTTGGTTGTAATCGCGTCGCTGAAGACAAAGTCCGGCCATCGGGCGGGAACGTCGTGATAGATCGCAGAGATGGCGTTGAGTCCGCCGCCGACGACGATGACCTCGGGATCGAGCATATTGATGACTAGCGCGGTAGCGCGAGCAAGCCGATCAATCCATCGCTGCATGAACTGAGAATCTGGGTGCAATCTCGCAATCTCGGTGGCCTTCATTGCCTGCCCACCGGCTTGGATCCACTGTGTCTCAATGGCGGGGCCCGAGAGCCACGTCTCCAAACATCCGTGGCGGCCGCACCAACATGGTTGGCATTGGAGTTCATCGCTCCTCGGCCATGGCAGCGGGATATGACCCCACTCGCCTGCAACACCATTGGCGCCCACAACAAGATTGTTTTCAACCACAACGCCACCCCCAACGCCTGTCCCCAGAATGATGCCAAAGACGCTGCTTGCCCCGGCCCCAGCACCATCGAAGGCTTCTGAGAGGGCCATGCAATTGGCGTCGTTTGCCATCCGCACCTCGCGGCCAATCGCCCGTTGAAGATCCTCGCCAAGTCGCTTTCCATTGAGCGCGGTCGAGTTGCAATTTCGCATCAGACCGGTTGACGGTGATGGGCTGCCTGGCACACCAATGCCGAGCACATCGCCTCCACCGCCAGCTTTGGCTTCGACAGCCTCAACCAGGCTTGCGATGGATGCCACTGTTGCGTCATACTTCCCCTTTGGCGTCGCGATTCGTTGCTTCACCACGACCCGGCCGGTGTCATCCACAACCACCGCCTCGATCTTTGTTCCGCCCAAGTCAACACCGGTTCGCATTTGCGCACTGTACTACCGAACCCAGAGAGAGCCCATGCCAGACATCATCTATTCCATGCTCGGAGTCTCTAAGACGATCGAGAAACGCACCATCATCAAAGACATCTCGCTCTCCTACTTCTATGGCGCGAAGATCGGTGTACTCGGTCTGAACGGGGCTGGTAAGAGCACGGTGTTGAAGATCATGGCGGGTGTTGACACGGATTTCGATGGGAAGGTGCAGAAAGTCCCCGGTTACAGCGTGGGCTATCTCGAACAGGAGCCATTGCTTGGCGAGACCCGCACCGTTCGCGAGGTTGTGGAAGAGGGCATGCAAGAACTCGTCAGCCTCATGAAGGAGTTCGATCAGATCAATGAGTCCTTTGCCGAGCCGATGGACGATGAGGCCATGGAGAAACTGCTTGCGAAGCAGGCCAAAGTCCAGGAGGCGCTCGATGCCGCCAACGCATGGGATCTTGAGTCTCGGCTTGAAATGGCCATGGATGCTTTGCGATGTCCTCCCGACGACCGATGTATTGACACACTGAGTGGAGGCGAGCGTCGACGCGTTGCGCTCTGCCGCTTGCTCCTGAGTACGCCAGACATTCTGCTACTTGACGAGCCGACGAATCACCTTGACGCCGAGAGCGTTGCGTGGCTTGAGCAGCACTTGAAGCGTTATGCCGGAACGGTGATTGCGGTCACTCATGATCGCTACTTCCTTGACAATGTCGCCGGCTGGATTCTGGAACTGGATCGAGGCGAGGGCATTCCATGGGAGGGCAACTACTCGTCGTGGCTTGAGCAGAAGCAACAGCGTCTGGCCATCGAGACCAAGCAAGAGGGCAAGCGGCAAATGGCGCTGCAGCGAGAATTGGAGTGGGTGAGGCAGAGCCCGCAAGCAAGGCAATCAAAAAGTCAGGCTCGTATCAAGGCGTACGAGACCCTCATGTCGCAGGACTGCAAGGAGCGTGCCCGTGGGGTCGAGATCTTTGTGCCGCCTGGCCCTCGTTTGGGTGACTTAGTGATTGATCTCGACGGTGTTGCCAAGGGCTACGACGATGTCGTACTTGTCAATGACATGACATTCTCACTTCCTCCAGGCGCTATTGTCGGCATCATTGGCCCGAACGGAGCTGGAAAGACCACCCTCTTTCGGATGCTGCTCGGCGATGAGTTGCCAGACGAGGGAACGCTCCGCATTGGTGAAACGGTCAAGATGGCCTGCGCCGAACAGGGCCGCGACGCACTGCCCGACGGGAAGACTGTTTGGGAGGCGATTAGCGATGGGGATGACGAGATCAATCTCGGCGGCGTACTGATCAATAGCCGCGGCTATGTCTCAAAGTTCGGGTTCCCTGGCACCATGCAGCAGCGGCAAGTTGGGACACTCTCCGGCGGCGAGCGGAATCGGGTGCAGTTAGCGTGCACGCTGCGGGCGGGGGCCAATGTATTGCTACTCGACGAACCGACCAACGATCTTGACGTCAACACGATTCGGGCCATCGAGGAGGGGCTTGAGTCGTTTGGTGGGACGGCATTGGTCATCAGCCATGATCGCTGGTTCCTCGATCGTGTGGCGACCCATATTCTGGCCTTTGAGGGCGACTCGCGCGTGCGATTCTGTCATGGCAATTGGACGGCATACGACGAGGCTCGACGCAAGCAACTCGGGTCTGAGGCAGATCGCCCACGACGGATCAAATACCGAAAACTCACCCGGTAAGCAGTCATAGGTGTGGCAAATCTCATCCTTCCTGAAAAAGGTGGTTGTTGACAGCAGTTGTCCTTCAGGAGCCCTTCTGGCCAGTCGATGCCAAAAGGAGCCCCCTGAACCGGAGTCCCTCTGCTTTGCCCATCATCTTGCCAATCGCTCTCTGTCTTGCAGTGTCTGGCCCTCCCCCTGTCTTTGAACCGGATGACATGGATCAAGCCACGATGCGTCTTCGATCAAGTGCAGAGGTGGGGGAGCTACGGGCGATGCGTGATTTGGCATCGCTCTTGTTGAAGTCGCATGTGCGAAGGGACCAACTCGAGGCAGCTGATTGGCTGGCCGAAGCAGCCGCCTCGGGGGACCCCGAGGCCATGCATCGGTTGGCTTGCGTCTGGTTTGCCGGTCGAGGTGTCGACCAAGACTGCCGCGAGGCTGTTGCTTTGTGGCAGGCAGCTGCGGCATCAGGCCATGCCGATGCGATGTACGACCTTGCAGTGTGCTATCGAGACGGGCGGGGGATATTCAAGAGCAAGATTCGCTCAAGCCTATGGTTTCGCCGAGCTGCCCAGGGTGGCCGGGCTGAAGCGATGGCGGCATGGGGGAAGTGTCTCTTTGATGGAATAGGAACCCGCACAGATGAATCAGCCGCTATTGACTGGTGGCGCCGAGCGGCTCATCGAGGCAATATAGATGCGATGATTGGCCTTGCTGTGGCTGCAGGAACTGGCCGGGGAACAGATCTGGATCAGGTTCGATCGCTGATGTGGTGGAAGCGGGCTGCAAATGCTGGTTCTCCAGCGGCGATGCTGGTCATGGCTGCCCATTGCGAAATGGGACTTGGTGTGATCCGCGACGCGGCAGCCGCAGAGCATTGGTACGCCAAAGCTCGCGTGGCGGATGTTGAGCCGATGGTGGCCGGTGGCTTGGTGCTCGCACTGCCCGAGTAGCGGGGCAACCGTGCCCTGACTTTGCGGCTCCTGCTAGACTCTATGGCTTCCGGCCCCGTCGTCTAGCGGCTAGGACGTGAGGTTCTCATCCTCAAAACAGGAGTTCGATTCTCCTCGGGGTCATGTGGCACAGGCGGGCCCTCTTGAGGGCCCGCCTGTGTTACTCCGACCCTAAAAAACAGGCTTTTAGAGGTCTTGAGAGCTCTTTGGAGGCCTGAAGGGACTCTTCACGGGTTGTCCATTGCCGTCTCTAGGCTCTAGAAGCAACAAAAATCACCAAAAAGTGGGAAACAGACCTTTGTAAGTACTGTTGATCCAGTACATTTATGCTTGGAAGCGGTAGTTGCCTTGAGGTACACCAAGTGCTGAGGCTTAAATTCATCCCGTATGAACGGGAGGAGAGGATTACTAATGAATATGAAATTTGGAATCTTTGCTGGTGCGGTCGGTGGCATTCTTTTAGCCGGTACGGCTATGGCTTCACCGCTCCAATCATTGACTATGGAGCTCGTTAACAGCGGCGACCAAGGCGATACCTATCGTCTGTATGCCAACCTTGATGAAGGTGCTCGAATCGATGCTGTCTATGGCAATGCAC
>JAQWLT010000027.1 GCA_029247205.1 Phycisphaerales bacterium | reverse complement strand
GTCTCATACGATCGGTAGCGTGCGTGGTTCTCAGTTTGATGGCCTCGCATCCTATCTAGCAACGAGAGGACCCGTTTTCACCAATGTCGCAGCAGCAGCGGGAGCAAATCAAGGTTGCCAAGGAGCGAGCGGTACTCGTCGCAGTACGGCTTCCGCGTGATCCAGTGGATCTTGAGGACCGGTTGAAGGAGCTCCACTCACTCGCAGACACTGCTGGAGCCGAAGTGGTGGGCATGCTGACCCAGAGGCTGTACAAGCCCGTTGGCCGGACTTTTTTGGGCAAGGGCAAGGTCGAGGAACTTGGTCAACTTGTTGAAATGGTCAAGGCTGGGATTGTCATTTTCGATCACGATCTTACGCCAGCTCAGATTCGGAATCTCGAACAATTGCTCTCGGTCAAGGTGTTGGACCGTAGCGAACTAATCTTGGACATCTTCGCGCGGCGAGCAACGACCCACGCGGCACGCCTGCAAGTAGAAATCGCTCAGCTTGAGTACACCTACCCAAGGCTACGTGCGATGTGGGATCACCTCGGGCAAGTGACTGGCGGGGCTCCAATTGGTATCGGCACACGCGGTCCTGGCGAGCAACAGCTTGAAATTGATCGTCGTCTTGTGCAGCGTCGTCTGAAACGTTTGCAAAATGAACTCGATGGGATTCATGCTCGCAAAGCTCGGGAGGTCACGCATCGCAATGAGGATCATTACACGGTTGGACTTGTTGGATACACCAATGCAGGCAAATCGAGTCTGTTCAATCGCCTGACAACCGGGGGCGCATTCGCCCATGACAAACTCTTCGCTACGCTCTCCACTCGAGTGGAACAGTGGTCGCTCGGTGACGGAAATTCGGTGCTGCTCAGTGACACAGTGGGCTTCATCCGAAATCTTCCGCATCACTTGGTGGCATCATTCCGCTCGACGCTTGAGGAAACCGTGCAGTGCAGTCTACTTCTGGTCATGGTGGATGTATCGGATCCAACCTCTCATCAACAGTTTGACTCTGTACTGCAGACACTTGACAAGATTGGCGCGGCCGATCAACCGCGACAACTCGTGCTTAACAAGGTTGACCAGCTCGAGCGAAGCGACGACATACTCTTGTGGCTTGCCGAACATCCCGATGCGCTTCCGGTCAGTGCTGAAACAGGCGAAGGCCTCGACCGGCTTGCGGAGATCGTGCGGGACTTTTCCATTGGTCCGCCACGTAGTTTGGAAGTCACGCTTGCGACGGCCGACTCTCGTGCTGTGAACTTCTTGGAGCGACGCACCCCGGTAACGCATCGGGACTATGCAGGCCACACCGTTACCATCCATACGACTTTGGGTGCTCGGCAGGCAATGCAGTTGCTCTCGTTGTCCCGAGGGATCCGTGTTGGGGATGAACTACTCGCCGATGTTCGTGAGTCCCTCTGGCCTTCCTCCAAGACTGTGAACGATACCTGCCGTATTCCGCCGCATCGACTGTATCCCAGCGATGGATGGCAAACGGATGGCGCATCAGATGGCTGAGTTACGGGGCGGTCTGGCACAATTTGGAATCGATTTGCACCCCGCACTACTCGATCGGGTGCGAGGTTGGGCCGACGTGCCGGGTCTATCAGGCTTATTGGAATCGCTTGAGGCACAAGGCAGTCATCCTCGGTTTCTCGATTTATGGGTTGAGGCAATGGTGGCTGATCAATTGCACCGTCAAGGCTGTGTATTGCAAACCGAGGTTCAGACCCCAGCGGGCCGTACCTGCGACTTCCACGTGCAATTTGAGGGGCGAGCGTGGTATTTGCATGTCAAGCGTTTAGATGATCATGAGCGGCCAGGACGAAAGCTGCACATCTCGCCCCGGCTTCGGGTACTCGAACAGATTGAAAGACCGTTTCTTGTTCGCATTCGATGGGCAGACGGCATTGATGATGTATCCATGCAAGAGTTGGTTGTTCGGGCGAGTCACTTCCTTGCGATGGCCAAGGTCGGCGATGAATTGACTGTGCGGGACACAGCAGGATTGGAAGTTGGCGCGGTTCGCGTGGTGGGCCCGGGGGACGGCCGACATGTATCGCTGGCGATTGGCTTGCCTGGCGGATTCATTGACGAGACGGCTCGTATTCATCGCTTGCTCGACCGGGCGTATCGGCAGTTTATGCCCCGTGCGGACAACGTGATCCTGGTTGCGGGAACCCGACCAGATGAGTCCATCGACTTTGAGTCCGCCCTTCTCGGGGCAACAGAAGAACGCTGGGATGCTCACCCTGGCCACGCTGGCCAAGCAGCTCTGGGGCGAGCCGGCGATGGTTTTTGGGCCGGCGGCAGTCGACCCGACTCAACAGTCTGTGCATGGTGCCAAGCGATTTCTTCTGCAGAGGCCTTGCGGATTGACGTGCAGTTCAGGGATGATCCAAAACCCGATCTCGAATTCCGCGAACAGGTGACCAGCCTGCTTCGAGCCACATCATGAAAGGCACACGATGCACGACCCCCGCATGACCAAATTGGCGAAGCTCTTAACCAGCCATTCCACGGCCATCAAGCCGGGAGAGCATTTATTGATTGAAGCATTCGATGTGCCAGAGGAGATGGTCATTGAGTTGGTGACCGCATGCCGTGAGCGGGGTGGTCATCCCCATGTTGTGCTTCGCAATAATCGTGTGTCGCGGGCGATCGTTTGCGGAGGTGATGCGACACAATTTGACGTGATGGCTGCGAGTGACCTTGATCGCATGAAGCGAATGGATGCATACATCGGTCTGCGAGGCGGTCACAACATCAATGAAATGGCTGGCATTGCGGGTGACACGATGCAGGCATGGGGTTCTTCCTACATGAAACCGGTGCACTTGCAGCAACGTGTGAATCACACGCGTTGGTGCGTTCTGCGGTGGCCGACTCCGTCGATGGCGCAGCTTGCAAGTCAGTCCACGGCTGACTTCGAGGACTTTTACTTTGATGTGTGCACGCTCGATTATGCCGCCATGGCGATCGCTGCTTCCGCGTTACAGGACCGAATGCAGGCCGCGGATCGCGTGCATCTGAAGGGTCCGGGCGAAACCGATCTCAAGTTCTCTGTCGCCGAAATTCCGGCCGTGGCGTGTACTGGGTCACATAATATTCCAGATGGCGAGTGCTTTACGGCGCCCGTCCGGGACTCCATAGAAGGCGTGATCCACTACAACACGCCGAGCGTTTATCGCGGAACAAGTTTCCGCAATGTGCGTCTGGTCTTTCAGGGTGGGCGAATTGTCGAGCACGACGCTGAAGTGGGGGCTGAGCACTTGCAGGCCATCTTCGATACCGATGAGGGTGCTCGCTGTGTTGGCGAATTTGCCATTGGGTTCAACCCTTATGTGCGCGAGCCAATGATGGACATTCTCTTTGACGAGAAGATTGCTGGATCACTGCACTTCACGCCTGGGCAAGCCTATGAGGATGCAGATAACGGCAACCGCAGTGATATCCACTGGGACCTCGTGCTGATTCAGCGTGAAGAGTACGGCGGCGGTGAGATTATCTTTGATGACGAAGTCATTCGACGCAATGGCGAGTTCATTGTGGACGATTTGCGCCCGCTGAATGCCGATCAACTCGGCGGCTGATTGCTTGCCAGCGACGTTGGCGTATCCGAAGCACTGCTGGAAGGATTGTCCACGCTGCGGCGAGTGTAATCAGTAGCCCGATGACCATGACGATCGCAAGCGAACGAATGCCGCGATGTTCCGCCACCATCAGGGCGCCAAAGCCAATGGCTGTAGTGACGGTCGTTAAGAGGATGCCACTGCCAGTTCCTCCCCAAAGTCCTGGTGGCCGAATCGACGGATCGCTTCGCCACCGATGAATGACGTGTACGCCCGCATCGACGCCGATCCCGAAGATCAGTGGCAGCACCATGAGGTTGGCGAAGTTGAGGTCGATACCAATCATTCCCATGAATCCAAATGTGCCAGCAAAACCGACAAAGACTGGCATCATGGCAGTGGCCGCATCGGTGATTGATCGGAAGTCAAAGAGCAGCACGAGTAGTACCGCGATCATTGCCAGCAGGCCAGACGTGACGTAGGCCCGAACGATCAGGCGAGAAGATTCAAGGATCTGCACTGGTGGGCCAAGCACATTCGGTGCCACGCTGCGAATCTCATCTACAAATGTTGCGAGTCGATCCGGGGCCAAGACTGAGCTATTCGCTGAGACGGGGGCCACGCGCAGGAGCCACTGCCCATCAGTTCCAATCCACTGCGAGGCGAGCACCGGGGGTAAGTCGCTCGGCCCTGGAGGTGCTGGGGCGAGCGCCTCGGCAATCCAAGCGGTTGTCATCGGCCTCGCGTGGTCCCAAGCAGTGTTGAGTCGATCAATCCGAGCTTGCCGCTCGGCGGTGTTGTGATCAAGTTGGCGCCATGACTGCACGGCCGCGTCAAGTTGGTCTCGTATCGATGCAAAGGCAGGTTGGCCATCAAGCCTATCACGCACCGAGGACAGTACTGTTGGGACAAAGCCCAAACTCGTTGCTTCAACCGGCGGCTTGATGGGTTGGTCGCGTACCTCAGCGACTTTGGCTTGCCGTGCTGCAAGATCGGCAGGGAACAACATGCCCATGCCGCCGATCGACTGAACATGTGCAAGGGATCTCAGTTGCTCTGTGAGTTGCGGAGCTTGCTCAGGAGTTGTCATGATCAACCCGCTCCACAGGTCATCGCCCGGCTCATCGGCGAGTGCCCGCTGCCATGTCACGGCTTCGAGCCCCGGTGGTTGTAAGTTCATGATGTTGGAGTCGTAGCGTAGTTGGGTTGATGCTGCGATTAGCAGAGCAGTGAAAGTGCCGCCGACGAATAACACCAACCCGGCGCGTTTATGTAGCGGTCGCACCATATAGCGAAGCGTGTTAGCGCCAAGTGGACGCATGGCCGTCAAATCGTTTCGCCATCGACTCGAGAGTGCCAGCAAGGCTGGGAAGGCGCTCATCATCGCAACGAGACAGAGCATGACACCGCCACCAGCAATGATTCCCATTTCGGCGACGCCAAGAAAGGCACTGAAAGCAGTGCATCCAAAGGCGACCGCGGTTGTGGTTGCGCCCGTGAGTAGGCCAGGCCCGACATCACGAAAGACCTGACTCATCGCGTCGGGCAAGTTGTCGTACTTCGACTGCACAACCCGAAGCCGGGTCACGATATGAAGCGCAAAGTCCACGCCAAGACCAATGAGAATGGCGCTGAACACCATGGAGAGCAGTTGCAAGTGACCGATCGAGAGCGCAACCCATCCGAAACTCCAAGCAATCCCAATCACCAAGGCGACCGCTGCCATCAGCGGCAAGCGCACTCGCCGAAATACGGTGATGAGCATGAGCGTTACGAGCAGGAAGGCGATGATTGACGCGATCGTTGAGTCTTGCGTCGCTTGTGCAGTTTCATCCGCTTCGATGGCTGGAATGCCGGTGATTCCCCAAGGGATATCACTGCGTTGCGCTGACTGAAGCCACGCAGCGACGTCCTGCCGTACCGCCCCGAGCGACGATGCGAGTCCACCGATACTGGCATCGGCAGGCTTGGTCAGGGTCACCATGATGAGCCGTATCCTCCCGCTGGATGTCCGAAACGGTTGCCATCTGTCAGACATCGCTGAGATCCAGTCAAATGTCACGGGGCGACCAGCGATCGCATCGATCCATGGGCCCAAACTTGTTTTGAGTTGGGATGGGGTCGTGGTGGCATTCGCCTGTTGTTGCAGCATGGCGACGAGCGCAGCTGCTGGTGTCTCTGCGGCAGTGATCAGTCGGCCGGTGGCGAGTTCTTGCAGCGTGGTGTCAAATTGTTCAATTGGGGCGACGTGCCACAATCGAGGCCCGGCTTGGGAGGCATCGAAACCGGCGTCGGCATTGTCAATGCCGCTGGTGTGTTGAAGGTGCTTGGCAAGGTCTCTGGCGAGCGTGTCGATGGAGGCATCCAATGGGTCGCCTTCTAGGCAGATGATGACGTCATCCCATCGCGGGAAATCGGCCCGATAGGTGGCGTACCGATGTGCCCAGGGAAGATCTTCCGAAATCAAGGCATTTCGATCACCCTTCATCTGAATGGTGGTGATTGCCGTCGCAATGGAGACGATTGCCAGAAGGCTGCAGACGACAAGCGTCAGCTTTGGGCGACGGGTTACCAGTCGGCCCCAGCGGTCAAGTAGGCGATCACGGAAATGGCGATGCATAGGAGAGGGGAAAGGCTACCGCGGAGATTGGCAACGCGTACGGCCCCCCCAGACCGCACGACCCTCCACGCCGGCCGAGGTACAGGGGAGTTCCCTCGAATCCGGCTTGAGTAATACATCGAGCCTGACGACTCAAGCATGTAGGCACCAATTGTGGAGGCAGGACGCTATGAGTGTAAGGCTGGGACATTTGTTGGTTCGAAATGGAATTCTCGAAGATTCCCAAGTGAAGCGAGCGCTCGACGAACAGGCCCGCACCGGCGTGCCATTTGGGGTTGCGTGCGAGCAACTCTTCTCGGTCGACCCGCGTGATATCGAGCAGGCGTGGGCGGAACAATATGCTGGGATTACCCAAACGATCAATCCCTTGCAGGAGTCGATCGATCCAGCTGCGCAATCGCTTGTTCAGGGGCGACAGGCGTGGCAATTTGGCGTGCTACCAATCCGATGGGATGACAGTGAATTGATGGTCGCTACGACGCCAGACTTGCTCGTACGTGCTCATCGATTCATGACTCGACATTTCGATCAGCCGGTGTTCTTCGTCATGACATCGTCCGCTCATCTTGAGTCAGCAATCCAGCGGGCCTATCCGCTTCCGGGTGCAGCGTTGCCAGTCGGCCGCAGCACAAGCTCGAAGCGATCTGCGGCTTAGTAGAGTCAACGACGCTCGACAACGCAGTGCATGTAAAAAACGCAACGTCACAGTTTGTTTGCTGGTGTGGCTGCACCTGATTTGACCGCAATCCGGCCCAAAGGGCCGACAAATTTTGCCATTGATGATCGGTCGTTGGGGGTCGCTTGAGGGGCGGGCTTGCCATCGAGTGATGTGATCAAGGCCTTACGCCGGTCGGATTTCATCATGCCAGCGATCTTTCGTGGCCTGCGTATGGTTGCCTGAAAGGGGGGCACCCTGTAGGCTGCGCTGCTCCGGCGAGGTAGCTCAGTTGGTAGAGCACGGCATTGAAAATGCCGGTGTCCCCGGTTCAAGTCCGGGTCTCGCCATTCAGCACGCCGCTCTCTTGAGCGGCGTGTTTGTTTTTGGCAGGTCACTTCTTGCTGAGAGCCTCAGCGCTCGGGCAGTAAATCCTGCCGGATATCTGCGAGCGCTGGGAAAGCCTTCCGCCACGCCCGCATTTCCGCAATATCGACTTCGGCCGACACGACAGCAGGGGCCTCGTCGCCTTCAGCGAGCACGCGGCCCTTGGCATCGACGATCAGCGAGCCGCCCGCGTACTTCGCATTGGGATCCGTCCCAGTGCGATTGCATGCGGCGACGATGGCTTGATTTTCAATAGCCCGGGCGATCGTTAACGCTCGCCAGTGGTCGGCCCGCGTCTCGGGCCAATTCGCGATGATGGTCATGCACTCTGCGCCCATGCGGCTCGCCTGACGAAACGCCTCAGGGAATCGCAGGTCATAGCAAATGAGCGGACACAGTTTGAGTCCGTCAACGTCAAAGACCTGCAGGCTCGATCCCGCGTCATAGGCCTTGCCCTCGTGCCCAGCCGAAAACGGGTGCATCTTCTCAGCGAGCCCGACTAGCGTGCCATCAGGGGAAAAAAGCCCGCACACATTGAGTCCGCGGCCGGACCGTCCTGGAATAGGCCAGCCATGGATGAGCCAACACTGGTATTGGCTGGCGATGCCGCTGGCCCACGTCTCGGAACGGTCATCGATGATTCGATCAAGGGCAAGACTGAACCCAACATCTCCAAGTTCTGGAAGAAGCACCAGATCGCCTGGATTCGGCGGCGAGCCGGCCAGTAATTGCTCGGCGCGGGTGTGGCTGGTGGGTTTGTCTTCCCAAGCGATATCGTATTGAACGCAGTGAATACGCATGGGTTTGAAAGGGCGACCGACGGGATTTGAACCCGCGACGTCCTGGATCACAACCAGGTGCTCTACCCCTGAGCTACGGTCGCCAGTGCAGGTGGGCAGGGTACCCTGCCCGAGGTGCAATTCGCCATTGTTTCAGATCTCTTTTTGAGGTGATTCGGGTGACGGTTCGATACACTCTCCCGCTTTGCCATATCGCGGGACCGCTTCGTGCGTGGCCCCGCCCGATCGGAGTTGAGTCATGCCGACCGCACCTGCCGCCTCGCCAGTGTTCTCCACGACTGTTCATGCCAATAAATCAGCCGCATGGCTGGTCGAAGAAGCCCTTCGACATGGCGAAGGAATGCTTGCTGCCAATGGCGCTTTAAGCGTTGATACCGGCGAGCGTACTGGGCGAAGCCCCAATGACAAATTTCTTGAAGACACACCAGCGATTCACGACAACATTGACTGGGGAAAGATCAACCGCCCGATCACGCCCGAGCGATTTGCGGCGATCGAGAAGCTCGCCGTTGATCACTTGAACGCGCGTGATCGCCTCTACCGCTTTGACGGTTTCTGCGGCGCTGACCCCGCGTACCGACTCAAGGTCACCGCATACACCGAACTCGCGTGGCACTGCCAGTTCGCCTCGACGCTCTTTATCAATGCGTCAGATGATGAACTCGATGGATTCGATGCCGACTGGACAATCCTCAACGCCTGCACACTGAAGTTGGAAGATTGGGAGTCGTACGGTCTGAATGGACCGACCGCCATCATTCAGTCGCTTGAGAAGAAGACGGTTGTCATCATTGGGACCGAGTACGCGGGCGAAATGAAGAAGTCGATCTTCTACGCCATGAATTATGACATGCCAGATGTCGACGTATTCCCGATGCACTGCTCGTCCAATGTTGATGCCAAGGACGATACAAATGTGGCACTCTTCTTTGGGCTGTCCGGCACGGGCAAGACCACGCTTTCGGCCGACCCAAACCGCCCGCTCATAGGTGACGATGAGCATGGCTGGTCAGATCAGGGCGTTTTTAACTTCGAGGGTGGCTGCTACGCCAAGTGCGTGAAGTTGTCCGAGGAAGGTGAACCTCAGATCTGGAATGCCATCCGATTTGGATCGGTGCTCGAGAACACCGTGATCTGCGACGAGACTCGGGTGCCGGACTATGACCGCACTGACAAGACCGAGAACACACGTGTGACGTATCCAGTGGAGTTCATTCCAGGAGCGAAGATTCCATCGATGGGGGGTCACCCCAAGAATGTGATCTTCCTGACCGCTGACGCGTTCGGTGTGTTGCCTCCCGTGTCACTGCTCAGCCGTGAGCAGGCTATGTACTACTTCGTGAATGGCTACACATCCAAACTTGCAGGTACCGAGGCAGGTGTGACTGAGCCAACGCCCAACTTCAGCCCATGCTTTGGCGGGCCGTTCTTGCCTCGGCCACCAATGGTGTACGCCCGTTGGCTTGATCGCCGGGTTGAAGAGTCCAATGCCAACGTGTGGCTACTGAATACTGGTTGGACCGGTGGGTCCTACGGAACTGGGTCCCGTTTTAAACTGGCTTGGACACGAGCATTTGTCACAGCGATTCTTGATGGCTCACTTCATGGCGCAACATGGACAGCCGAGCCAATATTTGGACTCCGCACGCCAGATGCATGTCCGGGCGTGCCGAGTGACGTGTTGCTTCCACGGCAGACTTGGGCAGACGGGAACGCGTATGAAGCGGCTGCAGCCGATCTGGCGAAGCGTTTTCGGGCGAATGATGCGACCTATAACTTGGCCGATGACGTTCGTGGTGCCGGTCCGCTCGCGATCTAGGGCACGGCAACGACCGCCGAGGGCGTAAAAAACCTTCTGCGAACACCCCAACAAAAATAATTCTCAGCCACTGACCATCTCCATTTTGGATGGCTGGCTGAATTATTTTGCACCCTGCATCAAGGATTAGTGGCTCTAAAGCGGTTTCATTGTGTCAATAAGGGGCAAATTGCGGGTTCTTCCGAGTGTTCTTGAAAGAAGTATGGGTCCGAATGAACTGTCTCCTCTGACGAACCGATGCAAGTCGCGGGACATATTGAACCCGGAACCGCTGATTAGGAAACAACCCATGACCATGTTTGACAAAGATGTATTCACCACCGGCGAAGTCGCCAAGATCTGCAATGTTGCCGCCCGAACTGTGAGCAAATGGTTCGACTCCGGGCAGTTGCAGGGCTATCGAATTCCCGGCTCCAAGGACCGCCGGATTCCCGTGGCCAATTTGATGCAGTTCATGAAGGCGCATGGCATCCCGCTGGACGGCTTGATGTCGGGATCGACTCGTGTGCTGATCTGCGATTCTGATGCTTCCGTCTGTGAAGCGCTCGGGAAAGTGCTTGGCGACGAGACCAACTACGAAGTGAAGACATGCTGTGATCAATTCTCACTCGGTATCGAGTGCGAACGATTTCGCCCCCATGTCTTGCTTGTCGATCTCAGTCTTCCGAGTTTCGACGCTCATAGCTTCATGAATGCCGTGCGTGAAATGGACGATCTCACTGGCATGAGAGTCGTCGCTATGTGCGGCGGACTCACCGACGGACAGACCGCGTCCATGGGCCGCTTTGGATTCGACGGATCGCTTCGCAAGCCCTTCACGGTGCGACAGGTCATCGAGTCAGTCGAGGTAGCGAACGCTGTCGTCTGAGCTCATTTATCCCTTCAACTGACTCGCCACGCGGGAGTTCGGCTATGCCGGTCTCCCGCGTGTGCTTTTTGCTGCTCGCGTACCATGCGGGGGTGCGAATAGCCGTTCCTCAATTTGATCCCAAAGTCGGCGATGTGGCTGGCAATGCAAGGTTGATTGTCGCAGCAGCGGAGTCTGCCGTTGCCGCATCTGCGCATGTGTTGCTCCTGCCCGAACTGGCAATCTGTGGGTATCCCCCGCGAGATCTTCTGCTGCGTGAAGGCTTCGTGGCCTCATGTGAGCGCGAACTCGATCGACTCGCTCGCGAACTGCCGCCTGACCTCTTGGTTTTGGTCGGTTCGCCTGTTGGCGGCCCAGTTCTGCACAACGCGCTTGTCGGCCTTCGGGACGGTGGTCGTGTCGTGGCCGCTGCCAAGCGGTTGATGCCCGACTATGACGTCTTTGACGAAGACCGCTGGTTCACACCCGGTCAGTCTGCCGCGATTGTGCAGCACCGAGGCATGCAGATAGGCCTGTTGGTGTGTGAGGACTTGTGGCAGGGGAGCGATGCTCAAGTTAAACCGCTGTGGCCCTGCGATCCCGTGGCAGAGTTGATGGCAGGTGGGGCTGAACTATTACTCGCTTCGTCGGCAAGCCCATGGGTTGCTGGCAAGAGCGCGAGGCAGATGAAGCGAGTCTGTCAGGTGGCACGGGACAGCGGAGTCGAGGTCATATCGGTCAACCAAGCGGGAGCCAATGACGACCTCGTCTTTGGAGGCGATGTGATTCACGCTGGGCCCGAAGGTAGCCAACGGCCCGCGAGATTTCCCTTCTGTGGCCTGCACCACGATTTGGTGGTGCAATTGGGTGGACCCATTGTCGAGCCAAGCCCGCTCTATCCAGACCGATTGGTTCGCCCACTTGCCCTTCGTGAATCTATTTGCGGCTACGTATCTAAGACGGGCTCCCCTGGCGTACTGATTGGATTGAGCGGAGGAATCGACTCTGCGTTGACAGCGACGCTTGCCGTCGCAGCGCTTGGTCCAGCCCGTGTGCGTGGTGTGGCGATGCCTTCTCGGTATTCAGCTGACGAGAGTTTGAGGGATGCGCAATTGCTGTGCGACGCACTTGGAATGGCTGCCCCTGACGTGTTGCCTATTGAGACAGCTCACGCTGCAATGAGAAGCACCCTGCACGATGCGGGTCGTGAAGTGATTGATGGGGACTTGGTTGACCAGAACTTGCAGGCTCGGATACGTGGGCAGTTGTTGATGGCCATGTCGAATGAACTTGGATGGTTGGTTCTTCCCACTGGAAATAAGTCTGAACTCGCGGTGGGGTACTCAACACTCTATGGCGATATGTGTGGCGCGCTTGCCGTACTTGGTGATGTCTGCAAGACGGAGGTTCGTGCCATGGTTCTGGCTATCAATGAGCAGCCAGGAATACTGGGCTTGTCTTGTCCGCCTGTGCCGGCGGGCACGATTGATCGACCACCGTCTGCCGAGTTAGCGCCAGACCAGTGTGATCAGGACACCCTGCCTTCGTATGAAGTACTTGATGCAATCATCGAGCAAGTCGTCGATCTGGACCATTCGGTCGAGACTGCTGCGAGGCAGACAGGGCTTGATCTGGAACTCATTCGGCACTGGACCCGAGTGATTGATCGAAACGAGTTCAAACGCTGGCAGGCCGCGATTATCCCAAAGATTTCTCGTAGGGCCTTTGGCCGTGGACGACGCTGGCCGCTTGTCGCTGACGCCTAGTCCTCTACCATTGCGTCCATGCCCATCCGCCAATTGCCCGTGGTCGTAGTCAACCAAATCGCCGCTGGCGAGGTGGTGGAGCGGCCAGCAAGTGTGGTCAAAGAGGTGCTTGAGAATGCGATCGATGCGGGCGCCGGCCGTGTTGAAATTTTGGTCGAGGGCGGGGGCGTGGAACGTATCGAAGTCATCGATGATGGATGCGGCATTCCACTTGATGAATTGTCGCTTGCCATTTCTGCGCATGCAACGAGCAAGGTCTCCGCGATTGAAGATCTCGAGCACATTGCCACGATGGGCTTTCGCGGTGAAGCATTGGCTTCAATCGGCTCGGTCTCTCGGCTTGAATTGCGGAGCCGGCCAACGAGCGAGGATGCCGGCGGACTGATCATCGTTGACCATGGCGACATCACACCTGCCGCACCAACCGCGTGCCCGCCCGGTACTCGTGTGTTGATTAGTGGACTGTTTGCTCGCGTTCCTGCCCGGCGCAAGTTCCTCAAGTCTGCGCAGGCTGAGACCACTCGCATTCGACGAGTCGTGCGCGACCTTGCGGCGGCCAATCCAGAGGTCTCATTCAAACTCGCATCAGGCGGCCGTGTACTGCTTGACCTTCCTGCAGTAGAAGCTCGCTCACGCATCGAAGCCTGTCTCGGCGGTGATGTTGCTGCTCGTATGCTTGAAGTGAAGGCCGACCGAGATGGTGTATCCGTGTGGGGTCTCATCGGCCGGCCCGAGTTGGCGCGTCCCACCGCGCAGCACCAGATTCTGTCGCTCAATGGTCGGCCGATTGTTGACTTCCGACTCCGCCATGCGGTACGTGAGGCATTCCGAGGCCTGATTGAGCCGGGGCGGCATCCAACGATGGCGATCTTCCTGTCGGTGCCGCCCGATCGAGTCGACGTCAATGTTCACCCAGCCAAGACCGAAGTGCGATTTCGCGATGACAGGCTCGTGTACTCCTGCATCAAGCGAGCAGTTGAGGCCACGCTTGACGCAGCCGACATTGTGCCGCCCGTGCATATTCCGTCAGTTGACATCAAGCCTCCACCCGTGCTCTTTGGCGGTCGTAGCAGTCAAGCACCTTCGTCCCAAGCAGCGAGTTCGTTCTCGGCAGATGAAATTCGTGCGGCCATTGCATCGACGCCAAGCACACCAACCGTACCTGTCACCATTGTCGACGCTGCAAGACCAGTGATTCAGGTGCACCGCATGTTCTTGGTGACCGAAGACGCTGAAGGCATTCTGATCATCGACCAGCACGCCCTGCATGAGCGGGTCATGTTCGAGCGCTTGCTCGAACGAATTGGCCAAGCCAATCTCCCGTCTCAGCGTCTCTTGATGCCAGAGATGGTGGATGCCTCCGCTGATGCGATTGAGTCGATGGAATCGCTTGGGCCGGTGCTCAGCAGGCTGGGATTTGATGTGTCGGCTGGAGGGCCGGGCACGCTTACCATTCATGCGGTTCCGTCGCTGCTCTCGGAGCGTTCTGTTGAAATCGGTGCATTCGTTACCGACCTACTTGACCGCGCTGCGGAACTCTGTGATATGGCGGATGAAGAGACGGCATTGCGGGACGTACTGGACATGATGGCGTGCAAGGCTGCCATCAAGGCTGGCGATAACTTGAGTGAGCGAGAACTCGCTGACCTCTTAGCCATGCGAGAGAGTATTGAGCGATCAAGCAATTGCCCGCATGGCAGGCCGACAACGCTTCGACTGTCGATTGAAGAACTCGAACGACGCTTCGGTCGCAGATAGTCTCGTGGCTCAGCCTCCGCTGACTGGCGGGAGCAAGCCAACACAATCGCCCTGTTGTAATGCGTGTTCCGGCCCAACAAGGTGGTCATTGACCGCAACGGCGAGAACGTCACGAAGTTCTTTCACAATTTGATGTTGCGCGGCGAGTGCGTCGAGCAGGGTGGCTACAGTGGATTCTGCTGCACATGAACGATCCGCTTCGCGGCACCCAACCCGCTCGGCGAGGATGGCGAAGTACTGCACGGTAATGTTGAAGTCGCTCATCATGGCCACCGCGTGAACGGTACCTCGGTGCCGGCCACTGCCTTTGTGGCAAGCGGGAGTTGGACGATGCCCCGCGTGCCTGCAGCGTGTGCCAAGTCCCCCGAGCCCTGCCATGTTGGAATGACTGCCATATCAGCCTGCGGTGTCATGGCTGGCCGAAGCAAGGTTCGCCTGGGATTGCAGCGTGTGTCTTCAGCTAGTCTGACCATCCGCCATCGTGGGCCGGGGGTCAAGCCCAACTTCGCGCGTACAACCGGTGCCACGATGACTGTGGCCGTGACGAGAGCTGAGATGGGATTGCCTGGAAGGCACACCACCGTCCGCTCGCCAGCGTGTCCGAGCCGCGCTGGTTTTCCTGGCTGCATGTCGATGCCGCTGATTGACCACTCGCATCCAAGCGACTCCAGCACGGCGGGTATGTGGTCATGTTGTCCGGCGCTGATGCCGCCTGTTGTGACGATGATTTCCGCAGTCGCCAGTGCCTCGCGGAGCGCGTCGGTCACCACCTGAGGCGTATCAAGCATGTGTTGTTGAAGAACAATATGACCGCCGATTCGCTCAATGAGCGCCGCGACCATTGGTCCATTGGA
>JAQWLT010000007.1 GCA_029247205.1 Phycisphaerales bacterium | reverse complement strand
ACCACCGAGTTCGTCAAGCCACTCGAGCAGCTTGCATCGGGCATGAAGCTGCCGACGCTTGCGCGGGCGCACTGGTCATCGTGGTACGAGGCCGCTGCAGCGCTGTGGCCGGTGATCGCAGAGCAGAAAGGGAATCCGCTCGCAACGAGCTACCACTGCGCCGGCACGACCGGTATTCCCGATGACGCCGTGCTCGACTTCGTGGGCGACGTCGTGGTCGGCGAAGCGCCGCTCGACGAAGCCGAGATGTCGATCGTCGAGATCCGGACGCTCGGTGGCGAGGCTCAGCGGGGGCTACGGATTCCCAGCGGCAACTGCGATCACGCGTTCTTCGTCGATCTCGTTACGCTCTACGACGCCAGCGCCAAGTCCCCGGCCCAACGACAGGCGATCGTCGATCTCACGAACAAGGTCGTCGATAAGTCCCGCGCGGTCGCGGGACTCGACGTCGATTTCAGCGGCACTCATTCGCAACCGGACGATGTCGACAGATCCGCGATCGCCGCCGAGATCTTCGGATCGGCCGCGATGGCCCGTACCATTGAGGCCCAGAAGAAGCAGGTGGACCCCGACAATCGGTTCAGGTTCAACCCTTTCTCGAAGTTCGTGGGATGAACCAAGGCCAGTCGCGGGCTTGTTGCGGTCGACATCACGAACGCATTTCAAATGGCTTGGTGGTGGTCAAATAAAAAACCCCGCCGTGAGGCTTTGTTGTCATAGATGCCAAGCACCTGAGCAGGGGCATCAATGGCATCTATGAGCAGGGCCCCCAAGCGTAAGTCAGCGTACGTACGTCAACAACCAAAGAACAACACCCCCGTGCATACGGAGGTGCTGTGGGGTGGTGGGTTGTGGTTACTCATTATGCGTTTCATGGCTTGCGTGATCTGTATAAATCACCCGGAAACGTTCACAGAGTACAGGCATATCTAGGGTGGGGATATGTCCCAATGGGGGCAACTTCCTGTTGAAGTAGGCCCAGTGAACATCCCTCCAGTGTTGGAGGACCCGGTCATCTGGCAGATCTGGCGGCTCATGCTCACCCTCTGCCCGGGCAAACTCTGCAGTCACCTCCTGATAGGGCATTTGCTCGACATGTGTTGTTTCAATGACGCATCGCGGCTGTCCCAATCCATTGAGTATGACCGATAGCGTGCCGGGTACCAGCGGCGTCTTTACCTCGTGCTCCCATTCATACAGGGACAAGCATGTTGCTGTCTTTGTACCTGCCAGCACAAGCTCTAGCAGTTGATCTGTCAAATCGGGCGAGTCCCCGAAGATATCGATCAGAATGGAATCCGGCCGAATGTCCTTCGTCGAAGCACTTGCGATGAATCGTTCGATGTAGTTCTGTATCTCAGTCATTGATCCTTAAGCGTACCAAAGTCATGGACACGTTCTGCATTCAACCGTCTATCAATGAGAGATCTGATCAATCCCAGGCTCACTTCACCGACGTCTTCCTCAACAACAACACCCCCGTGAATACGGAGGTGCTGTGGATTCATTGCGGTTTGCTGGCCCGTTTGAGTCTCGCCATTGTTCTATTTACTGAAACAATGGCGAGCAGCAGTAGTGGGACGTACTGCAGCCCAACCAGCCACTTCCATGGGGCTGGCAGAGCTAATTCAACGCAACGAACAGCAATGAGCCACAAGCCAAAACCAGATCGATACTTTGGTCATGACGCGTTTCTAGTCACTGGCTGGTGCCATGTGAATGGACATCCATGTGCCAAACATGCCGCCTGCAATTCTAATTGTGCTCCCAACGATGGCGGCAATAGTTCCTGGCTCGAGCATCTAGCAACTCCTATGGAGCGAACGGTTCAAGCGAATTATGATGCCACCCGTAAACGTCGGAACAGGATGCGGCCGGCAATCCCCAGCAGAACAATTATGGAAAGCACTACGGCAATACCCTGCGGCCAGCCGGCTGCGGCCGAGGGGGAAGCAGTAGGCGGTGCGCTGAGATCGCCAGTGTGAGCACCATTTGGAGGCGGAATGTAGAACGCCGCTTCGAGCAAATGGTCAAAGCCATCAACCGGGTGCTTCATAAGTGGCTCCGGCAAGATATAGGGCTCGCCATCGATCCAGATGGCTGCTTCCCCGAGAACATATGCCAGATCATATGAGTCGATGTGTGCGCTGACCCCGTCGCCGGTTGGGAGTTCAGGGAGCATGGCTCTTGCTTCCTGAGAGTCGAGTTGTTGATAATCGGTGTGCCGCATCGTATTGCGGTACATCTGTCCGAGCGGAGCCCAGAAGTCCTGCCCGTGCACTTCCTTGAACCAGGTTGCGTACATGTACAAGTCGTGTGTGGCCAGCTTTGGGAAGTTCAGGTCGCCTACACGCATCCACTCCCGGACGATGTATTCATCGTAGTAGCCCGTGACGCGTTGGCCATCCAAGAGGAACGATGCCATAGCCTTCGATGACAGCAGTCGAGGTCGTCCCTCGGAGGGCAGTCCGATTCGCACTGTGGAGATCGCTTCATAGCCAGGCTCCGCCGAGACTCCCTCCGGATCGACATCTCTGAACGTGGCGGACAGGACGCCGTCCTCGAACGCGGCCGAATCAAACTTGAATCGCTCAAAGAACCCGGTCGAGAACTTCCCGGTGGCCGGCGGGCCGTCCCACGTCCGCGAGAATATGTGGAAAGCACTAAAGAAGGGAAGACCTTCGTCTTCCTGCACGCCAAGCATCGGATGATTCGGTTTCCAGAGGTACCAGCCGATTGGTGTGTAGAGTTGATAGAACGGGCCCGATTCCTCCCATGCCGAGGCTATGGATATGCCGTCTGCAGTGATGTAATCCACCGCGATTTTCTGATGGCTTGTACATCCGATGCGATCGCCATCGGAGACCACAAACTCCTCGCCGCTTGAATTGGTGGGCAGGCCACTGAGTGGGTCATTGGTGAAAATGTTTCGGTAATCGGCATTGGCAGAGGCATGCATCTCGGGAGTGAAGGCAATGGCTCGGCTTTTTTCCAACGTCCGTGTGTACGAGAAGGCGTCAGGGCTCTGGCTTGTCGCTTCGTCGATGATGCGAAGGACCGCTTCTTCGGTCCATTGATCTTGGATGCCGGGTGGTGCCGCTGGCTGCCCTGTCACGATGGCTGCGATAGCCAGTGGGATGATGTGAGTCACTGCTGAGAAACCTATCACGACGTGCAGTGTGTGTAGTTGCAGGGTCTGCTGCTTGTGCTTGTGTCCAGCTCCATACAAGAGTTATTCAGCCCGCAGAATCCTGCGATGGCCGTACCACACGATCCGGGCCCGTAGTCCGACTCGGCACAGGAAGACCAATGGAATCTCTCGCAAGCTCCAGTCTTCACCGGGGCGCTGCACCAAGAGCAAGACCCCAAGCTGCATACGGTATTTCTCTGAGATGGACAGCTCGCGGTGGAAACGCATTTGCTCCACCAGTCGGTGTCGACCGGAATGGGTTGAGTCGTGAGTTGCGAGAAGACCGTATTGGCAAGCATGGCAACCGAAAGGATTGTGACTGACATGAGAAAGATCCAGCGATGAAGTTTCATACAGTACTCCTGTGAAGGCCTACGTGGTTGAAGGATGTACGCGAGGAGGCCACTACCAGATGTCTGTAGATCCCTGCCCTGAGCGGCCGTTCTTGAGGTGGCTGATAAGTGATGTGTACGCATCATGCTGATCTGCATCGAGCAGATGCATCATGTCTTCGAGCGTGGTGTTGATGAGATCGTGGTAACGCAGATCAAGGTCTTGCGTCGGCTCGCACTGGCGAATACGTCGTCTAAGCGAAAGTACATGCAAAGGAGTCTTTGCGGTCTTCACTTCCTTGATAAGCCGCTGCTCGACAGATGTCAGGATCGGCGCACGTACGCGGCGGAATTCGGCATACAGTTCGCCGAGCGCACGTTGCTGCGAGGAGGCCAGTACACCGTCTGGGGAGAATGCTTCGACAAAGGCATCCACTCTAGTCGGTCCCCAGGTCGTCGAAAACATCCGGATTCGAATGGCTTGACGCCAATCGTCCGAATGGCCTTCTAGCCCCGCTTCGTGAAGGATGGTCGCGACGCTATCCATGCCTTCAGTGGTTACTTCGATCATCTTGAACTTCCGAGCAGTGACCTTTCGAAGTAATCGTCGGGCATCGTCTTCCCTGCCTTGAATTTGAGCTAATTGCAACTGAATCCCATCAAGTAGTTCCGATTGAGCGTGCTTTGCAAAGAGATCGTTGAGATGTTTGGTGACCAGGGCGAGGTGAGCACGGACTGCGGGCCCAGTTTCTGCATCGTGTTCTAGAGACCATGTCGTGTTGGGTGCGTGCATGTCAAAGAACCAGTTGGCGACCAATTGCAGATCCGGGATACAACTGAGATCGCCTGCAATTCGCGAGTCGAATTCCCTGTGATTCGACAACCCATTCGGATCAAGTCCTGTGAGTCGTTTGCTTGATCGCAGGTGTTCGATCCAGCGGTCGCGTTGTGCCACCCCGAGAATCCCGCTTGCTGCTGATTCACACTGGTCAAACGCCTGATCGAGTCGATTGTGGTTGCGAGTGGCAACCTCCTCCATGATTAGTCCGATCTGCTCAAACTTCTCAATGTGATCTTCGTCATCCTCATCGCGTGGGATCGTGAGCATGATTTCAATGGCGGGTTTCAATTCGATCGCGACTTTGGCCTCGCGCTTCTTCCGAGCGATGTAATAGTCCGCAATGCGGGGCTCAAGTTCAGCTCGCTGGTGCAGCGTCATTGCGGCGTGTACTGCGGCTGCGTCGAAGTCCTTCTTCGAGGGAAGGTTCGCAAAGAGTTCCGCTGCGAGGCCAGTGTATATGGCTGTTGCCGAATCAGGCGGTGATGTCGGGGGAACGCCCGCATGGGCAACTCCGCTCGTCAGCCCCAATGCGACTGCAGCAGTGCAGATCCTGAGCATGCGACGCATTGTCGACTCCAGACTCCCGATCCCCTGGAGAATGCGAGATACATCATATGTCCAATTCTTGCAGTATTTTTGTCGGAAGTTTTGAAACGTATCATTTAAAGGTTGCTTTGATTGTTAGGGCAGTGGGAGCAATCCAGAGTTCGATCTTGCACGGCAGATTGCTCATTGGGTATATGCTCGCATGAGTAGTCGCAAAGCCCATTTTCTCAACAACAACACCCCCGTGAATACGGAGGTGCTGTGGGGTCCCGGGGGTATAGAGAGGTTGTTGTGGTGGGGGTTGACTAAGGGCAGGGGCCCCAATGCTCAAGCAAGTAAATCAAATCATCAACATCAACTTGGCCTTCCCCAAGAATGTCAGCAGAACAAGAGGCAAGACAATCCTCACATGATCCTTCTGGAGAGATCCAGATGCCACCGGGCGCATGGCATTGAGCGGCAGTGCTTTCGAAACAGCCACCATCAGTACAGCAATAGCCCATCGGTTCAGGGGTGGGGCAAGAATCGCACTGGATAGTTGATGTAAGCCAGTATCCATTGAGACTTGAGCAATCTGTCTCACGCAAATCTACACAGCCAATATCTAAGCAACATGGCGCGTGTGGGGTACCTCTTATGCCTACGGTGTGATACCCGCCAGCATCGATTTGTTGGCAGCTTTCATTTTCCGGCACTTCAGTGATGCCGCCGAGTTCTATTCCCCATGCGATTACAGTTCCATTTTCGAGAAGTCCGACTGTATGGAAAACGCCTCCAGATAACGCTGCAAATGTTTCACCTTCTGGGATGTCACATACGCCATATGTGTTAGCCCCCCAGGCGGCAGCAGTACGATCAGATCGAATTCCAATAGTGTGATACGCGCCACAAGTGATGTTGATGAACAGCTCTCCATCTGGGACATCATGTTGGCCAGCCCAACTCCCCCCCCAAACTACTGCAGTGCCATCAGGTCTAAGGCCTACTGTGTGCGTTGCTCCAGCGCATACTTGCACGAAGTGCTCGCCAAATGGGACATTGCATTGGCCATCTGAGTTGTTTCCCCAGGCAACAGCAGTCCCATCGCTCTTAAGTGCAACCGCGTGTTCGAATCCAGCAGAGATTTGTGTAAATACCCCATTTGGAACATTGCATTCGCCATCTTCATTTCTTCCCCATGCAATCAGAGTGCCGTCGTTCCGTAAACCAAGTGAAAAAAAGCCGCCAGCATCTACAACAGCAAAGACTTCATTCTCTGGGACATCACAAGCGCCGAAGTTGTGATCGCCCCACGCAAGCGCAGTGCCATCCTCAAGTAAGCCAATAGTGTGGTAATCACCAGCTGTTACTTGAACAAAGAATTGATTGGGCGGAACCCCAGTTTCGCCAAAGGCGTCATCTCCCCAGGCAATCGCGAGATCATGTCCTGCTGCGATACTTGTAATTGTTAAAATAGTTGTGGTTGCTAGGGCATTCATTCTGATCATGCTCGCTCCAATCTATGCAACTAGAACACCATAATTACTCTTCATGCTAGTTGAATGAGTGACTTGAAGGAGGCTTGTGGGAAGCTCGATTTGTCCCCTGAGGCCTACTTCACCGACGTCTTTCCTTAAGAACAACACCCCCGTGCATACGGAGGGGTGGTGGGGTGTGGTAGGGGTGAACTAAGGGCAGGGGCCCCAGCTGCTAAGCATGTTCAATCAACCTAGGAAGTACGTGGAAATTTCTGCAGAGAGCACTGAGGTCAGCTCCAAAGCACAAGGCCAAAGAACACAATCCCGAATGTGATGGCCCAGATTGCCCCAGCGAATGATAGTGCAGCATTTCTGCCTGTTCCCCACTGTATGTATTGCAAGTTGTTCTCTCTTCCATACAAGCGGAATCGTTTCTGCCGCTCATTCTGAACATTGACCATGCGTCGGATAACGCCGAATCTCCACAACAGCACAGTGACAGTGATGCTGACGCCAAGTGCAATGAAAAAGATTAAATCCAAACTCATGTATGTGCTGGACTCGGCAGCCTTATCTGATTGGGAAATCAAGTGCATGTATGTCCTTTGTTTCCGATGATCTTGTTCACTCAACTATACAGCGCAATCCTAACACCCCCGTGCATACGGAGGTGTTGTGGGGTGATGGGTTGTGGTGGGGCTTAGAAGCACGGCCCCCAACCAGAGAGCACGGCTAGTAGATCGAGGATGTTGACTATTTTATCGCCGTTGATATCAGCTTCATCATCATCCATCCCCCAATGTGCAAGTACCGCATCAAGTTCCGCTAGTCCTATGGTGTTGTCGCCGTTGACGTCGTTGCATTCGATAAAGAGGTTGGGGTATAGGCAAATTGAACGCGTTGGCTCGTCCACTGCAACGATCAACGCCTCGTCGTCTGCGAGTGCGAATCCCCAGCCAAGCTCTAGATCATTGCTGTGAACCAGCGTCTTGGTGTGAATCCAGGAATTTCCATCGTGTTGGAAGACGTGATGTTGCGCTCCAAAATCTGCGTTAACCAACGCAATCGAATCCGAGATGGCAACATTGCCTCCGAAATAAACGTCCTCACTACTTTGCGGGATCTCTTCTTCAGTCCAAGTGCCATCAACACGGCGAAAGACGACTGCTATTGAAGAAATCATCCAGTCTCCGCCGTTCTGCATTTCGGCATTTCCAACGATCGCCAAGTCGCCGTTCAAGTCAACATTTCCGCCGATTGCTTCAGTGCTGGATAGGGTGAGCTGGGCTTCTTCAACCCAAGACTCCCCATCAAGTCGATAGATGTAAGCGCAGCAGCCGCCACTGTTGTAACGACTTCCGATCAGTACAGCATCACCATCGAGATCCATACTGAATCCGAAGGCATTGACGTTCTCTTCAGGCATGAGGTAGCCGACTTCAACCCACTGTTCGCCATCATGTCGAAATACGCAGACGCCAGGGTTATATTCTCCACCGCGGGGACCGAGCAACGCCCAGGTTCCATCGGTTGCGACTGAATTCCCCCAATTATGGTCTCCCTTCGAGGGGATAAGTTTCTGTTCCTGGATCCAAACCCCATTGCTGTGCCGAAATACATAGGCACACCCCGTATTACCGCCATCTGTTGCGTCGCCAACAATCAAGGTGGTCCCCGAAAGATGTGCAGAATCACCAAACATATCGCCGTCAAGGTCAGTTGGTTCAATGACTGCCTGCAGAATCCAGTCGCCGCCCGTCCTTTCATAAACGAATGAGGTCGGAAGCCCCGTGGCAACCATCAGGTCCGCATCAACGACAACCTGACGCAAGTCCCCTGACACGGGGAGGCACTGTTCTTCATACTGCACATCCGAAACAGCCAGAGCAGGCCAGAGCAGAGTCAGCAGTGAAGATGTGGCAATGAGCTGCATGCTTGTCGCAAGTTACCAGTTGGGCGTCGCGAAAGATAATCCAGCTTGGCACGGCGCTATCTAGGCACTCTTCCCCTCAACAACAACACCCCCGTGAATACGGAGGTGCTGTGGGGTGGTGGGTTGTGGTGGCTTAATGAGTCCGCCGCCGTCTGGTCCAGCGATGTCCTCAATACCCTAGCCTCCAGCTCCAAGCTGAGCCTCAAGCGAACGAAACGCTTCCCTCAACTCCTGATTCTTGTATAGCTGAAGAGGTGGCAATTCAAACCGATTAATAAACGCAGCTTGGCGTGTGGACTCGCGGATCATCTTGGCAACATCGGTGCTGATAACTAGAACCGCGTACGTATTCTCGGCGATGTCCCGCATTTCCTCAAGATCAGAGTTCCGTTGCTGAATTTCGCGAAGAATGGCCGCCAACTGGTTGCGGTATATTCGAACAGCCCTGAGCGTCAAGTCAATGGCAGCTAGATTTGCCTGCAGAGTCGGTCGGTTTTCTTTGCCCGCCCGCTGGAGAAGCAACCGGGCGTCCGACCCTGTCTTCTTGGCCTGGGTCTCGATCTTATCCAAGCGAGGCGAAATGACAGACTCGACCTCCTCAACGAACGCATCCTGCATGACATCAAGCACGCGTAC
>JAQWLT010000002.1 GCA_029247205.1 Phycisphaerales bacterium | reverse complement strand
ATACGGAGGTGCTGTGGGGTGGTGGTATTGTATTTGCGCCTATGGAACACGAAAAGCCAGCTTCTTCATCACAGTTGCAACGCCAGCGACGGACCCGTTCGATGCTTGAGGACTGCAGTGCATTGATCGTTGATGACCACTTTGTATACGCATCCGGCCACCACGGCCCGGGATGGATCGCCAAAGATGTGATCAACATGGATCCGACCCGCCCACATGCACTGGGCTGCATGCTTGCCGAGGCTATTGAAGAATCGGGATGCGCGCCGGATCTGATTTGTGGTCCAGCCATCGGAGGGGTCATCAGTGCGCAGTACACAGCGCTTGCTTTGGGCGTTGAATGCGTGTTTGCTGATCGAGTGCGAATTGATGACTCTGAGGAGTTCTGCCTGAAACGGCGATATGACGAAGCCGTCTTCGGTCGCAGAGTGTTGATCGTCGATGATGTGATCAACACAGGTCATTCAATCAAGTTGGTGCGATCCGCACTAGAAGCTGCTGGTGGCGAAGTCATCGCTGTAGCGGCTTGGATTAGTCGAGGAAATGTCGGCGCAGAATCCTTCGGCGTGGACACCTTCATCTACCTCGACGAGGTTCACTTGCCTTCTCATCCAGCCGAGACTTGTGAACTATGTGCACGATCGGTTCCCATTAACAAACACTATGCCCATGGAGCCGATTTCATCGTCAGGAATTGAAGAGTGGTTGCGTTTCGAGTTCAGTATGGTTCATGAAAGGCCATCGCCTGTTACATCCCCTCAGCAGGCTGACAGGAAGCAAAGCCTCATGAACGGTATGCAGGAGATCAGGGCTTTCATTCTTCTGCTTGCAGTACGCGACGATGCTCTTGATCTCGATACCGTCGAGCGTCACGGGGCGGTACCAGGTGTCCTGCACCATGATTTCCGGCGAGTCGCCATTCCATCGCAGGGCCTCGAACGGGCTCGACTTCTTGTCGGCCGATTGCGCGGAGGCAATCGTCGGCACGATGGTGAGCAAGGCGAGCAGCGTCAGCACTGATCTTGAAAGGTATGTGTTCATCCCTCAATTCTTCGGCCAGTTGTCAGGCTGCGTTCCAGTCGCTGTAGATCTCTGAATAAGGGTCATTGAAAGCGATCTGGTGCCTCACGCATTGGCAGAATGATCGCCCAGAAGTGATAATGACGGCATGGCCATCATTCTCCTCATCTTCATCGGGATCCTCATCACCTTGTTGGTCTCACTTTCCATCGTGTCACGAAGTGACAGCGCCGCGGCGCCGTTTGCGAAGGTTCTGCTGTCACTGATTCTGGGTCTGATGGCGTTGTTCTGCATCTATGGATTCTTGGCTTCCTTCGAGCCGGGTGAGGATGCCCTGGCATTCAAGATTGGTTACGGCATCGGCTTCTTCGTCCTGTCCAGTCTTGCCGTCTGGACGCTGGTCGCCCGAAAGTCCTCTTCAAGGAATTGAACGGCTCAACGCTGTTGATCAACCCTGGCCTATGGAACGGAGTATGTTGATGGTCCCGAACTGGAAAACCACACTCGAAGCGCATGACATCAAATGGGTGCGATTCGTATGGGCAGACCTGGGCAACCGGATTCGCGGTGAAGCGATCCACATCGATGCGATCGACTCGGTTGCGTCATCCGGGCCGGCTTTCACTGAGGGTCTCATGGGTCTCATGCTCCTGTGGGATCACGTGGCACCAGAGTCGGGACTCAGTCCGGTCGGTCAGGTCTGGGCGCGGCCTGACTGGTCAACCCTTCGGTTGCCTCCGTACCTGCCGGGTCATGCTGAGATCATGACCGACTTCGTGACCCGTGACGGCGAACCCTGGGCCTGCAGTCCTCGGGTATTCCTCAAGCGAATGATCGAGAAGCTGGCTGAGCGGAACATGGAGATGGTGGCCTCGTTCGAAAATGAGTTTCACCTTGTCACTCAGGATGAGGACGGATCCATCCAACCATGTGATCACAGCAACTACGCGTGCATCGAGGGGCTGAATGCCCATCGTGAACTGCTCGATGAACTGGCCGAGACTCTGATCGCCCAGGGTGTATTCGTCCAGGCGTGTCACGCCGAGGCTGGTCATGGACAGGTCGAGATGGTCATCCGGCACCGGGATGTTCTTGGTGCAGCTGACCAGCAACTGGTATTTCGCGAGACGGCCCGCGAGATCAGTGAGCGGCACGGGAAGACGGCCACCTTCCTGCCGGTCGTCTTCGAGAAATTCGCGGGAACGGGCTGCCATGTGCATTTCAGCCTCAATCGTAATGGTGAGAACCTCATTCCCGATCTTGCAAATCCCCACCAGCTTTCGGAGACAGGTCGTCGCTTTCTCTCCGGTGTGCTGCACCATCTACCGGCGCTCATGGGCATCGTGGCGCCGATCAACAATTCCTACAGGCGACTGCAGCCGGGCATGTGGAATGGAACCATCCAGTGCTGGGGGTATGACAACAAGGAAGCGCCATTGCGTGTTCCGACTTCGCTGGAGCCTCCGAGTCCAACCAACATCGAGCTCAAGACGAACGACCAGGCCGCCAATCCCTATCTGACTCTGGGGGCGATCATCGCCGCCGGCCTGCATGGTCTTGATGAAGATCTTCCGTTGCCGGAGTCGACCGATGTCGATCCCAATGTGCTGACCGACGAGGACCTGGCTGAGCGGGGGCTCTCGGTTCTTCCGCGTGACCTCACAACATCGCTGAACAATCTCGAGGCTGATGCCACGCTCATGGAAGCGATGGGGCCGATCCTGTCGAAGGCCTATCTGGGTGTGAAGCGATACGAGTTCCAGGAGCAGGAGAACTGGCCGTTCGATGCCGAGGTCAACTGGTTACTGACAGCATTCTGATTCCGTCAGTTGTCTGCCCGAATCGGAAGTTCGGCCAATATGGTTCGTGGCATCGTAAGTTGGTGAGTGCCAGTTTGACATTTTGAAAAGAGCAGATGCCCTTTGCCAACAAGGCAGTCTTCGCCATCTCAGCAACAACACTTCCGTCAAGATGGAGATGTTGTGAGGGTGACAGAAGATAATCATCTTCTGGAACAAATCTATGCCATCTGTTTATTGTCGTAATCTCACGAGCGCATTTATCGCGTCATGATCTGATCCGGCAACAGGCAGAAGATCAAATGAAACCCCATGAAAGTTATCGCCGATCAAGCAGTGATCAATAGGTATAGCTGAAACCCATGGAATGACACGGCTCCATGAAGCGCAAATGCCGAACCCCTTGCGTAGATTAGATAAGCGGTGTTTCTGAACAAACCGCGTATAGGTACTTGACCACATGGTTGTGTTCAAGTCTCCGATGAAAATGACATTCTGCGTGTCTTTGTTGGCGAAGCTCGCTGCCATCTCCAATTCGCTCGCGATCAACGTCGGCCCATGCCTCAGGCCCGGCCGAAAGGGGTGCGATGCAATGAGCAGAATGTCTTGGTTATCAAATCGAATCCATCCGGCAAGCGTGCAGTGCCGAGTTATCGGGTGTACTTCAACCTTCGACTGTAGAAACGGGAGTTTGCTGAGCATAATCATGCCGCGAGGACCAGATGCTGGATGAGCAATGCGGTGTGGGTACATATTGCTCAGTTGGTCCAATGCCAGTTCCCATGCATGAGTAGCCTCTTGCACCACAACGACGTCTGCATCAGTTTCCTTGATGAGTTTGATGAGGTCCTGGTAATTCTTGTTGGTGTACTTAACGTTGCATGAAAGGAGCTCAAGTTCTGTTTGTTCCTCATGTGTTTCTAGGTAACTCAGTGTTGGGCTTGGGAAATACCAAGGGGCAATCCGCATCATGGGCAATGAAAGTGCTGCAGTTGCCAGGATCGCCCATCCGAATCGTCCTTGAATGAGGAGGTAAAGGAGGCATGCTGCCAACACCCACGCATACTGAACTTGAAAGTGAACCAGTAAATCTAGTTGAGGAAAGACGTCAGCAAGCAGGCCTGCGTTCGAAGCAAGAACAGCCGATATCACGATTGACGGAGCAATGCACTTATGGATCGTTCGTGCTTTGGATTTGCCTTTCACTTGACGATCGTCTTGCATATGAGTGCACTTCGTCTGTTATGGCCTGTCGCCATGATCATTCATTTAACTATCAGGTACTTGGTTAAGCCGCCTCCTCAAGAACAACACCCCCGCAATTGCGGGGGTGCTGTGAGTTGGTGGGGTTGTGGTGGGGGTTATGGGCAGGGGCCCCATGCGTTGATGACGGCCAGAATGTCATTCACATCCACCCAGCCATCGAGTGTTGCATCGCCGCTCGGTTCAGGACTATTGAAGGCGGAAATCACGGCAAGAATGTCATCAACGTTGACGTCGCCAGACTGATCAAGATCAGCCTGACAAGCAGGATCATCGATGATAAAGGCGAACTCAGCCTGCATATTTCCATCTGTGTCTTCATCGATGACAGTGACCTCAAGATCTGGGTGATAGAAAAAGTCATCATCATTCTCTGGGACATCAGGGAAGTACAGCTGTGTGGTTAGCACGTTCAGTGACACGCCCTGCACTTTGACGTGGATATGTGCTGTCCTGCCAGGATAGAGTCCTGGTACGACAGTCTCCAGAAGCGAGTTGCCGGTGATGTCAGCAAAATGATGCCCGCGATATCCCCAGCCGTTCTTGTCGTAGTTGCCATTCGCATCGGCATGCCAGATATCGATCCACGCGCCTGGTACGGGTACGCAATCCTGATCAACGACGGAGATATTGAGATCGAGTAATGGTCCTTCGCCAGGCTCGCGCAGATTCGATCTCTCTGGTGAGTCTGGAATCCAGTATGGACCTTCGACATCTGTCATAGTCAGTTCACATACCGGATCAGCAACCGTGATGATTCCGTCCATGCCCATTTTGCAATGAGGTTCGCAGAAGTAGGGAATGTCACCGGAAGTGCCTAGGGGAACTTCCCAGGTAAAGGTGTCACCGCCATTTTGAAGTTCACCATGGAACAAGCCGTTCGCTGTACAGGAAATACCTGCTGTCACCGTGTGGGGATAGCCACTGTTGTACTGCCAGATGATTGTGTCGCCCGGGGCGACGTTAATCGTGTCAGGTGCAAATGAGGTGTCATTTGCTAACACGGTGTGGGTGTCCGCGATGGCGGAGGCCGCCAACATCAACACTGCCACGATAGAAGTGCTCATAGAATGCATTGGTTTCTCTCTTTTTCTCTCTACAAGCGACATCGATGCCGCACAAGGATAGTAGAGAGCAGAGTGCGGGAAAGGTCAACAACTGTTTTCTATAGATGGTCTTGCGTATCGCTTGAGGAGCAATGAGCCGTTATCACAACAACATTTGAGGTGATGGAGTCCGGGGCTCCGAGTAATCCGATGGCATTGTGCCGGCGATATTCGACAGGTATTGCCGGCCTTTGGAGAGATCCGTACGTGAACTCAAGAAGGAGCCGATGCTGGATGTGGAATAGACCATTATTGACCAAGGTGTGAGAGGGTATTTTTCCCCGGGTGAATTCCGTGTCAGAGGTCGACAAAGTTGAGAAGCGGGTAACTCGTGCCTACGGTTCCTTGCCGCCACCGTCCGCCAAGTTGTGGGACTTGTCGCGGATACGGGTCTAGGTGGCCTTAGCCGAGGAGGTTGTGATTCAACGCCGCGAACAGGATGTGATCTTTCAGACAACCGGGATCTGTATGCGAAGTAATCCTGCGTGTCAATGTGGTACCGTAACAGTGTGTTTGTTTGCCTATTAACGAATCAAGATCTCGACGACCCCGAACTGCCTAGCTACGACTGGCCGTGCGACCCACGCCCGCACTTGCCAGCAGCCGACTGGCATGCGGTGATGCTCGGTGAGAAGGCAGAAGCGCCAAGCGAGGTCCGTAAGCTGATTCGCGAAGGCGTAAATGGACGCCCGATCGACGTGTTCTTCAACCTCTGTGATGGCGGAGCTGAACAGCATGACATCCCTGGCATCGAGGTCATCCGCGAACTCGAACGTGCGTGTGTGCCGTTCACAGGCGCGACAAGTAAGTGCTTCGAGCCGACCCGGCGACAAATCAAGACGGCTTGCAAACGCCTCGGTATTGCGACACCGCGGGGCATGATTGTCCGAACCCAATCAGACGTCCACAAAGCTGCGCGCAACCTTCGTTTCCCGCTCTTCGTCAAGCATCACAATAGCTATGCCAGTATCGACATCAGTAAGCGATCGAAAGTCGTCTCAAAGAACGGCCTGAGGATTCAAGCAAATAAGTTCATTCGCCGCTACGGAGCTGCGCTCATCGAGGAGTACATCGAAGGCGACGAGTGCACCGTGCTGGTGGCAGAAAATCCACGTGACCCCGAACGGCCCATCGCCTACCCGCCCGTGGAGTATGTGTTCCCCGAAGGCGAGGCTTTCAAGACCGAGAACCTCAAGTGGGTCACTTATGAAGGCCTCAGCACGGCACGTGTGACCAACACAAGGCTCAATGGCTTGCTCAAGCAACACGCGTCGGATCTGTTTGTTGAAATGAACGCCGCTGGCTATGCACGCATTGATGTGCGCGTTGACCAAGACGGTGTACCCAATGTCCTTGAGATCAATGCCAATTGCGGCATCTTCTACCCAGAAGGTTCATATGCAAGCGCCGATGACTGCATTTCCCTTGATGCAGGTGGACATCCGCTCTTCGTCCGCCGGCTTATCGCGGCGGCCCGATCAAGGCAGCGGCACGCGGCACTCGTGTAACTGATCCAGCGATTCAAACGAATGCATTTGTTGTGTTTTCCCCAGAACTCAATCACCATGTGAGCTGCGCAATTGAACCAAATCAACAACAACGCCGTCCTGCATACGGCGGTGCTGTGAGGTGGTGAGGGTTATGGGCAGGGGCCCCAATGGTCAATAATCATTAATACGTCATTGACGTCATACGGGACGCCCCACTCCGCGATCACCGTGAGCACGTCATTCACATCGACGTTCCCGTCGCCAGTGATGTCTCCATCACAATCGATTGGGCACTCATCTGCAATCGCGTTTGCCCCGCCATCAATCCAAGATCCGAGAATCTGATCTAGGCTGTTGTTGCAAAGGACCGTGCCGCTGATCAGCGGCAAGCTCTGGTAGTAGCACCAGATCCCACCGCCATCACCCCCGGTTGCAACGTTGCTGGTGATTGTGCAGTCCGTGATGATCGGGCTGCTTGTCGAACAGAATATGCCGCCACCGATATCTGCTGCTGTATTGCCAGAGATCGTGCATGCATTCAAGGAGGGAACACTGCTCCCCTCACAGTGGATACCCCCGGCAGAACTTGCTGCATTGTTTGAGATCGTGCACTGTGAGAGATATGGAGTAGCGTTGTAGTCACAGTAGATCCCCCCGCCATAATGTACCGCCGAATTATTCTCAATCGTGCAGTGGGCGAATGTCGGATTGCTGCCATTTCCATAACAGTAGATTCCACTGCCGAAGGAAGCGGTATTTAGTTTGATGAGACAGTTTAAGAATTCGGGGTTGCTGTTGATGCAGTAGACACCGCCACCTACGGATGAAGCGTTGTTCATCAGCGTGCAGTTCGTCAGAGTGGGGCTGCTGTCGCGGCAGTAGAGTCCGCCGCCGTCCGGAGCGGCGTCGTTTCCATCGAAGACGCAGTTCGTCAATGTGGGATTACTGTTTTCCATGCAGAAAATCCCCCCGCCGGGCCCATTCGCAAGATTGTCTTCAAAGCGGCAGTTGCTAAATGTTGGGTTGCAATTCTCTCGAAGATGGACGCCACCCCCTTCGATCGTTCCCATGTTGTCACGGAAGATGCAGTTCTCGAAGGCTGGAGAACTTCCGTCATAACACGACAGACCTCCGCCGTAGTAGGACGATCCGTTGGTCAGGACTAGATTTCTGAAGACGGTCGATGTGTCCTCGTCGTGGTAGCACCAAAGTACCGCTCCAGATTGCTGCCCATCAAGGATGACAGCAGATGTTCCATCTTCATGAAGTTCTCCAGAGATGGTGATGCTCTTTCCTTGCGGGCTGAGGTAAGAGCCCAAGTAGGTTCCAGCGGCGATTTCGATGACATCGCCATCGATGGCAACAGCAACAGCCTGATAGATGTTGGGGTAATCACCAGGCACGTGGATGGTTGCCGCCTGCGACATACCGGTAGCCACAAAGGTGACCACGATGGACGTGCAGATGTAACGCATGAGCTGTTTGCTCCTACAGGCGGCCTGATGGCGCCTCAGGTCCATTAGAGAGGAGGCTGCAACAGGGGTCAACAACTGTTTCTATAGATGGTTTTCCATACCGCTTGAGGAGCAATGAACCACCATCTCAACAACAACACCCCCGTGAATACGGAGGTGCTGTGGGGTCCCGGGGGTATAGAGAGGTTGTTGTGGTGGGGGTGAACTAAGTGCAAGGGCCCCAGCCGTGTTCCATCAGCCTTTCTTCGACTTCTTCCATCTGGTGAAATCAACTATCACCAACACAATGCAGACCACGGCAGCAAGGAGCGAAGAAAAAGTCCAGGCCGTCCACTCGTCAAGCGGAGTGGTTGTAACGTGAACGATCGCCACAAAGAGCAAAATAATCCAGGCAACTATTCTGACTTGGGGCTTCGAGTTATCCATAGAAGGATCATACTCAAAACGATCTGGCCACAAACAACACCCCCGTGTATACGGAGGTGCTGTGCGGTGGTGGTGTAGCGGGGGACTGCTCCGGACAAGCGTCTCAGCTACTCGTGCGTTTCTTGGCTGAGGCTGGCGACAACTTCATGCGCCGTGCGTACCGTTGCATAGGCGGGGAAGATTGTGGTGCAGAAGAACTTCTGTTCCACGTTGGTACGAGCAGCCGTGCAGTCACTGAGAATGCTCACCTGCATGCCCATTTCATAGGCCGCGCGGGCAGTTGAATCGATGCAGATAGAGGTCACCGCGCCGGCTATCACGACATGGTCGATGGACGCATCCCTGAGTTTGCGGTCCAGTTCTGTTTCGGTGAAGGCGTTGAAGCCGCGCTTGCCCGGAATCTCCTGGATGCGGTCTCCAAAGGCCTTGAGTTCATCGACAGTTTCGGCACCAGGCATGCCGGCCTTGAAGGCCTTCGCTTCACGGATTGCAAGTAGGAGTCCGTCCTTTTGCCGGACTTCGGAATAGTCCGGGGAGAAGATGATGGGTGTCGAAATCATGGTCACCGGGCTGTCCCGCAGTGACTCAAGCATGCTGACGGTTCGGCCAAGCACGGCCCTCGTTTCGGCGGAGTCCTCAAGCAGTTCATGAAGAATGCCGTTGGTGTTGAAGTAATCGACCTGGAATCCGATGAGGATGATGGCTGTGGTGGAGGGGTTCATGTTGGTTTGGTTCCCTTATCAAAGTAGACAGATCTGGCCCGTACTCAGACGTGTGATGTCGCAGTACTGCGAAGGAGCACTTCTGAGACAAGCTATTTCAAACTCGAGGATAACTACTCAGAGAGATCGATTGGGTTGTTCGCTCTTACGGGCGACCACAGGTCGCACAAGGACCCTATTAGAGTAGGTTTTGTAGGTGAGTGAACAGATTTGGCGAGTCATTCTGTTGCGTGTCTTTGAAGAGCAATTCGCCGCCATCTGATTTACTCAACAACCGCATCCCCGAAAGTGAGGGGTGCGATGGAGTGGTGCCATTACGGGCATTCCTCTCCGCCACACCAGCCGCACTGCGTGTCCGGTCCCCACCAAGTTCCATTCCAGGAATCACAGTCAGATTCAGTCAGCCCTTCTTTGCACCAGCATTCATCGACACAGCAAGCTCCTGTTGGAGTTGCGTTGGCGCCATAAACACTGATTATATAAAGCAGGTCGTTAATCCCCACGTCTCCGTCGTAATCAAAATCGGCAACATGGAATCCTGGTCCAGAAGATCCCCAAACTTCAATTAACTGAAGAACATCGTTGACGTCTACGACAAAGTCGCCATCGAGGTCGCCAGAGTGATTGATTTCACACTCACCCAAGAGAACTGTTTCATTTAGGTCAGCGCCATACATTTGAGATGGGCCGCTGTTTCCACAAATGACACTATTGGTCATTCCGCAGAAGTAATTATCTACAAAGACGCCACCGTAGTTGGCGGGAGCAGTGTTGTCGCGAATGATGCAATCATACATAAGGAAACCCGGCACACCAAGCAATCTCAACCCACCACCGTAATAGCCATGAGATGTGTTATTTATAAACATACAATTTCGGATTACGGAGTTGCTTCCGCTCGCTTCAAGGCCCGCGCCGCCTGAACTTGCAATATTGTCTGCAACGATGCAGTTCTCAATGGTCGGGCTGCTAGCCCAGCCTAGATAGATGCCGGCGCCGCTATTGGCGTTTCCATTGGTAATGGTGAACCCACTAATGCGTGTGTCCATTCCTTCGCTATTGGAACAAGTGATACACCGTCTTTGGCCCTCGCCATCAATGACAGTGGATTCAGGTGAACCAGCTGCGATGAGCGTAATTGACTTGCCCCACATATGAACAACTTGCTCGCCAGTGCCGGTGTACGTGCCTGGCTGTACAAGAATGCTGTCGCCATTCTCAGCCGCATTGATCGCGTCTTGTATCAGGGCGTGGTCACTTGGCACGTTGATTGTGCCAGCAAAGGATGTCCCAGCCAATAACAACGTTCCAGTGATAATAGATGTGCATATGAATTGCATTGAGATTGATCCATTTACAAGCAAAGCAACCGTAGATTGCATAAACCCCACATGTAGAGTTCATTGAAGGGTAAGTCAATGGTTATTTGTATGTTTACATATGCAACTTCAGCATCAATGCGCGGCTACCAAGTGCTTCTCAAGAAGCACGCACCACCCTGGTGAATAAGGAGGGGGCGTGCGATGGGCGTTGGAGTTGTTAGACACATTGGTCCAAATCAGCACGGATTGCTCCATCAGGTGGAAGTGGCTTCCGCTCTTCTGGAGGTCGGCTCGGGTTCTACAAGACCTCTCCATTGGGAGAGGCCTGCAAACCTTCGTGGTCGGTATCTGTTAGGGTATTCGGTTATGCCTACGGTCTATAAAACTGCTTTGGGAGCACAGGTTATTCCTCGTCCACTGCTTTCCTCTCGTGTAGAGGCAGGCTTTCCATCGCCCGCGGATGACTATGTCGAGCGTGCTTTGGATTTGAATGAGGAGTTCATCACTCGGCCGGCTGCAACCTTCTTCTTGCGGGCTGGAGGTTGTTCCATGGAAGGTGCTGGTATTTATGACGGAGATCTACTGATTGTTGACAGGTCTATTTCTCCAGAACCAAACATGGTGATCGTGGCAGTTGTTGACGGAGAATTCACTGTGAAGCGATTGTGTAAATCCAGTGATGGCTTTGTGCTTGCAGCAGAGCATCCCAACTATCCCCCTATAGCAATTGGGCAGGACACCGAGGTTCGTGCATGGGGCGTTGTGACTTGGGTTATTCATCGGCCGTGAATGACTGATGTATGCATTAGCCGACTGCAACAATTTCTACGCAACATGTGAGCGCATTTTTCATCCACAGTTTTCTTCTAAGCCAATCATCGTGCTTTCAAATAATGATGGTTGTGTGATTGCGCGTTCACAAGAAGCAAAAGATCTTGGCATTCGTATGGGTCAGCCGGTATTTCAATGTAGAGATGTAATTAGGAAAAACAATGTTGTTGTCTGTTCTTCGAACTACGCTTTATATGAAGATATGTCTCGTCGTGTTGTCAGTTCGATTCTCCACTTTATTCCAGAGGTAGAAATCTACTCTATAGACGAGGTGTTCTTTGATCTGACGCCTGTGGCTGATTGTGATCTAGAAATATTTTGTAGAAAGATTCAATCGACAGTTCTCAAGTGGACTGGCATTCCAGTTTCGATTGGCATAGGACCAACGAAGACCTTAGCAAAGCTCGCGAATCGGGTTGCCAAGAAGGATTCATTGGCTGGTTCGGTGTACAGGTTTCCAGTTCGCGATCTTGACCGCAGGCGAGTGTTAGCCGCAACACCAATTGATGAGATTTGGGGTATTGGTCGTCAATGGGCGAAGCGGTTTAAACAAGTTGGAGTTGATACAGCATGGGAAGTTGTTCAAATGCGAACGGCGGATATTCGATCCCACTTCAATGTGACAGTGATGCGCACAGCGATGGAGCTATCAGGTATTCCATGTGAAAATATTGAAAGTAATCCAGCTCAGCGAAGATCACTCGTTCGATCACGCTCATTCGGGCGAATGGTGACGAGGTGGGAGCACATGTCTCAGGCGATTGCCTCTCATGCCATTCGTGCTGCCGAGAAGCTTCGATCTGAAGGCGGCGTGGCCGGTCGACTTGCAGTATTTATTCAAACCAATCGCTTTCGCAAGGATTTACCCCAATATTGCGTCTCGGGCTCGTGTGAGTTACTGCCCCCCACGAACACGACACCTGTGATTTTGAAAGAAGCTGCTGCAATTGGTCACGGCCTGTGGAAGGAGGGGTTTCAGTACAAGAAAGCCGGAGTAATGCTTTCAGAGATTTCCTTCGGAGAAACACAAAGCACATTGTTTAGCGACCGCGACCATGAACATGACGCCAAACTTATGCAGGTCATGGATTTGATCAACGTGAAGATGGGTTCTGACACCCTCCATCCGGCCGCCAGCGGAGTAGATAGACGTAGTTGGTCCATGCAGCAAGGATCTCGTTCACCTCGATATACGACTCGGTGGGATGAACTCCCTAAGACGAGCTGAGAAGATCTTCAATAACAAGGGCCCCGTGGATACGGAGGTGCAGTGGGTTGGTTTGGTTGTGGTCGGTGTATTGGTTATAAGATGCGGCGTCCATGTCATCTCCTAGGCCTGACTCGCATCTCGATCAACCACTTCAGCATGGCTCTAGTGGCCTCCGGTTCTCTGCCTATAAGTTGTTCATTCGGCAACGCCGGAAACAATCGCGGCAATCTCGAAACCACATGACCCACCGAGGCACGACTCGGAGTCTGAATCGGTCACGATCAGCCGGTGGACTTTTTTGGATATTCCTATCGATGCTTGGGCGGCGACGGCGCGCCGTGGGACTGGCGTTGGGCCTCTTGACGCTGGGCACACTCCTAGGACTGCTGCCTCCAGCTGCGACGAAACTTGTCATTGACTACGCATTTACCGGGGATCCACTTCCCGCCTCGCTGGCCACGTGGCTCCCCATTTCGTGGCAACTTGATGATCATCCTCGACGACTACTGTTGGTCATCGCCTGCGCTCTGGTCGTGGTCGCATTTGCTAGCGTGGCTTGCGGGCTCTCTAGTCGCTGGCAAGCAACAAAGGCAAGCCGCGTTCTTGCGGTGAGCATTCGGCGGCGAGTCTTCGATCACGCGGTGCGACTACCGCTGAATCGCATCAACGAACTCCGATCGGGGGGTGTCGCGAGTTTGCTGAGAGAGGATGCCGGTGGTATCGCAGAACTAGTCTTTGGACTGATCTACAACCCATGGCGGGCGATCATTCAATTGTTTGGGATTCTGACGATCCTCGCCTTTACTGACTGGCGACTTCTATTGGGCGCCCTGTGCATTCTCCCGATGGTGTGGTTCACACATCGGACATGGATCAACCGAATTCGCCCTCTTTATCGTGACATCCGAGTACAGCGGTCCAATATCGATGCGCATGCAACCGAGATCTTCTCGGGTATGCGGGTTGTGCGTGCCTTTGGCCGGGATCGCACAGAGTCAGGTCGATTTACCTCCGGCAATCACATGCTTGCCCGTCAGGAAATCAATGCCTGGTGGTGGTCGCGCATCACGGAGACGATCTGGGCCCTTGCCGTTCCCGTAGCCAGTTCTGCTCTTCTCCTGTACGGAGGAATTCAGGTGCTTGAGGGAACTATTACCGTTGGCGATCTCGTGATGTTTCTGACTTACCTCGTACTGCTACTGGGTCCTATCGAGACTTTGGCTTCCAGTGCCACTTCTTTCCAGACCAACCTCGCCGGGCTTGATCGCGTCCTTGACTTACTGGAAGAACCCAGAGAGTTGCCCGATACTCCTGCGGCGATCACGTTAGATCGGGAGTGCGTCGTGGGCCGTGTGTGTGTCGAGAACATCACCTTCTCATATCCAAAATCAAAGCAAGCGGTTCTGCATGACCTCACGTTTACAGCCGAGCCCGGTCAACTTGTCGCCTTCATTGGCGCATCGGGGGCCGGCAAGACAACGCTTTGCAACATGATTGCCCGTTTCTTCGATCCGCAGCATGGCCGTATCAGTCTCGATGGTGTTGATCTACGAGATATCACCCTCGATCGATATCGCAGCCTTATAGGAATCGTCGAGCAGGATGTCTTTCTCTTCGACGGTACGATTCGTGACAACATCGCCTTCGGCCGACGCCAGGCCACACATGCAGATATCAAGCGTGCAGCCGAGGCGGCCAATGCACTTGAGTTCATCGAGTCCACAGCGAATGGTTTCGACACCTTCATCGGAGAACGCGGCGTGCGGCTCTCGGGCGGACAACGCCAACGGTTGGCCATCGCCCGTGCGATTCTCGCCGATCCAAGAATTCTCATTCTCGACGAGGCCACCAGTAACCTAGATACCCAGAGCGAACGCCTCATTCAGGCATCGATTGATCAGTTGCTGCGCGGCCGGACAACCTTTGCCATCGCCCACCGTTTGTCGACTATCCGACATGCGGACCTGATCGTGGTACTGGAACATGGCACCTGTATTGCTCAAGGGACGCACGAGCACTTGCTCGACAGCAATGAGAACTACCGGGACATGGTGGCTGCTCAGACAGCGCGGCCGGAGGCTGAACCGGATCTTTGCGATCCATCAGCAACAACAATCTAGTAAATCCAGAGATGTTGTACGGCGGCGAGGGCCTTGAGAAAAGCCAATCTTGCGACTCCGAGCAGTGCTCATTGCTTCATTCCACAATCGCATGTATTGCGTTGTGATTTGATCCGACAATAGGTGGCATCGCACCTCATCGGCCGAATATCTAAACAGCACTCTCTTCGTCAAGAGAGAACAAGTAGCAGTTCTCATTATTGAAGTAAGCATTCTGCAATGTGCTCATTCGTTAGAATGGAACACGCCGACTACCGAACAAAGAAATCTATGCATTGAATACTTGGAGAGTTATATGTCTATTGAGGAAAAGTTGAGTGTGCTTGAATCCCGCATCCGTCGTCAACGGATTGGGATGGCCGGCATGTGTCTTGGTTTGTTCGTAGTGTTGTTTCTCGGCATGGCGCAGCAGCCGCCGAAAGTCTTGGTGCTAGAGGGCCTCACGATTATGAAGGATGGAAAACCTCGCGTCGTGATGGGCACAAATGAGAAAGATGGCGGTGTCGGCATCGCGCTATTGGATGTCCATGGAAAGCCGACTCTTGCGATCGGGAATAATGAGAAGGGCGAGAGTGGCATAGTGTGTATGGACGAAAATGAATTCCCACGTATTTCGATAGGTACAGGACCACGGGGTGCGGCTATCTCGCTCATTGGGGCAGCCCTGATCGAACTTCCTGACACCAAAGATCTGCCCAAGAAGTAAATCAGCAAGTACACCTGCTATCAATCTTCGCAACCCCCGGCATCGTCCGGGGGTTGTTCAATAAGAACACCTTCCATGAACATAGAAGTGTGGGGTAAACCCAGAAGCGTTCAATCGCCAAGGGCTGCGGCAACTTGGGCTACTTGCTGCCCAACTCGTTCGACGGCCTGCTGCATACCTTCGTCCCCGATTACGTCGGAGTCCTTGAATTGATCATGGATGCCAGGCACGGCGACTTGGTCCGGAAGCACGATCGTCCCAATGCTCGAAAGAATTATTCGCAGTTGCGCAAGCCCTCGCAATCCCCCGAGGCGACCCGGGGAGCAGGCGAGAAGACCGGCGACCTTTCCCTTGAATCCAACGAGATTCGGATGGCCGTCCTCCGGACGGCTGACCCAGTCAATGACATTCTTCAACGCGGCGCTGATCGATCCGTTGTATTCCGGGGATGCGATCAGGAATCCATCGGTCTCGCGAAAGAGTTTCTTGAGGTCAACAACGTGGGAGGGGAGCCCCGTGGACGCCTCGATCTCTTGATCGTATACAGGGAGTGGGTAGTCGCGCAGCCGCAGCATCGTGACGTTTGCCCCGGCATCAGAGGCCGCCTTGGCGGACAGTTCAGCGATCCGGTGATTCCATGATGAGGTGCGAAGACTTCCGCTGAAGGCAAGAATACGTGGTGCTCTGTTCATGACGACCAATGGTAGTCGTTCTACAGCAACACGCCCGTTGATCAGTTCATGCATGTTTGGCAAGTTTGTGTATATTTCTTGATCAGGAGCAATCACAATTTCACGGCGCACAAACGACATATCGCACGGCCTTGGAGGATGGCTGCAAGAGAACACCTTGCGGGAGACAGATGTCCAGAAGTCTCTCCGATCTGCCATGGAGCACCATCCGGCTGGTGAGATGCAGACTGCACCTGAGCAGGTCCAGTTCATCCAATTGCTGCTCAGATCAATTCGTGCGCAGCGTGCGATTGAGATCGGCGTCTTTACCGGGTATAGCGCCTTGGGTATTGCACTTGCGTTGCCGCCTGATGGAAAACTCATCGCATGCGATTTGGATGCGAACTACCTCAAAGAGTCGCGGGCTTGGTGGATGAAAGCGGGGATTGATAGTCGAATTGAATCCAGACTCGGGCCAGGCAAAGACACCCTGACTGCAATGCTCGAGGCAGGGGAGGCGGGGTCATATGACTTCATGTACGTCGATGCAGATAAGGAGTCTGCCGTTGACTATTTCAACCTTGGATTGCAACTGCTTCGTCCGGGAGGTTTGTACACGGTAGACAACATGTTCCGTGGTGGACGCGTCGCTGATCCTGCACATCAAGATGAATCGACAATTGCAACACGAGCGTTGGTTGACCTGATGGCAGTCGACGACCGCATAGATTGGAGCCTTGTACCGATCGGCGATGGTCTGGGTGTTGGATTGAAGCGATAGCGTATTGGGGCAGTGGAGTTGTGCTGGGGATTACATGTAAGCGCCCGGATAGACCAAGCATGTTGATGAGAACATCGGCATCTACTTCATCATGGTTGTCGCAATTACTGTGTCTTGATGCCCTGCCAAGTCACGATCGGTACATAGCCGTGGGCCATGGACTCAGGCGGAGTGACGAACAGTTGAGGATCGAAGCTCGCCAGCTGACCATCGCATCCAGGAAGATAGGTATCGTCGATCGCCCAGGCGGTGTGGATCTTGACAATCAGTTGTTGCAGGTCATCGCGTCTCTGGTCGGACCAATCGAACTGCTGGAATACTGGTTGATCGATGAAGCGGTACCAAAAGTAGCGCACGGTGGAGCCGTCGGCGAGGACCGTCTCGAATGGTCCGGCCGCTGGACCGGGAGTCGCCCACGAACCGTCTAGAGGTTCGGCGGTGTAGGGCGGGGGGTTCGTTCGCGGTCCGGGAAACGCGCGATCACGCAGTGTCGTCTTCGCCGGAACGTCTGCGGCGGTGATCGATTCGCGGGTATCGCCTGCATCACGAAAGAAGGTCGGGAACTTCGCCATGCCGTCTTGCACCATGACGTCGTCGCTCCATGCCAGGCCGAACACGTTTCCGGGAAAGATGGTGGGCGTCGCCAGTTCATTGATGCCGGTGATCTTCTTCTTGTTCTGGCGGTAGGTCACTGGGCCGGTGCCGATCTCGGGGCGGGCCATGCCTTCGGTCTTGAAGGCGCCCTTGGGTGCATCGCCACCGTGTCGCCATCGCAGCACGTCATCCCACAGTGCTGCTTTGGAATACATCGCGACATCACGTACAAGTACGGTTCGACCTGCGTCATCAACGGGGAACTGCAACTGAGGGATTCGCGTGTAGAGCACACCGTCAGTATCTCTGGCCAAAAACTCAGGCACGGTGTTGATTTCCATCGAGCCGGCAACGGGGCCAGACGCCGGTCGGCTGTCGAGGCATCTGCCATGGTCGAATGGGTACGCTCGCGAAATCCGGCTCCAGCATTCGGGCAAGTAGTAGGCAAGTGGACCTTTGAAGTTGTCGGCATCGAGAAAGAGCGTCCAACTCTGTGGTCCTGTCGGCTGGGGATTATTGCGTGCATCGGTCAGCGGCAATGCCATGTAGGCGTAGCCCAGGAGTTCGCCCTTGGGAGTTCCCTTGAACGTCAAGCCGTCGGGCGGGACCAGAAGTCGGTTGCTCAGTTGCGCGATGCCGAGCATGTCATCAGGAAGTGGTTCACTACTGTGAAAGAATGGCCATCCAGGCGAGGCCACTTCGGTGCTGTAGCAATTGGGCGTGGCGTTCATGCTGAACTTTGGTGGTCCGTAGTGGAATCGGTTGCCCGCCCAGTAGCCCAGTCCACCTTCGACGGTTTGGAAGACGCTGCCGTAGGTCGGGCCACGCTCGGGCCAGTGGTCCCGAGCGGTGGTGCCCACGGGACACAGTGGTTCGGTGGTGTTGTCAGAACTATCTGGTGTCAGCCAGGTGGAGGGCAGCCCAATCTGAAAGCCGCCGATGGGGCGTTCAATCAGTGACCAGACCGAGGCGTAGAACCCAGCACCGTAGCGGTAGTCATCTGGGGTGCTGCCAGCATGTGAACCGATGTAACCGTGCAGACCACGGTGTTCGAGTGTCACGGATGGTTCAGCGTCCTGCGCGTGCACGCTGGTTGTGAGCACCAGAAATATCGTGACGGCAGAACGCAGGCTCGTGAACATGGGCGTCGTCCTTTCATGCGGGATTGCGAATATACAAGGTCAATGAGAGACGGATGAGTAGGGCAGATCAAAAACGAAAGAACAACACTCTGGTGAATACCGAAGTGTTGTGAAGTGTTGAGGTTGTGTCGGGGGTTACGAGAATGATGCTCAGGAAAGAAGTGCGGCGCGATTCCTGTTGGATTTGGTGTCGCAACATCATGTTCATATCAGTACGCTACCCCTTGTGTACGGATACAGATTCATTCTGCTTCTCCTGGTCGTCGTCCCTATTTGCCTGGTTGGGGCATCGGGGGAAACGGGATCGACCACCCACATCCAATCGGGCCTCACCGACCAGACTGTTGTCGAGTTGAAGGAGGCCTTTACGAGTGAGGTGGAGTCCCAAGAGCTGGTTGGAGCCGCCGCCGCTGTCATCATCGACGGCAAGGTCGCACTTCTGCTTGTCGAAGGTCTGGCAGATCGCGCCACTGCACTACCGGTTGATCCGAGGAAGACTCTCTTTCGATGGGCCTCGATTTCTAAGCCCCTCACTGCAGTCACAGCGATGCAACTTCACCAGCAGGACTTGTTGGATCTTGACGGTGATGTTCGGGAGTTGGTTCCCGAGTTTCCTGACAAGGGAGCCGTGATCTCGACTCGGAAACTGATGGGCCACCTTGGTGGAATCGTCCACTACCGCAACGGGCCTGTCATTCGCTCATCTGGCAACTCCTCTCTCCCTCATCCCTATGAGGATGTCGTAGGTGCCCTCGATACCTTCAAAGAATCTCCCCTGGTCAACACACCTGGTGAAGCCTTCGCTTACACGACACATGGGTACATACTGCTTAGCGCCGTGGTTCAACGTGCTGGCAACCAGAAGTTCGCCGATCAAGTCGATGAGCGAATCGCAATACCACTTGGCATGACGACGCTGCAGCCTGACTATCAATGGCTGCAGATCCCAGGCCGAGCGACGGGGTATCGAAAGCAGCGTGATGACATCGTGAAATCAAGGGATGCCGATGTATCCTGGAAACTTGGTGGAGGAGGTTTTGTTTCCTCTGTCGCTGATCTTGGCGCCTTTGCCGGTGGTCTTCTTCAGGGTTCGCTTCTTCAACCAGACATCCAAGCGATCGCATGGACGCAGCAGACGACTTCGAATGGCGAAACCCCACCTCACATTCAAGAGACTGGATACGGACTGGGGTTTGGGGTGAGAGAGCAGTTTGGCCGGCGGGTCATCTCCCATAACGGCGCTCAGGAGAAGACGCGGACGTGCATGGTTCTCTACCCTGATGAGATGCTCGGTGTGGTCGTCATGACGAACTGTGAGTGGGGGAAGCCCGAAGCGATTGCCGCAGCGTTAGTGAAGATGATCCGAGCGGCCTCTACTCCCCATTTTTCTGCACCAGCCACGCCGTAACACGCTTGACCGCCATTTATGTGACGCATCATCATTGATCACAGTGGGAATGTGAACACCTTGTTGGATCAGGAGATCCCCGAAGGCTGCCCTCTCGTTTGCTGAAGTAGCAATTCAGAGCCAGATGATGTCCAATGTATGTCTGTATGGCATACGTCGGCGAATTATCAGCGATTGCATCAGCAGCCTTATGGGTGATCACTGGCCTTGCCTTTGCTTCTGCAGGGAGGCGTGTCGGGGCCACCATTGTCAATACAACACGTATTTGGCTGGCCTTTGGTTTATTGCTCATCTTGCACTGGTTCCTGCATGGTCATGTCGTGCCAAGTATGAGCGGAGAAGCGTGGTTCTGGCTTGCTATATCAGGTGTTCTTGGCTTAGCAATCGGAGATCAATTCCTCTACCGATCGCTTGTTGATGCTGGGCCACGTACAACCACACTTGTGATGGCTGTTGTGCCGGGTATTACGGCAGTCATCGCCTGGCCAGTGCTCGATCAGTCGATCGGAGTGTGGGGCATCGCAGGAATGGTGGTGACTCTGAGTGGTGTCATGTGGGTTGTAAGCGATCAGCCGCGAAGTTCTGGCCGTGTGTATCCGTATCCAAGGCGAGGTGTTGTGCTTGCTGTGCTTGCAGCGATCTGTCAATCGATTGGTTTAGTCACCTCCAAGCTTGGGATGGGGGAGATGGGGACCGATACTACCGTTGGGCCTTGGACCGCTACCTATGTGCGAGTTGCGATTGCAGCCCCTGCAGCAACCCTCATATTGCTCGCTTACTTGCGATCCAAGAAAGATCGAACGTCTCATGATGGCAGCTTGGGTCGTGCGAGCATTCTGATTGTCATCGGTGCGATCTGTGGGCCGTTTCTGGGCGTTGGTGCCGCGCTTGTTGCGATTAACTACATCGATGCTGGTATTGCTGCGACATTGATTGCAACCTCTCCAATCATGATTCTTCCATTTGCAAGGTTGATAGAGCGAGAGCATGTCGGCAGCCGTGCGATATGGGGCGCCTTGATTGCAATTATTGGTGTTGGAATGCTTGTTCTACCATTGCCCTAGTTGTGTGCCAGAGAGTTCAAGGTGAGCAGCGTGGTTGGTTCATCTACGACTGTGCAGGACAACACCTCGGTACAAACGCATGTGTTATGGGGTAGTGAGATTGTGTGGTCGGGCGGTGAAGGCCATGCGTTCCGATGAATCAATTCCAGACAGGGTTCCCCCTGCCGCCAGCGAGCACGATGCTATTCACAATATGAAGCAGACAAACAGAACGCATGATGCGATTTTTTATGATTCTGCACGTGCAGCACGAGACATTGATGGCCTTGGAAGTGAATGGAATACAACTCAGTTCTTGAGGCTAACAGCCACCGAATTGAGCGATGACAACCAATAAGTCATCGACATCAACGTCGCCATCCAAATCCAAATCGCCGTCCGGTCCGGCTGAGCCAAAGTTCTCGAGCATTTCGAGCAGATCATTGACATCCACGGCACTGTCTCTATTGACATCACCTCGACACAATTCCAGCGGCCCCTGAGGAGTCAAGTCTTGCTCAGCAAAGCCAGCGTAGTTGCTTGGATAGTGACTGCAGCGGAAGGCATTCTGGCCACTGGCCACATCGCCCTGGCGCAGGGGGCCTGCTGGGGTTACCGGGTTGATGTATCGCCAGATGACTTCACCTGCGGCATTCACTTCAAAGAACTGGCCGCCGACCGGATCTGTTCCTGAGCCTCGCCCCATGCAGATGAGCGTCGTTCCTTCAGGTGTCCGTTCGACGCCTGAAAGTCCTGAACTGTAGAAATCGGTTTGGTTGGGTGCTTCATAGATGATGCTGGCTTCATTGGGGCCGTAGGCAGCGCCTTGGGCAAGGTCATAGGAACCATCTGCAAGCAGTGGGGGGACAATTTCATCAGCGCGGGAGTAGCCCACTGGTCGACCATTGCCATTATTAAAGACAGTGATATTGCCCGCACCGGGATACCCGGCTGGAACCCAGCGGACATCATGGGGGAACCACAGTTCGCGATCATCTTCCGTGCCACGGTCATACGCCATTGGGTTACCCCAGCGATACAGAAGATCTCCGGCTTCCGTAGCCGCTTCTTCCGTTGTTAATCCATGATCAATGATGAAGATCTCATTGAGGAATGGTGTACTGATAATGATCTGATCAAGATCTTCGTTGTAGTCAATCCCATTGCAGTGCATCCAATCGGCTCGGCCGTCTCTGCCATAATTGAGATTGATCTTGTTGGGGTTGTCGGCAACAACGCCGTAGTTGGGTTTAGTTGAATCAAAGTCCTGTACGAGGTGATCCCAGGCGCGCCATTCCCAGACAATAGTCCCCTGGTCAGATGTGTTCAGATCAGGTTCGACTTCAATGATCCAGAGTGGCCATACTTCCCCATCGTCATCAGTGATGAAGGCGGGATCACGACCTTGGGCGAGTGCTTCTTCATTGGATTTTACCTCCCAGGAAATCATCAAGATGTTTCCATTGGGCATAGGCTCAATGTCGTGATGCAGTCGATGCTCGAGGGTGTTGTGGCAGTACCGCCAGAGCAGGTTGTTGTCCCAATCAAAGATACTGGCGCAGCCACCGTCGCCGCCGGCCGCAGGTCCGCCATCTACTGGTCCATTGTCACTGCACCGCAAGAGTGTTCCATTTTCTAACAGATAGACAGAGTTGCCAGCCTTATAGTCCTCAACCCACGAGTTGATCATCATGCCATCCCCGTCGATCAAATATGTCTGTGTGCCATTCAATGGGGCAAACAATTTATAGCCATCCGAACAGGCATCAGCAGGATCGCAACTTTGGATAATTCCAATTGTGTTCTCTGCTGCTGAGAAACTAGAAATCGTAAAAATGGCCATCACGCCAAGGCTGAAATTGAAGCTACTGCTCAGGAAACCCATCACTCACTCTCCTTCAATGGTCTCGCTTAAATCAACGCTCTGAACCACACAATAGGGCTCAAATTGGCCCAAATCGAAGTGAATTCTACGAGTATTCGTAATTCAATGAATGTCCATAAGTAATTTCTACAGAATCCTTTATGGATAGGACCCTGGTTGCATCCTCGTCAATAGCATTGCAAGGCAAGAAAGTGCGGAGAGGAGGTTCTTGAGCCCGATATCCCCCTTTACTTTGGATGGCAAAAGATCGACTGGGCACACATCGTTTCGGCGGAGGCGATCCCTCTTCGTACGCCAATACAGATCAGTACCAGTTACAGGCATGGAAGAGTCATCCACGTCCTGCCTAGTTGGCACCCTTCGCTGTGGACCTGATTTGATGAGTCAGGTCTTCATGCCGATTTATTCGTCGCGATGTGATAGTGGGGATCTTCGCTGATGTTCACTTCAACAAGTTTGCCCGCCTTGTCCAGCAGCTTTTGGCAGTCAGCGCTGAGGTGACGAAGGTGCAGTCGCTTACCAAGCTTTGTGTATCGATCGGCAAGCGCGTTGATCGCTTCCAGCCCTGACTGATCGTAGACGCGGCTGAAGTAGAAGTCGATGACCACATCATCCGGATCCTCTTTCGGAACGAACAACTTTCTGAACTCGGGTGTTGTGCCAAAGAAGAGCACGCCATGGAGTTGGTAGATTTTGCTTCCATACTCATTGATTTTGACATCCGCGACGATGTGCTTGCTCTTCTTCCAGACGAAAACAACCGCCGACAGCGCTACGCCAATAATGACGGCTGTAGCAAGATCGTGCATAAATACGGTGTAGGCCGCAACGATAATCATGACCAATACTTCACTACGGGGGATGCGATGCCAGGTCTGTAGTGTTGTCCACTCGAACGTTCCGATCACGACCATGAACATCACGCCAACCAGCGCAGCCATCGGCACTGCTTCAATGTACGGCGCGAGGAAGAGGATGAACAGCAGTAATGCTATTGCGGCGGTCACACCAGAGAGTCGGCCCCGACCGCCAGACTTCACATTGATAAGCGATTGTCCGATCATCGCACATCCGCCCATGCCGCCGAAGACGCCGCATGTGACGTTGGCTACGCCTTGGCCAACGCATTCGCGATTGCCCCGTCCACGCGTTTCAGTGAGTTCGTCAATAAGCGTCATTGTCATCAATGATTCGATGAGCCCGACGCTTGCAAGGATGAGTGAATAGGGCAGAATGATCCAGAATGTCGCCCACGCCAGAGGCGGCAGTTGAAAATCGAGCCAGGCAAAGCGCGGCAGTCCGCCGGCAATGCCGACCGTGGCTACATCAACCGAAGCCATCGCATCAATCTTCTCCTGCGCGGTCAGCGGCGAGATTGGCCCCTCCCCAATCTGGTCCGCTTGAATGTTTGCAGGAAGTTCTGATTGGGCAACGGCGAGGATGGCGTTGTCCTTCTTCTCTTGCGCAGACATCACCGCTGCGGCGCGTGTACTGTCCACGATCATGTCTCTGACCGTCAATACGGGTTGGCCTTGATTCGTATTGACAGCAATGCTGCCGAAGTCTGCAGGACTCCCAGTATCGGCGGCATATCGGTTCATTCCGACCGCGATGAGCGACACAAGCAGGATCGCGGCTAAGGACGAAGGAATCATTTTCGTAAGGCGGGGAAGAAACGCAATAATCGCCATGGTCAGCACAACAAGACCAATCATGATCCAAAGCCGATCGCCCTGGAGTAATTGCATCGTGCCATCGGTGCCGAGCGTCTTAAAGCTGCCGAACTGGGCAAGCAGGATGACGACCGCAAGTCCGTTGACAAATCCGAGCATCACCGGGTGAGGAACGATGCGAATGAACTTACCAAACTTGGCTATGCCAATCGTAATTTGAATCAATCCACAGAGTACGACAGCCGGAAACAAGTATCCAATGCCGTACTGCGCAACCAGTGCCACAACCACAACCCCCATCGCGCCGGTCGCTCCCGAGATCATTCCCGGCCGACCGCCCAAGATCGATGTGACAAAGCAGATGATGAACGCTGCATAGAGCCCAACGAGCGGAGGAACACCAGCCAAGAACGCAAATGCGACGGCTTCGGGTACTAATGCCAACGCCACTGTGAGTCCAGATAACACCTCATCCTTCGGCGACCCGCTCATCGACGATCGAAGGCCAAACAGCTTGAATTTCATTGGTAAGAAGCGGGGTGGACGGGTGGTGACGTCGGACATGCGTACAAGGCTCTCAATAATGGAGCCTGCGCTCGCGAGAAAGGACGGAGGAAGATAGAGGTTGGCAGATCGGAGTCAAGCGGGGATGGCCGCTATGCCTCCTGCCGTTCTTTCTATTGTCTCCGACGCGGTCCGGGACTGCAAGTCTGCGAACACTCTGTGCAGAACAATGGCGTTTGTACTTCACTTCAGCGACTTTGTGCGTTGGCCTGCTAAACAAGACTTGATGAACAACACCCGTGATACATATGGAGCTGCTATGGAAAAAGTAGTCTCGCTGTTGTACTGCTGTACTACGAGCAACTGCCCCATCCACCAATGATCAGCAGAATGTCATCAACATCGGTTCTTCCATCTCCCTGGATATCACCCGCTCCTGTTCCCCATGCATTGAGTAGGAGAAGTAGATCATTGACTCCGATGCCATTAGCGCCATCAAGGTCAGCAAGGCATGGCCCCATATATGTCTCGATGGGTAATCCAGGTGTCAAATCTTTGCCTTCAAAGCCTACGAAATCAGGTGCATAGTGGCCGCATCGAAATGTCCGGTTGTTTGTGGAATTACTGCCTTGTCCATCTGGCAATTCACCTTGCGACAAGATTCCAGTACTTGTGACCGGGTTCTTGTATACCCATACGCTCTGGCCAGATGGGTTGACCTCAAAAAAGTCACCCCATGGCCCACTGCAGATCAGGGTATTGCCATTTGGTAACCGTTCTGCTCCAGATATGAAAGACGCATAGAAGCTACTGGGCGGGTTAGCTATGTACGCAATTTCAACATCTTCTGGCCCATACATTCCGTTCTCGCCAATCAGGTATGTGCCATCTGAAAGTAATGGTGGCGTGAACTCATCGATTGTCGTGTAGTTGCCTTCTGGCCGATTCTGACCGTTATTAAAGACCATGATATTTCCGTGGCCAGGTTGTCCATTTTGAATCCATCGAGCATCATGTTGGCCGAAGAACTTACGGGCATTGGCATCCGCGTCACGGTTGTAGACCTGCGGATTACCCCAGCGGTACAGAAGGTCTCCTGCAGGTCCTGCTGCTTGGGTGGTGGTGGTGTTGTGATCAATAATCCAAATCTCACCCAGTCGATGCAGGCTGAGCATGATCTGATCGAGCTCAGGGTTGTAATGAATTGCATTGGCGTGAAGCCAATCGCCGTCGAAGCCCGCCGTAAAGTTGATATCCATTTTATTGGGATAGTCCATCGGCTGGCCGTAGTTGGGTAGTAGTGGGTCGTGGTCTTGAATCAAGTGATCCCAGATATGCCATTCCCATACGATTTCGCCACTATCAAAGCCTGTTGGCATAACTTCGATGACATGTTCAGGCCACAGTTCTCCAAACTGCAGCGTCCCCGGTTCCCGTCCAACAGCGATGCACTCTTGCTCGGATTTCATCTCCCAAGCGAGAATGAGGATATTGCCATTAGGCAGGGGCTGAATGTCGTGGTGCGCCTTGTACAAGTTCGTCTCGGAGTAGCGGAAGGACCACTCTAATACGCCTTCCCAGTTAAATCGTTCCACCTGTCCGCCCTGGCCTCCTGCAATGAAATCGGCATTCCCTGGCGGCTTCCCGGCACGCAAAAGTGAGCCATCTTCAAGTAGATAAGCAGAATTACCGGGTTGAAACTCAGATTCCCAACTTCTGATGAGGCGCCCATCGATGTCAATCAAATAGGTTGTGGTCGAGTTGAGTGGAGAGAACAACCTGTAGTTCGTACCGTCAGAGAGGTCTTGTCCTGAATGTTGCAATAAGCCAATAGTCCGCTCAGCCGTTGCCAATGGGTTCATTGCAAACAATGTGGCCATGGTGACCACAACAGATCGGAGTGCTACATTCCGTGCTTTCAATGGATCACCTCTCCAGTTCAGGACTTTATCTGATATGCGGCTGGCGATAAATAATTGCTTCGTAAATCTTGCGCTGCAGATGCACAAAGGCAAACCATTCTACGCATATTTCTCAGGCAATTTGCCGTCTATGTGGCGGAGAGATGCGTTGGGGCTACAGGCAGGTGCTCCAGGCGGAGATCAGCCAAGGCTACAGAAGGCCACACTCGGCCTGCCGTTTAGTTGGCTTGATTGAACGGGTCAGAGTTGGCGTAAGAGACGGCGAAGCAAATCTAGAGTGCGTTTGCAGTTATACAATTCAGGAGCATTCGCCATAGGCATCAAGGAATAGAAGAAGATCATTTATACCGACGATTCCATGATTCGAGGTTTTCGCCAGTTATCCCCAAGATTCTGTATTGTCATGATCCCCCTATGAGTACAAAATTGTTGTTGTGGGGTACATCTCTGATTTATGTGCGCACTGCTTGGAGTGATGAGTGAGAATTGTATTTGGGGCACTGCTGGTCTTCTTTGGGGCATTCTGTTCATATGGATTTCTTGCTTCTTTTGAATACCCAGGCATCACCATGTGGAAGATCGGCTACGCCATCTTGGCGGCTGTGTCTCTCTACGGTGGGTACAAGTTGATTCGATCTGGCGTTCAATTGTTCAAGCAGTCCGGGTGACGATTCGCAGCACATCATCTCTCAAGCCGACTGTCTGGCTGTAGCAGTGTCTTCTTCACAGGGCGTGCTGTGGCATGGGGAATAGGTGCTTGCTGTGGCTGTTTATGGCCGATCGCCTCGCTCGTCTGTCGTTTATCCTTGCTCTGCATATGGCATGGGGTAGACTCGGGTATGGCGAGGTATTTATTACCACTGATGATCATCTGCCTGACTGCGGTTCGTGCCAATGCGCAGTGGCCGGGTCAGACGCCTCCAGGTGAGGTGCCTGTCTTTGTCCCCACCGACTATGACCCTGATCAATCAATGCCCCTGCTTATCTTCTTGCATGGCTATTCGCCGCTCACCACAGCCTGGTACGACATTCTTCTTCCACTGCAGGAAGATGCCAACGATCGTGGTTATATATTCGCTAAGCCCGATGGCAGCCAGGATGGCCTTGGAGAGTTCTACTGGAATGCAACCGAAGCTTGCTGCGATATGTGGGGGAATGACCCCGATCATGTTGGCTACTTGCTCGCGCTCGTCGATTCAATTGAGGCGAACTACAATATTGATCCAGGGCGCATCCATATCGTGGGTCATTCCAATGGAGGCTTCATGGGCCACCGCATGGCTTGCGAAGCCTCGGAAAAGTTTGCATCTGTTGTGAGCATTGCCGGTGCGATGTGGAATGATCCATCGAACTGTCAGCCAACCGAGCCCATTCATGTGTTAGAAGTTCACGGTACGCTCGACCCGGTAATCTGGTGGCTTGGCGGGTTCATTGGCCTCACGCCGTATCCCGGTGTGAACACGACCATCGAGTATTGGGCGGCGCAGAATGGTTGCTCGACCACCGCGACCGAGGCCGGATACATCGACTTGGACTGGCTCATCTGGTTCAATGAAACGACCCGGTGGATCTATGGCGGATGCGATGACGCATCCGCTGGGTCGGCCGAGTTGTGGGAAGTCAGCGCAGGCGGTCACTTTGTTTCTTTATCGGATGAGGGGATTGCGTCACTCTTCGGCTATCTCGATAACCACTCGAAGCCAATGGCCGAGCCAGAGTGCGAGGCAGACGTGACGGGCGATCAGCAGGTGAATGTCGTGGACCTGTTGCAGGTGATTAACGACTGGGGCACCGATGCTGCTGCGTCGGATGTCAACGGTGACGGCATTGTCGATGTGACCGATCTGCTCGTCGTGATGGGTGACTGGGGAGCGTGCGCCTAGGGATCTTGTTCCGTGATCCACGTACCGGTTGTTGTCCGATCCGAGACTTCGGAATCCCCCGTATTCACAAGTCCCGCTGGTTCTACCATCATCACGGCGCACTCCTGCGTTGCGACCGGTCGGTGTTCGATGCCGCGGGGGACCACCAGCATCTGCCCTTCGCGAAGTTCAACTGAACGATCCCGGAACTCCATGGTGAACGAGCCCTGGATCACTAGGAACATCTCATCTTCTTCAGGGTGTGCGTGCCAGGGAAACTCGCCGAGGAACTTGGCCAGCTTGACATGTTGGCCATTGAGCTCCGCAATGATCCGCGGAGACCAGTGGTCGTTAAAGCAATTGAGTGTCTGGCTGATATCAATGGAGTTCACGTGCAGACTTTAGGCTATTACAGTGGCTGAATGTCATGTTTACAGTTCTCAATTCTGGCCCAACCACATCGACTTGACCAGTTGATTACACCGTGGTGCCGGTGGGCATCAGGGGGAGGGAGCATCCTCGATATGAAACTGGAATGGTGCCTGTTATCAATCACGCTGGTCTCCGCGCCAATTCTGGGCGGAGTTGAGCTCTGTCAGCAGCCCAATCCCAACCCTTTTGCGGGCGCCTCGGGCTGGGAGCAGCCTTACAGCGATTCGATTGATGTCGCGCAGGCGGCGCACATGACGCCCCCAGATCAGATTCCATTCGATCGTCTGTGGGTCATGGACGATGCTGACAGTGTGACATTTGAGGCACCGTTCCTGCAGGAAGATGGTTCCTACATCACCCAGCAGGTGCACCTTGAGAATCCGGTACTCGTGACAACCTGGGTCTTCAGCGCCGCCAATGATCCTGCCAGCGTGGCCTTTCAGAAGTTTAAGCCACTGCAGGCCTACCGGCCTGATGCCAATGCAGACACGATTGCAATGAGCAATCTCTGGGTCACCCTTGATGGCAACATGAAGTGGTACCTAGATGAAGTTGTTGGAATGGATCGGTCATGTCTGAATCCCATGGTGAGTGCAGCAGCTTGTGAAGATGCAGTCGCTTGGGGACTGCCGACCGTGGGCATGCCGTATGCGCTTCCCAGCCGTCCTCTGGACATGAATGATGCCTATGCGTCTGATCCAGGGGGCATCGCGTGGTGGCAGGCAACCATGGTGGTTGCCATCGCTGATCGTGATGCCTTCGTGCGTCCTTCCTACAATCCGACTGTCAATCCGACCACCGATGAGCATGTGACCGACAATGGAGTGCCTATCTGGGATGCCGTGTCATCGAGTTACCGTCTGGCCGGTCCTGGAGATGGTCCGATCTATGCAGCGCAGCAACAGGCAGTCGATGATTTTGTCGGCATCAGGTTCGATGGCACCTTCTGCACCGGCCCGGACGGTTTTGCAGAGTGCCTCGTTGCCTGGCAGCAGGTGTCATGGTTTGGTGATACCGGCGATCCTTCCAACAATCCGTATGCACAGTTTCCATACAGTTCCATTGGCATGACGGGTGATTGGCAACTCCTAGATGAGCCGGGCATCGAGGATGGTTTCTTCGCTCAGTCCGAGTTCATACTCAATGGCAATGCAAGTATGTACGTGATCGGCGACTGGTCAGGATCGCAGTATCTGGGTATCCCCCAAGAGGGCCAGGTTCCGTGGTGTGATTCCTGTGCAGAAGATCTGAACATGGATGGTGCCGTGGGTGTCGATGATCTCCTTCTCGTGATCGACAGTTACGGTGGCCACAACATCTGCGCGAACTTCGACAAGGAAACACCTCTGGTGAATGTCGATGACCTGCTGCTGGTTCTTGGCAAGTGGGGGGAGTGTCCAGGCTGGCCCGAGGGAATCCCGCGGCCGGCTGACTGTCCGTAGCAGCATGCACAAGCTCCATCTCTCTGAGGCGAGCGTCTACAGAATGGATTGAGTTCAGACGGCTTTTTTTGCCTGTGGCTTTGGCCGGCTAAAGATCAGCGTCTGTTCATCACTTGTTTTGGCATTGATCTTGTAGCCTTCACTCGTGAATTCGGTGAGATCGCTCAGTGTTCGTGGACGATGCTCTGACATCCACCGGGCCATCAGGCCACGTGCTCGCTTGGCGAAGAAGGAGATGAACTTGTCGCGGGCACCATCCCGTTGAAGGAATTTCACATTGATGACCGGGATATCCATATCTTTCAGATCAAGTGCCTTTGAATACTCATCGCTGGCAAGGTTAATCAGCGCGGTCGCTTTGATGTTCTTGAGATCCTTCTGGAGAATCTTTGAAATCGAGTTGCCCCAGAACTCGTAGAGGCTGACGCCTTCACTGGTCTTGAGCCGTGTGCTCATTTCCAGTCGGTACGGCTGGATCACATCCATGGGTCGAAGCAGACCGTAAAGACCGCTCAGGATTCGGACGTGATCTTGGGCCCAGGCGAGGCTGCGCTGGTTAAGCGTCCAGGCTTCCAGCCCTTGGTAGACGTCCCCACGGAAGCAGATCGCCGCCGGCCCACGTGGGTTCGTTCGATCACCAAAGCACTGCCAGCGATCCTCATTGAGCAACGCGAGTTTGTCGGAGATGGACATCAGAGTGCCGAGTTTTTTAGCGCTATAGCCTTGAAGTTCTTCCGCGAGTTGCTTCGTGTGAGATCCCAGCCGCGGACGCGATGCGCGAACAGTGGTCTGAGGCTGGTCCATTTCCATGGTCTTTGCGGGGGATAAGATGGCCAGCATGTTGCTCATGTATGAAGCGTAGGCAAATGTAATCCACTCAACAACCATCAATCAGCTTCGGCAGTACACCAGGTCATAATCAATTATGGCGATCAGCCTGTCAGTTGAAACGTTGTTTCCAGTTGGCGTTCAATAGTAGCTGCTACGCACTGCAAAATATGAATCTTGACAGAGCTGTAGGCTGGTGTATTCAGAAGGGCTGAGCAGTACTCCCGTGCATAGAGAGATGTTATGGGGCCAATCGGATTGGCCTTGATGTCAAAACGCCCTTTTCTCGACAGCATGTTTTTGCAAAGTGATGTTCATGCTCAGCTTATGTGCCGGCGTCAGGCATGCTCGTGGCATTTATATCGACCGGGGTTATTCCACTGCAGGTGAGCTAGGGGCATACTCATTTTGAGGAATACAAATGAGTACCCAGGGGCAGCCTAGGGCGTCCCAAATCTTCTTGGCATCTTCAGATGCCATCGCTCTTTCTTCCATCGCAGTTCGGATGCGTCGCTCAATCGCCATGTAGCCGTCTGATATTTATTCTGGTGTACTGCTATCCGCTTGAGGTGCCTCGTCGCGCATTGCCTCAAGTCGTTGCTGCATTTGCTTGCGGGTCATCTTGCCAGACTTGACCATCTCGATCATCTTTGCGACCGCGGCAGGAAAGTCCTTGTGAGTCATCTTTGGCTTGGACTGCTGTGCAATTGCAGCTTTCATCCGGTCGAGTCGCTGTTGCATCTGCTCTTGAGTGATCTCTCCAGCGTCGACCATCTTCTGCATCGATTCTTGTGCATCGGCATAGTTCTTGCGAGTGATGCTTGGCTGACTTCTACTGATCATCTTTCGCATTTCGATCAGTTTCGCATCCATCTGCTCTTGAGTGATCTCGCCAGCATCAACCATCTTCTGCATCATGGCTTGTGCATCGGCATAGTCCTTGCGAGTGATGCTTGGCTGGCCTTGTTCTTCCTCATAGATAGCTTTGGCCCGCTCGCCCAAGATTGCGATTGCTTCACTCTCGGAAAGTTTGTTGCTTTCAAGGCCCATCGCCAGTCGCGCATACACGCGCATGATTGCAGTCGCTTGTATTTCGGTCAGATTGCCTCTCTCGACTTCGGCGCTGACTCCTTCATCCATTGATTCTTTGGAGGGGAATGGACCATCAGTGGAATGATCTTGGCCAGCTTCAGATTCAGTAGTTCTGTCCTGTGCCGTCGCAGGGCTTGTGATGGCAACAGTTGTCAAGCCAATAGCTGCAGTGATAGCCATAGCCGTGCAGAATGAGAACGCCTTCCACATGGGGGCTGGAGTGTGTGTGTAGTTCGAATTGATGAGTCGGGTAATGCGGTTCATAAGTGAACCTCCTGTAGCTTGTAAAGAGATATTTGTTTGGGTTCGGGTACGAAGGTATTCGAGTTGAAGCATGGTGGGGGCACGTGGGGCTTTGATTTCTTATAAGTGCCAAACACCTGAGTAGAGGTCTTCTTCGGCATGAGCGTGAAAGAATGCATGTGATTGGCAGGGCTGCGGAAGTTCGTTCATGTGTGACGGAGGGTCCGAAGTCGGTGAATTGTCGTCTGATCCGCTAGGCTTGGGCTATGTCAAAGCGAGTGCTTGTCATTCTAGGTTTACAGCGAGGGCTGTTTGATGAAAATGCTCCGTTCCGCCAGTGCGTCGCACCGCCAGACGCAATAGATCGGGTTCGGTCCACCATCACAACACTCGTCAGTAGCCCGCTCATCGATTGGGACTGTATTGTGCATGTCTCGATGCAACAGAAGATTCGACAGAATAAGCAGGCAAGTAAGGCGGAGGATCTATTAATAGCGCACCAATCGCTGAAGCCCGGAACTACTGGTGCGCAGGTGCATCCATCGCTTGCCCACGCATGCCCGAGCGCGGTCATGCTGACGGCAGCAGCTGGTTCCAATGCATTTCAGGGCAGTGGCTTGGACGAATATTTGAGTAATCGTGATCTAAGCCAGATTATTATGGTTGGCGCGACGATCGGAGGGATGTTGCTCTCCACCTCTCTTTCGGCCTACCTACTTGGCTATGAGGTCATTGTGCCATCAGACTGCCTGCTTGCATGCTCTGTGGCCGAGTTGAAAGTTTATCTTGATGCGGTTCTTCATAGCATCGTGCAAGTGACTCACTCCGCTGATCTGCTCGGAGGCGCTGCATGAGTGATGCCAAAAATCAGGCGGCACGACTTGCGAGCACGATTCCCTCAGACCTGTTGCCAACCGTGACTTGTTTTCCTCGCTTGCCGTGGCCCATCGACCTGTCGCAGAGTCAGTCTCAACCAGCAGATATCAGCTGTGGGCATTTGTCGAGACTGGACATAAAAAGCAAAGATGATTCTGAAAAGGCGTCTTTCGACTTTTCGGTTGGAGCGTTGATTGGTTCTGGCGGCTTTGGCATTGTTCATAGTGCTGAGCAATCCTGCCTGAATAGAGAAGTCGCTATTAAAAGAGTCAGGCCAGATCGCAGATCTGCTGCAGCCGAAGAGCAACTTCAACGTGAGGCACACCTCATGGGTCGGCTTGAGCATCCTGCGATTCCACCGGCATATCTCATCGGCATGGGGAATGACAAGGAGCCTGTTCTGGTCATGCGGTGGATTCGGGGTGTGCCCTGGAATGACAAGCTGGCTGAGTTTCCTTCGTCAGAAGGAGACGGGCTGCTGCGTGGTGCAGTGCTTCGTAATGAGTTAAATAGTTTTATTCGTATTTGTGAGGCGGTGGCATTCTCGCATGGCCAGGGCATTATCCATCGCGACATCAAGCCATCAAATATCGTGATTGGCCAGTACGGAGAGGTTTACCTTCTCGACTGGGGTATTTCAGTGGAACTACAAGATGATGGTGTCTATAACGCTCTTGGATTTGCAGGTACACCCTGCTTCGCAGCTCCCGAGATGCTTAGTCGAGCGCCGAAATTAGACGCACGCACAGATGTTTATCTGCTTGGCTCCACGCTCTACAACATTGTGACCGGGTATCCGCCACATCAAGGTGAGACCACCGAGGAAGTGTTTGAGCGGATATTGACTTCTCCGATGCCGACATTTGCGGAAGGATGGCCGGATGCACTGAAGATGCTATGCCGCAAGGCGATGGAGGCAGATCCAAATGATCGTTACGCCTCGGCACGCGCGATGCTTGAGGATCTCCGCTACGTCATTGAATACGGCGAACTTACTGAGTTAGAGGCAGACTGTGATCAAGATTTGAACGCACTCATTGAGATGGCCGAGGACAGGAATAAAGACATCTCCAAATTCAATGAGCTTGGCACACGTTGCAGGTTTGGATTGGAACGCATCCTGCACGAATGGCCAAGTAATACAACAGTGGCTCGAAACCTGGAGAAATGTCTCTACCTGCTTTGTAATGCAGCGATCTCACAGCAGCGGATTGCTGCAGCACGCTCCATAATGGTGCAATATCGAGAACTAGCGGGTGATACCGGGGCCGACCGTGCTGATGTGATGCGGCACCGAATCGATGCGTTGGCGGACCAGCTGATTGCCAAGGGCGACGAACTGTCTATGAATATCCAAGTACAACTTATTGAGCGACTAGCTGCGAAAGAGCAGGAGTACGACGAGTTGATGGTTGCTTACAAGAAGTTGTGCAAGTAACTCAAGTCAGTTGAGTACTAGATGTCCCACCAATAGTGTGCTGTGACATGAGAGGCAGCTTCAGTTGGTTTGTAGATCGCACCAAGGAAACTGATGATCTCTTGGTCAGTCAATCTACGATGATGTTGGTGGGGGGATAGCCTTTGTGATTGCACTGAGGATCTGGGCTGCAGAGGCAGGCTTTCGGATCACTTCAGCGTGCTCGAGCCCGGCGACATCTACTGACTGATAGCCGGTAATGAAGACAAACGGAATGTCACGATCTTGCAGGGCTTTGGCTACCGTGATCGAGTTTCCTTCACCTAAATTGATGTCGAGTATGGCGAAGGCGAGATTGGGATGATCCAGCAAGGCAAGAGCAGCTTTAGCCGTGGGCGCTGGTCCAAGAACTTCATATCCAAGTGATTCGACATCCCGTTTGAGTTGAAGGCCCACCAGAAAGGCGTCTTCTACGGTCAGAATGGCTTGAGTGGAGGTCATGAGATTGAATATACCGCGAAGGCTCCCATCTGCATCGATGTGCAGGGTAGGTGATTTCGTTGAAGTTCGTCTCCTACTATAGTGCTGCAATATGTATGGATTAATCAATATTGCAATCCGAGATCTCGTCAAATCTAAGTTTAGCGAGCAGCAGTGGGATCAGATTTTCAAACAATCTGGTGCCACCGATGCAGCTTTTATTCGCATGTGCCCAGGTGATGATGCGACGACATACGCGCTGGTTGGAGCTGCTTCGGATGTGCTTGGCTTGCCTGCGTCAGAAATCCTTCAGGCCTTCGGTGAGTACTGGACCGAATTCACAGCCGATGAGGGGTATGGACCACTATTGGATGCCGCTGGAAGCACCCTTCCTGAATTTCTACAGAACTTGGATCAGTTGCATACGCGAGTGGGCATGATGTACCCGGATCTCAAGCCGCCGTCATTTGTATGCTCGGAGATTGCCGAGGGCAGTCTGATGCTCCACTATAAGTCCGGGCGTGATGGCCTTGATGATCTTGTCATCGGTCTACTGCGTGGGTTGGGGCGGCGATTTAAAATTGACGTGAAGATTGAGCAGGTGTCTTCCAAAGAAGACACGGGATTGGAATCAGTATTTCATGTCAACTGGTCCTGATTCGCCGCACTTGAAGGCCAGTGATCTGAATGGTCCATTGCCATGGTCCTTTGTTGTCGATCATCAACTGCGTATCACACATGTTGGCGAGTGTCTGAGCAGGCACGTCGAGGGCATTCGACCCGGAGTTCTGTTTACAGATTGGGTCTCTATTGTGCAGCCAGCATGTGAGATTTCCAATCTCGACGATTTGCATCGGATCTCCGGGCGGCTGGTTGTGATGGAGTTTGCCGGGCTGAGCGTACAACTGCGAGGGGCCGCATTTACGACTGATGCAGAATGTGCCTGCATCATGGCTGCGGTGCCATTGATCAGGTCGCACGCTGAATTTGTTGAGTCGGGTCTCGTAATAAACGACTTTGCGCCGCAGGACTCAGTGCCAGATTTGCTGTTTGCCCTTCAGGCGCGAGATGTAGCGTTTCGTGAGTCCACAGAGAGCAGCCTTATTCGGGAGCAGCAGCGAGAGCGTTTGAAGTCTATCCTCGATAGCGCACTTGATGGGATGATCACAATCGATGATCAGGGGTGTATCGTAGAATTCAATGATGTTGCTTCTGACATGTTTGGTCACGCGCGTGATAGCGCAATCGGCAAGGAACTAAGCACCCTGATTATTCCGCCTGCTTTACGTGCCCAGCATGCTGCAGGCATGCGGCACTTCCGTAAAACCGCCGAAGGGCCAATTCTTAATCGTCGGATTGAGGTGATGGCTATGAAGCAGGATGGCCAAGAGTTTCCAGTGGAAATGGCTGTCATACCTTTTGTGCACAAAGGGAATCAGTACTTTACGGCTACGCTTCGAGATCTCACAGCGGTGCGTGAGCAGCAGGAAGCATTGAAAATTGCAGCAGAGCAGGAACGGCTCCTCGGTAACGAACTTGATCATCGAGTCAAAAATATGCTTTCCCAAATCCTTGTGCTGTGCAGGGAGGCGGAAACAAATGCAACTTCTGATATCAATGTGATTGAATCGCTCAGTCGTCGTATTCAAAACTTCTCCGCTGTTCATGAATTGCTCAGTAATGAGCGAGCAACGGGTGTTGATTGCGCGGAGTTGACTTGGCTTTGTCTATCGCCCTATGTAAAAGATGGAAGTCAAGTCATCGAGGTCGATGCGCCCAAATGCCGATTTGTGCCTAAGGCCGCCATGACACTAGCCATGGTGCTTAATGAGTTGGCGACCAATGCCACCAAACATGGGGCCATCTTGCATTGCGGTCAAATATCAGTGAAATGGTCGATCGAACGCGGGTCAGAAACGGAATTGAAACTTGTCTGGCGCGAGCAACATTCAGGAGTATTGCCAGAGTCAATTGCCGGTGGGTTTGGGACACAGATACTGCAGGCAGCTATTCCTCATGAGTTAGGTGGCACTGCCGATCTTCAGTTGGAAGTGAATGGTCTGGTCTATGTGGCGACCATGCCCTTCGATCAGGTCGTTCAGATCTAGTAAACCGTTCGCGAAGATCAGGGCAGGTGTTGACGGCCAGTAGCCATTCTGCCCAGATCAATTTTGTCGAGTCCACTTTGAACTTACGGATAGAAATCGTTCAGTTCATCATGTAACGGGGTTTTCATTGATGACTGAATGAAAGTCGCCCCTGGCGTCAAGTGGCCAGATGCGAATCTCCACGCGACCGCGCCAAATCAACCTGCAGTTGCCGCTGGGCATACCGAGACTTTTGCGCATCGGTTGTTTGATCATGACAACGCGGACAACTTACGCCTTCGAGATACGTTGAGGACTTCTTGTCGATCTCTTGGATTGGGGAACGGCAGGCGCGGCACAGTTCGTATGCACCGACGGTAAGACCATGCCCAACTGAGACACGTTCGTCAAATACAAAACACTGGCCCTGCCACAGGCTCTCGCTCTCGGGTATGCGTTCGAGGTACTTGAGAATGCCACCCTCAAGGTGGTAGACCTCCGTGATGCCCGCTTGCTTGAGCAGGGCAGTGGATTTTTCGCAGCGAATGCCGCCGGTACAAAACATTGCCACACGTGGCTGAGATTCGAGATCGAGTTGTTCAGTGAGCCACGCTGGGAGTTCAGTAAACGATTTGATGTCTGGATTGATCGCGCCGGAAAACGTCCCAATATCTACTTCGTAGTCGTTGCGCGTGTCAATCACGATCGTGGCTGAGTCGCTGATGAGTGCATTCCAGTCTTCAGGTTTGACGTATGTGCCAACAAGTTGGCAGGGATCAATGCCCGGCACACCCATTGTGACAATTTCCTGCTTGAGCCTCACCCGCATCTTCCGAAAGGGTTGGGTGCTCGCCGACGACTCTTTCCACGTTAAGTCAGCAAATCGTGGGTCAGCACGAATGAAGTCGAGGACCGCCATGACACCTGCCCGTGGGCCGGCAATTGTGGAGTTGATACCTTCACTCGCGAGTAGGATAATTCCGCGAACATTGTTGGCCTCGCAGCACGCTTTGATGGGCGACTGTAGCGCAGCATGATCGTCAAGTGCCGTGAATTGGTAGAAGGCAGCAACGAGCAGGGGATCCATAGAAAGGTCCAGTTCGGGTTGAATAACAACGGGCAACAATGATCTTGTTTGTGTCATCGACATGCTATCTGGTTACATCGTTCATTGACTCGCTGTAGTAGGGTCAAGGAGCAGGCTATAGGCCAGAAGTGGCGTGGCCGCTGCTAAGCTGCGACACCGGCTTAGGAACTTGCTCTATGATCTCTGATTCTTCCCTAGAATCTTCTTTGCTCACCACATCACACACGGAACCACATAATGACCACATCCATCGGACAAGCAGCTCCAGACTTCACGCTCTTCGCAGACAACGGCGATCAAGTGACACTGAGCGATCTTCGCGGAACGCCTGTCGTTCTTGCTTTCTTCCCAGCGGCATTTACTGGAGTATGCGAAACAGAACTGTGTTCATTCCGAGACTCTATGGCAACCTACAACGATATTGATGCAAAGGTCCTTGGAATCAGCATCGACAGTCGGTTCGTGAACGCCGCATTTGTTGCTGCTCATCAGCTCAACTTTCAAGTGTTATCCGACTACACGAGAAGTACAATTGACGCCTACGGAATTCGGTTTGCAGATCTTGCAAACATGCCTGGCTATGACGTCGCTCAGCGAAGTGTCTTTGTTATCGACGCCACTGGGGCAGTGTCGTGGAGGTGGTTGGCGGACAATCCCGGTGAGCAACCTCCATACGAAGAGGTGCTCTCAGCAGTTCGCGAGTTGACTTCTACCGCCTGACACGATGATCAAGCAAGCCACCCCGGCCAATCAAGTCACAGAGTCGTTAAACGTGCTCGGTGAGCCGCTTCAATTGTGCTCACGCGATCCTGTTACGGGCTTCTATCGCACTGGTTGTTGTGAGAGCGGCACCGACGACGAAGGAATGCACACAGTCTGTGTAGTCATGACCGCTGCGTTCCTTGCATTCTCTCAAGCCGCAGGCAATGACCTCAGTACGCCACACCCCGAGTGGGGTTTCCCTGGACTAAAGCCGGGCGACCAATGGTGTTTGTGCGCGCCACGCTGGCAAGAGGCGTTCGAGCATGACTGTGCTCCGGAAGTCGTCTTGGATGCGACCCATCAGCGAACGCTGGAAGTTGTGTCTTTAGCAGATCTCATGGCTCATGCTGCAACATGAGCACGCCCCTGAAGAAGGGATGAAGGTTGGTAGACCGCGTCGCTACTTGCGAACGGCCCGCACAATCATGGTTTCACCGAAAAGCATCGCTTTGCTGAACATCTGTCGCTTGACGTCATTGCAAATCTGAACAGTGCTTTCCTTCTGGCCCCGCTTTCATTAGACGAGCGATGTTGCGAGGTAAACAAGGAGAAGGTATGCCCATGCCACGGGATTGATGCGATTGGTACACACCGTCGGGATTCGCAAGCCGGTCGAGTGCAGCAAGTTTGTGCACTCTGGAAGCGATAGCCAGTTGACGCGGCAGGTTCCCAGAATTGCCAAATGTTGGCTCAGCAGCTGCGTCGCCGAGTGCGGCCAACAATTCCGGCGGCAAGGAGGAGGGCGATCGAAGGGGCTGCAGGTACCTGAAGGAGCCCGACTCCGCCATTGAATTGCACCGATGCCCCGCCACTGAGTTCGAATAGGTAGTGCACCGACAACGTCTCGCCTCCAGTCCATGTCAGCGTCCCCGAGGAGGAGTCGCTTGCGGCGTTAGAGCCAGTCCCGTTTACCTGCAATTCAAAGGGTGCATCAAGTAGCATCGCGAATGTGTCTTCGCCGAGGCTGGCTGACCACACTGATGCGTCCAACACGCTTGCAAGAATGACATCGGTACCGTTGAGCGTTGCCGCCTGCGATCCGGACCACTCCAGTTCTCCATTCACTAATAGGTCAATCGGCATTATGAAGTCGACCGACATCTCCATCGACTCAGTCGTTCCATTGACGACTTGTAAGGATGTGCCAAGACTCGGTGTGCCAGGTTCGCCCATCATCGAAATGGAGGCTGTGAACTCGCTTGTTGCAATTTGAGATGTCCAGAACCACGCGTCGCCGGGAAGGGGTGATCCCACAACCTCAAAGGTCTCGCCGTAGCCCGTGTCTGTTCCGACACTCAGTGTGCCGACCAAACTCGCTTGCGAAACGGTGGCTAGGCAACTCAGCATGATCGCCGTCGCTCCAAAGCAGGCTTGTGTCTTCATTTGTCTTAGAGTCATGAGAGTTCTCTCCTCAAAGTGCGTCGTCGGCTGCGCCCAAACGTCGCCGCCAAGGCCAGAATCGTCAAAGCGCCTGGAGCCGGAATTGTTGAGATTGAGGCGATCGTGTGAATGGTCATGGTGTCGCCGCCTGTCAGCATGAAATCTGCTCGTTGTCCAAGCGAAGTGGCGGCGCCTGCAGCAAGAAACACAGATTCATCTGCAGAGTCGATGGCGATCCCAAACGGACCATTTGCTTGCAATGCATACACCGGCGCAAAGACTGCAGCGACCTGTTCATCATCTAGAAGACTTCCGACGAGTGATTCATTCGGGAGTGATTGCAGCATCGCAGAGCCATCGAAGGCCAGATTCATCAAACTCAGGCTTGAAGCCATCTCCAGGATTCGACTTGAGGCGTCCTCAATATCGACCTCGTAGTCAGTTCCAGCCGAGAACCATTGGTTGTCAGCCGACGTGTTGGTGATGGTCAGGAGCGTGTCGAGTGTGGTCTGCGAGTCATCTGTGACGCTGGTAGTCCAACTCAACTGCCAGGTGTCGCTGAAGAGTGCGCCTGTGTAGACCACGCTGCCGTCTTCCATCTCGGCCCACTCGCCGGCAGTAGCAAGGTCGAAGTTGATCGGCGTGTCCACATCACTTGATGCCTGCCACGACATGGAGACATTTGGAGGTGAGCCCGCGATCGAAGCACTCGACAATGTTGCTGCAAGGACTCCACTGGCAAGCCAATTGAGACGGCAGGGAATCCAAGTCGAGGTGTGGTGTGCTGATCTCAGGGTCATGTTGGTCAGGGCAGCCCGCGGCTGGTCAAATGAGTTGGGGAAAGTGGTCCAAGCAAATCTACGATCCATCGCAAGATCTGCCGAGGCATTGGTGAAGTCATGGGATGTAATTGGCTGCAAGGCGGGCGGATAGCCCATGCGATCACTACGACCGGAAGTCGCTAGCGGTTCCATCGACCACGCGGGATGAAGGCGATTGGCCATTGGCATGGTGGCGGCCACAGATTTTGTCACATGGATGGCCATCCTGTATGGGCTCCGGTGGTATTTGAGGTGTTCCCAAGAATCCATCGGTCCGAAGCGGCGAGACCTTGAGCATGCCTTCCCCAAACACCTTGGATGCTTCTGGGGGTCTTCTAGACACCTGTAAGGGGACCTTTTATCGCTCTCCCGATTGGTCTCGTGCAGCCGTCCAGATTTGGAGATTTCACTCGTTCATATTCAAGGACTTGCCCCTGCGTGGGGCGGTGGTTTGGCTCGAGGGCTTCAAACTGAATGGGCCGATGGCCCTTGAAGATGTGGCCGTGATTCAAGTTGCCATTCTTGGGCATTTACAAGGTGACGCGTTTGAATCACAGTCAGAGGGCATGCAGTGTGCCGTTCAATCTAGGTCGCAGTTGCGCTGATCAGGCGTAACAAGCCGAACTCTGTCAAAAAAAAGTCGGACTGCGTGGACCGCAACTGAATGGCCCCGTCGAATTGGGGATTGGCCCTTCGACGGCCCATGTTGTCGGCCAAACACATTCCCCGTGTACTTCAACTCAAGGAGCTGGCCATGACTGCCACCTGTATGATCGCTGCGATTTCTTTCTTCGCTTCACTTTCAACATTTTCTGACAGTGTCTTTGCGATGTCCGATTCGGCAGTCCGGCCAGATGTGCCAGTGTGCCTCGCAGCAGGAGATGCCCTTGGCATGCAGTTGATGGAGGCAGTGCCAGCCAATTTGTTGGCGCATTCCACTCGACTGACCCAAGCCACACAACCTGATGGCTGGTGGTCCAAGCCCGTCGGAATGACTGTCGTCGCGAACACCAACCTCCGATGAACAAGTCGTCGAATAGGCGTTCTGGCCTCATTTGATTCCGCCAAGTAAAGACAGGAGCCCGCTCGTCGGATCCTTCCCCACTGCTTGGCAGGACACAACAACCATATGACCAGCATCCTCATACGGGCCGCGGCAGCGGCCAACGCGATCATTGCAGCTTTGCTGCTCTCCTCTTTCGCCCATGCAACTGTTATTCCATCCACTGTTGTCATGGCAGCCGTTGCTTCAGCAATTACGGCGAATGAAGATTATGAATTACGAGCCGACGCTGATCGAAGCGGCATGGTCGATGTCAATGACATCTTGATTGTCATTGACGAGTACGGCGATGACTGTGAGGCCACGCCTTGTCGAGCAGATACTGATCTTGATGGTGAGGTCAGCATGTTTGACCTGCTCCAGGTATTGGCTCACTACGGCGCGGTCATTCCTGCAAATGTGGACGGCGATGTGCAGACGTTGCTCTCTGGAACATACCTTTGCGAGCAAAGCCGATACGCCGATGACGTAAGTTCATTGGAAGAAGCTGGTGTTAAGAATGACTGCTGGATGCTCCACGGCTATGCAGTCGTTGCGCCCAACGACATTACTGTGGAGGAGTTCTTCGCCGCCACCGAAGAGGATATTCGGGCCAAACTGCTTGCGTACCTCTCAGACAAAGTTGAACTCGATCCTGAGACGACCGACTATGTCATTCTTGACATCGAGCACCCGGTACACCCTCGTACCTTTGGTGGGTACCTCAACCCATCGCATGACTTATACGACCCTGCTCAGTTTGCAAGAATCATCGATGCTTTCACACTTCGCATCTCAGTTGCCCGCGAACTCTTCCCAAATGCTCAACTCGGACTGTTTGGCGTGACAACTCCACACCCATTCGGAAACGCAACCATCGAAGCTCAGATAACGAGACAGAGCGGCTTTCTGGCAGCGTCGGCTGCGGGGTTGTACGACGACCTCGACGTTCTGTGCCCAGTGATCTACCAGCGATTTGGACGGAGTGATGCCCGGCATTACAGTATTGAGCCATACACACAACTCGGCATTGACTCTGCTGGTCTGTTGCGACGTTCAGACGGCACGACGCCAAGCATCATGCCCGTCATGTCGCTGGCCATTTTCAACGGTAGTTCAGCAGATCACGAGCAACCCATTCTGGTTGAGGACCTCGCTGCTCAGATTGGCGTCTTGCAGGAACGTGGATACACCAAGTGGTTGGTCTGGAATGATGATGACACCGTCTCCGATACTGACCTATTGGTGACCGATTACTTCGACAATCTGCTTAGTTGGATGCAGGGTGATTTGAGTGAGGACTTCTGATTTGTCCCGGCAGAGCCACAGTTGCTGATTGCACCGCAGTGAGCAAGTGCCAGGGTGCCGAGATGCGCGGTTGCACATCAATCGACATAGGGACTGTCGAGGGGCCCTCCGTAATCTGCCCAAGTCTCGATTGTTTTGCAGATCACTCGCCAACTGGCGAGCGTGGCTGAAGTGCCTCAAGTGAGGTAGCCCATGTCTTGGTGGATTCATCCGAATCTGGAAGTGTTGGTCCGGCATTCCAGAAGATGACCTGTCCAATTCCGAGTTTGGACAAGACCTGCAGTCTTTCAGCGACCCCAGTTGTGCTTGCTGCAAGCCGGTTGTCGGTCGAGTTTCCGTTGTAGATTGCAAAGCTGAGCAGGGGGATGATTTGGGGTGCCGGTTCGATGCCCTGTGTGATCTCCCGGCAAGCGGCAATCGCATTCTGGGCTGCGGCTGTGTTGGTCTTGTATCCCGATTCGCTCTTTCCATAGCGACTGTAGAGAACCGGACATACGCCGTCAATAAATGTAAGAAGACCCTGCTCGGCGGCCATTCGTTGCGCCACTACGCGCGACCTCCACTCCGAGGAGTCCTTTCCTCGTGCAGCAGGACTGCCAACGTCGTAGAGGCAGAGTGTCGCGTTCGGAAGGGCTTGCCGAACAATGGCGATCCGCCGCTTATAGGCTTGCACCACTGCGGCGAATCTACGTTGGCCGAGTTCCGGCGACTCTGTTTCAAGTAGTCCTGCGATCTTGCTCGGCGGCTCGGGGCTTTCGATATCAAGGATGACAAACCCGGTCGTCTTCGCATTCAGTGACGGATGTCGTGAGAGGTATGTTGTGATTTGCTGAGTGAGTTCGTCGTCTGATATGGCGATGAACTCGTCAACGGTTGTCCGCAACTTGGCACCAAGCGCATAGCCAGAAATGAACCACGCCTTTGCGGGCGACCAGTCACCTGCTGGCGCCGAGTCTTGGTAGCCAATCGCGATCTTTGGCCATGCTGGCGGATCAGTCGGTTCGTCTGTACCTGACGCCGCGGTCGCCAATAACAACAACGCAATGGCAGATCTAGTGGCGGCAGGCATGGCGTGGATGCTCCTCGCGATTCTCAAGCGTCTCGTGTAAGTTTCATGGCGGAAGTTTCATCCCATGCCATATGCCCGGCAGGCAGCGAGGGCGATATCAGCGAGCTAATTCGCTGGGTGTCTTCCGCGGTGGCATCAAGAATGAGACGAATCGTGTCGCTTCGTGGGGCATCAACCGATCCAGACGTCCGCCTCATCAAACGCTGTTTCGCAGCACGCTTGAATCGAGCGGGTATAAGTGGGCGAATGAGACTGCGGTAGAGCGGGGAATTTCCAATGTTATCGCTGAAGCTCGTGTGCATGAGTTTGCCTTCGCTCGCATTGCTGATCGACGACTTGTGGACCAAATCTGGTCGAGGGCTCAGACCAAGAAACGCTTGCACATCGGTGGCAGCGCTTGGTCGATCTGCGACATACGACTCGAATCGAATGACTTTGATTTGATCACGATCAAATGTCTGAAGCCATGGCTCAAGTTGCATGAAGTAGCGGCTGTACTGAATGAGTAGTGGATTGTCCCGGACAACGGTGTTGATGTCCGTGTCGGCTTCGCCTGCGGCGACCAGATGTCGATGGTGCGAGCACGCTCGGGCGACCGGCTCGCGGACGATGTATAGGATCCGAAGGTCCTTTCCGAGAATAGTGCGAGCCCGGGCGGCAGCCCCTGTCCACCGCGGTCGTTGGGTGTAGTGGGTTGATGCCTCATAAGTCTGTTGGCCTGCCTTACACGCGGAAAATTGTCGCTGGTAGGCCGCCAGTCCGTGTGGCGAGAGGACTTCGTCGCTCTTGAGATCCCCAGGTTCTTTGTCAAGGGGATCGGCGACATCAGGGTGCGTCGCGAGATCTTGAAAAAGCGTCGTCGTGCCAGACTTCATGGCGCCGATGATCAAGAAGGACGGAAGTGTCATGTGTAGAGTCGCCGCATGCTTGAAGAGTTGGGAGTATAGCCTCGTCGGGGGGGCGTTCACCTTGCCAACCATGCCGTGGGTTGGTTGCCTGCTACGATACGAGCCGATGAGCCGCTGCACACAGCCGCTGGGACCACCTCTCCGAACCGTGGGTCTGGGAGCGATGGCATGAGCCAGTCGCCTCGCCCTGGGGTCTCCCGCAATTTAGTGTTCTTCTTTGGATCCAATACTGTCCGTATGGGTCTGATGATGCTGGTTGGGTTTGTCTTAACGCCACTTCAGATTGGCGCCTTTGGCCTCGTGCTCTTTGGCCTCTTTCAACTTCTCAATCAACTTTCCATGGCCTTGACCTCACCGCTTCGCTCGGCCGTGACGCGTACCGTCGTCAAGGCCATCGTGCATGCCCGCGCGAAAAAGGGGCAAGAGGGTGTTGAGCGAGAGTTCACCAATGGAGTCGCGGTCGTACTGGTACTGTCCGTCGTGCTCCTTGTGATCGCTGGGGCTTGCCTGGCATTCTTGCCCGTCCTATTGAATTTTCCAGAGTCGCAGACGCGTGCGGTCACAATTGCCTTTGCATGCCAAGCAGTCATCGTTGCCACCACCGTGACGACGGCACCGTGGCTGTCGCTCTACCTCGTGAAGCATCAGCCCATCGCGTTTAACACCGATCTGACAGTACTTCGCATCTTGGATATGGTTGCCTTTGGTGTCGCGGTACTTGATCATCATCTTTTCGGATTCGATGTCTTCATCGGGTTTGTAGTCGCTCGTATGGTGTTTACGTTGCTGCACTCTGGTGTGCGGCTTGTCATGACATGGTCACAGATACCGGAAGCACGCTTTCGATATCGATCCTTGTGCAGAACGACAAGCAAGAGGCTTGCACACGTTGGTTCGCTGTCGATGTCGCAGCCAGTTGGCAATGTCACCTTCTTTTTCCTCGATAACTACCTACTCAATATTGTCTATGGGCCTATTTACAACGCCATTTGGGGAATCGTGAATCAGTTGCGTGGGTATGCGCGGCGAATTGGTTCTGAAGGTTTCTCTGGCATGGAAGCGACCGTGGCCGACATGCACGAGCGAAGTGGGCATGAAGTGAACGTTCGGGCGATGTTAGCCGTGACCCGAATTACCTCAGGCGCCATGATTCTCTGTACTGGTTTTGTAGCGATTTTCTTTCGGCCGCTCATTGACCTCTGGCTGGGCTCTCGTCTTCGATCTGATGAGTCGCTTATTTCGATCATGTCATACGACGAGGCACTTGATCTGGTGTGGTTTATCCTTATGTTGTTGCTCATTGGCGGCATTTTGCTTGAGATCGCTCAGGTTGGCACACAATTCCTCTTCGGAATGGGCCACGTCAAACGATATGCCGGAATTATGTATGCCGCCGCAGTGACGAAGTTCGTACTATCGATTTCCATCGTCATCGCCGTGCTGCAGGTTGCTGCTGGCGGGAAGCCAGCCGTTGAAACTGTGCTGCTCTTCCCTGCGTCGACCTTGCTTGTGCAAGTAGTGTTCTTTGGTTTTATTTTTCCTCGGCGACTCGTTCGTCTCACGGGCATCCGTGGATTAACCTATCTATGGAGTGCATTTGGTCGCCCAATACTCACAGCAGTCATACCACTGCTTACTGCTAGTTTGATGGTCTGGCAGATTGACGCTTGGACATGGCCTTTGCTTATCGTCATGGTTGCCATTGTTGGGGCGGTGTCCGCTCCATGCGTGCTCGGTATCCTTATACACCGAGACGAACGGGTACGAATTCTTGGGATGCTGCGACGATGAATGGTCTCATGCCCCCAAGATTAGTGATCGACGAACCGGACAGCTTCGACAAGACAGAAAGGCGCCGTTGAGTGGACAAACTCGCGATCTATCTTGAGATTGTGCCACTGCCCGTTTTGGTCATCGGGGCCATTGCCGCATGCATTGTATTTGTCATGCTGCCAGCCAATAGCCGCCCCTTCATTTTGATTTGGCTCATGCCACTATGGCTGTTTCTATCGAAGTGTGTCGATCTCGGCGCAATCCAGGCGATGACAAAACTCTCGTCGGGCATTCTGTTACTACTGATCGCGGTCGCTGCGTGGCTCCGCCCAGGAGAACGGCGATATATCCCTGGCATCGTGTGGCTCTACCCGGTTGCTGGTGTGTGGATGATGATTTGTGTGGTAGGCACATCCAACAATATTGACATGCTGCTCATTCGTGGGCAGGGCATTGTGATGGCACTTGCGGCCATTTCCCTTATTGGGTCGTTAAGAGATCTCGAAGATTTGGCTCGACTCATGCGAGCGATGGCTGTGGGTACGACTATTGCGCTCGTTGTGCCATTCTCTGCTCTGGCGATTCAGGGTTCAGGCGCGTTCATCCCAGGTCTACATCGATTTGAACCGTGGGGTGCCTCGCCAAACATGATCGGCATTTCTTTCGTTATCTCCGGCGCGATGCTCTTGTACTTATTGATGACGACCAAAGTCCAGCTTTATCGTCTGATTTGCATGGGCGGATTTGCTGCGAGCTGCGGATTTATTCTCCTGGCGGGCAGCCGCATGAGTTTCATGTCACTCGGCATTGTGAGCGTGCTCATGCTATTCCCATTGGTGAAGCGTCCAGGCATTTTGATTGCTGGAGGTATTGTCGCTGCCATTCTCATTCCGATCATTGCTGGCTTTGAAGAAGGCGCTGGCGCGAGACTCACAGAGCTCCATAGCAGTGGTCGCGTTGAAATCTGGTGGGACTATCTGCATACGTTGATTCGCCGTCCACTTGGGTTGTTTGGAACGAGTGGCCATGATGGACTGATGGATGAGATCATTGGTAATCACGCTCACAATGCTTGGATTGACATGTTGTATGTGGGGGGGATTCCTCTTTTCATCATGATGTTCATACCGGCGATCGTCGCTGCGAAGAGCATTTTGCGAACTTGGCGAGCACGCAAACTGTTTGTGTATGCCGAGGATCAAATGACGATTCATGCAGTTTCATCAATCATGGTGGCAATGTTCTTGCAGAGCATGACGAATCAGACCCTGTACTACCCGACGGTCACATGGGCTTTCCTTGGCATGGTGTTCTTCATGTTTGCCATCTCGTTCCGCGATGATCTTGCTCGGGTTGAGATTGAAGCATGGGAGAATAGTGAAGCGTTGGGATATGGCCAGAGTGATGAGTGGGAGGACTCGTCAATCACAGCATCACGCACTTCGTAATGCTAGATGCTGCGCCGGATAGCCAGAATCGTGCGGTCGTCTTGTGGCGCCCCATCGTTTCGAAAGCGCTCTGTGTCTATTCGTAAGAGTTCAAGTGTCTCAGCAAGCGAGCGATCGTCCGGTGCTCGCAGTAGGTCGAGCATGGGTTCGGTGCCATACATGACACCTGCCTCGTCCATGGCTTCAAAGATGCCATCAGTTGGAATTGCGAGCATGTCGCCTGGGTTGAGCGTGATCATGCGCGGTTCATCGAGTGCGAGGTCTTCGAGTACGCCTAGTGGTGGGGCGTCAGCATCCAACTCCTCAATCGTCCCGTCAGCGCGAATGAGTAGATTCGGTCCATGCCCTGCTGAAATGGTTTCGATCTCTCCGGTTGTGGCATTCACTCGACCAAAGAAGGCCGTGACGAACTGCATCGATGATGTGTCCTGCCACAACTGATGATTGAGCTCTCGCACGAGTTCTAGAAGTGGTGCATCGAGTCGCACGCCCATTCGAAGCATCGATCGCACCTGAGTAACTGAAATCGCTGGCCCAATGCCATGGCCGGTCGCATCGCCAACCACGAGCATGGCGCCACCGTTTACTACAACGGCATCAAAGGCGTCGCCCCCAGTAGCATCGGCAGGCATGCTCCACCCATGAATTTCCCAGCCGGGTAATTCGGGAAAGACATCAGGGAATGTCGCCGCTTGAATGCGACGGGCTATGTCGAGGTCGTGCTGCAATTTGACAAGTTCAAGCCGGTCTGCCAAGAGCAAGGCTCGCCGCATCGCAACGGCTGACTGGGCCGCAAGCGCAGCGGCAATGCGTTCACATTCAGGGCCAAAGGGTCCTTCACGCCGGTTGAGTACTTGCGCCACGCCAACCAACTCATCTACATCAGCGGCAACCAACGGAATTGTCAGGATGTTACGTGTTCGATAGCCAGTCTTCTCATCGATGCCTCGATAGAACCGGTCATCTGCATATGCGTCTGGAATATTGATGATCTCTCGCGTCTCTCCAGCAGTGCCAGCGATGCCGGTCCCGAGTGGCACGCGGATGTCGCCGAGTGACTCCATGAACGTTCCGTCGGGGCCGTGCCCAGCAACAGCGACAAGCTCTCTCGATTTCGGCTCGTACTGAAAGACTGTGGCGCGTTCGGCGTCGAGAATATCCCGCAAACAGTCAGCGACACGATGAATGACAGCCTCTGCATCATCGGTGCTGCCCAGAACGCGGCTGACTTCCAGAATGCAATCAATTTGTTCTGCTGTAATCTGGGGCATATGTTCCTCTGGCGAGATCATTTCTCGCTCAACCGCAGTGCGTGTGGCATGGGGTCGCTGCTCTGGCTGACCAACTCTGAGAGTTTTTGGGTAAGGGTTGAGTTTGCACCGTGCTGCTTCATTCCCTTTAGGGCCTGTTGTGCCGCAACACGATCGCCCGATCGGATGGCCGTGGCGAATGAGGAGGCTTGTGTGGCCAACGCACAGTCAGTCGGACCGGTGGCGAGCGTCCATGCATCAATCACGCCATCGCGTCCAACAACCTGAATGGGACCAACTTCGATTAAGGGCAGCTCGCCGCTGGTTACGAGCGAGCGAGTTCGACCATCCATCAAGATGGGTGTGCCAAACTGTTTATTGGCTGACTCGAGCCTGGCGGCAAGATTTGCGACATCCCCGATGACTGTGTAGTCGTTCAATTTTGGGGGCGCTCCACAGTCACCAACGACCGCCTCGCCCGTCGCAATGCCGATTCGTAGGCCTAACTTTGGGAGGCCATCAGAAGAGGCGGCATTGATTTCCTCCATGAAGGCTTGGCATTCAATCGCTGCGTGACAGGCGAGTGTGGCTTGATCCGGCTGCTCACCAAACGCAGACCAGAATGCAAGGAACCCATCGCCGAGAAACTTGTTGAGATAGGCGTGGCGGTCAGTCACACGCTCGGTCAGGCCTGCCATACAGCGATTGAGTAGTGCCACGGTTGCTTCTGTGTCAAGTTGCTCGCTGAGGGTTGTAAAGCCAGCAAGATCGCCAAACATCACGCACACTTCTCGTCGCACGCCACGCATACTGAGCGCATCTGGATCACGAGCAAGCTCATCTATCAAAGCCGCAGGAACGCGAGCGCGGAACTGACGCGTGATGCGACCTTTCTCCTGCTGTACCAAGATGGCACGAGAACTTGTACCACTTGCCCACGCCAGCGTGATCGCTACAAGTGGCGATGCGGCTGGCAGCACTAAGCCAAATTGGCCAAAGAGCAACACCAGCATGCCTGCCCACACCGTGAGTACGGCAACAGCCGATATCGTTGCAGGTAGTGGGCTGAAGATGCTGGCAAGTAGCGCAACGATCACGCCACAGAGAGCAGCAGCCACTGGGGACCACCACGCTGGTCCTTCTTGGAGTACTCGGTTCTGTAGAACCATGTCGGCAATGGCGGCGTGGACCATGACGCCAGGCGTCCGTGGTCCCGCTGCCGTAGGAACAAAGTCAGCCAGTGTTCCGGTTGCAGTCCATCCAATAAAGACGAGGCGGTCGTCGACGGCTTTGCGAAGTTGTTCCTCAGACGATGCAAGTCGGCTCTTGGCAGCGGCGAGGTTATTGGTCGCAACTTTCCAGTCGAACATACGCCGGAATCCGTTGCGGTCATCCTCGCTGATATCGGCAGCATCAATATCGGCGCGCGTTGTAATATTTTCAAGTGACCACGAGACTTCCTCGCGAATCTCAGCTTGTATTTCAGGCGAGTTCCAGTCGTCGATATCCAAGGCATCGGTTCCACGAACGACGGCAAGTACGAGTCGCGAGGCTTTGTCAACTTCCTGCTCTTGCAACTGAAGAAAGTCTCTGGCTTCGGACATAGCAACGACTTCGCCAATCGACACATGGCCAGTGAAGCGATTGTCATCGCTATTTTTTCTATGGAGGTTTGGCCAATCGAGACCAGCTATCCCACGTGGCCAACAGACGGTCATGGCATTGTCAGTGAGCGGAATAACCACATCGCCGATACGCAACTCGTCGTTCTCGATGACGAGCGGTGTGTCTTCTCCAAGAAATCGATGCACTGCAGCAATGCCTAGTGGGGCAATAACTTTCGAGTAGCCGACTGGCTGCGAAGGCACCATATGGCGTATGCCGCCATCGACGCTCCGGCGAACGATATTGACATAGCCGGTGCCTCCAGAGGCAGCAGCGAATTTCTCTAGTGGGAAGCGATCACTTGCAGAGGGAGGTCGGTCTGGGCCGCCCGGTAGCGTGCCCATGAGTCCATCGCGACTTGCTCGCTGTCGTACTGCAGCATCAATGGCTGGTCCAAGTGCAACGTGATGATCACCCGCTGACTTTCTCAGTGACTCCGCTGTTTCAGTAGCCGATGATTCAAAGATTGCTCTTCGGCGGAGCAAGTGGAGCGTTTCCTGAATGAGTTCTGCTGACTCAGGGGCGCTGAGCCGAGGGTCTTGCGAGAGATCCTGTTGGATGGCCGACAGTACCTGTTCTAGTTGTTCATTGGTTCCACCGGCTCCGTTCCATCGCAGTTCGAGTTCATCTGGAATCAAGAGTGTGCCCAGAATGACGCGATCTGAGATGGCTCGAGCCAGTTCTGCGTCGTGGTCAATCGAATCGCTTTCTTGTGGATCTGCGAGATCAAGATCGATGGCGATTGTGCGGGCGCCAGCTCGGTGCAATTCTTCGATTGCTCCAGCGATTTTGCTCCGCGGCCACGGCCAGCGGGCAAGCCGCTCAAGGGCCGCGTCGTCGATGTCAACCATCACGATGTCGTCCGACATTGGGCCGACGTCGCGCGGCAAGTGCTGCTGCTCAAGATCAAGCAGCTGTTCATTCCAGCCGACAAATCCGCCGGCAATGTCAATCAAGACAACAGCTAGTGTGGCAAGTAATGCCGAGAGAAGTACCTTGGGATTGGAACGACGAATCACGCTGCCACGCAGCGTATCACGCCCGCGTTCAGTGCACGTGATCTTGCTCGTTGTGTCCTGGGATCTCGAGTTGGCCCCCATAGGGGTTCTGCAGCCCTTGGCCGTAGGGCGTCAGGCTGGGTATGCCGAAGTAATCGTTGTAGAGAGTTTCGTTCATCGCATCGGCAAAGGCCTTTCGGCACACGACGATATGGTCACCGTCTCCGCCAAACGTGTTCACGCAGAACCCATCTACAATAGTCAGCATGGTGCCAAGTTCAGCATCTGTTGTGAATGGGCTGCCTGACCAGTTGGCATCGCCATAATCGATGATCGACTGGTAGGTCGTAGCCAACGCGCCCTCGCCGGTGGGCAACTCGGTGCCAAAGGGGATCCAGAGAGAGTAGCCTTGCTCTGGCGTGCCGTGGATGTACTCGGTTCGTTGTGGATCAACCCACCCAGTTGCGGCGAACAGCCCATGTTCAAATCGTGATGCGACGCGGTGTCCGCCAGAGTTATACGGATCAACATGCGGTGGGACGTACTGAAGTTTCATGTCCCAGTAGAGCGCAGTTGCAACGGCACCCATGTCTTCAGGAAGTACGACGCCATTTTCCCCGACATACCACGAGAAGCCATCTTGCAAGAATGGATCGCCGAATTCCTCATCAATGATTTCATCATTGATGGCCTGTTGTTGATCAGCCAACAACACGCGAACCGACTGATTGACTGCATCGCCGCCTGAAACTGCTTGCGTCGTCTGATCGGGGGCGTCTTGCCGATCCTGCGACTCCGTAGCGAGCAGCGGCGCTGGCCCAGCTGTTTCGAATGCTTCGGCTGCCGCCGGGTCCGGGCTCTTTTGTGTAGAGATCGCATCGCCCGACATCACGTGGGAGACTTTGCTCCCGTAGTACTTCATGGCGATGGCGCCCATTGCATTGGTGCGGGAGCCGAAGATCTGCGTTCCCTTGAGCGCATTGTGCGACACGGCCATGCCAGTTCCGCGAACGGCCAAGGCGCCGGACGGCGTCAGCACTGAAAAGTCATTCGTCAAGCCGACATGGCCAACCTGTACGTCTGTGCGACCGCGTTCGACCTGTACTGTTGTTCGCAGCGTGTCTCCCGCATGCACCATCTGAGGGAGAGTGACTCGGCTGCCGCTATCGATGAGAATATTTGCGTTGAGACCAACCCTGAGCATCATGAACGATCGCAAGCCGGTTCGAATCATGGAGTCTGGTTCGAGTACGTCATCCTTTGCAGCTTTCTTCCAAGCCGACTCGGCATTCTTTCGCCACTGAACCTTGCCGGCAGTTTCCATGACGACGGCTCGTAGCACCTTGGTCTCACCCTCAGGCAATTTCTTTGCAGCCTTTAGAGCAATCGCCTTGAGCGCAGCAAGCCGTGCTTGAATGGTCTGCCTCGTCGACTGGCTAGAGGGCGCCAAGCTTTCTTGCGTCGTTGATGTTGTGACAGGGGCGTTGTCTTGCGCAGAGACTGCGGCCGACAAGCAAAGAGCGATGATCAGGGCGTATCGAATCGTCATGACGTCGTATCGCCTTCCTCGGTTGTTGGAGCCTGGTCCGATGGGGTATCGGGCGTCGGTTCCGCTTCCGGTGCATCGGGGCCGGGTGCATCAGCAACCGGCTCCGCGACCGCCGCCGAGGCATTACGGACTGCCAGAGCGTGGTCGATGGACTGGCGTTGCTCGGCAGCGCCCAGCAACGCGATGAATTCAGCCCCACTCAGGGCTTCATGCTCGGTTATGCCGGGTATCAGCCCTATGTGAACCAGTTCTCTGGTGGAATAGCGAGGAATTCTGCCAAACATCCGCATGGATAGACCACCCTGCACATCCAGAATGTGGCATAGGCATACGGCGATCATGCCCATTTGGGCCGATTCATTGGGCTCTAGCGTGGTTTTTTCGCCTATCCAGCCCTTGGTCTGGGCTGCTGTGAGCCGAGATTCCCATGTTTCGGTAGGTGGGTTCTGTTGAACTAATAACAAGAGCCCATGGAGCGCGTCGTCATTGGTTGTGACTGGTTGGGCCTCGAGGGTATCCCAGAAGTCCAGCGAGTCGGCGTCGGCGGGGTATTGATGAGAAGCAGGCGATTCGATCGAGGTGCGTGCAGTGAGCCCACATCCACTCAGGTAAGCAATTGTGACCATGGATACAAGGAGTTTGCATTCAGAACGCATAGCTGATCCCCCCATAAACAAACTGCCGGACTTGATCGATGGGTTCGGGGTTTCCGCCGTTTGGAACGAAGAGTCCGTATCTGAAGTTGAAACTGACGTCGCTGGTGATTCGCCAGTCCACCCGGAAGTCGCACTCCCAGCCGACGTAGCGGCTGAGTGTTGAGGGGGCGGATATTGGTGCGTCGGTATTGTTCTTGCCAAGCAAGAAGAAGTCGGCGCCAATTCGTAAGTCGTCCGGTCGATGCGGATTGATTGGAATGCCGGTGCTGGCGCCAACGCGGGCCATCAAGAGGTTGGACATGCTCGGAGCCAAGGCGAGGCCTGTATTGACGTACCCAAGGCTATTGAATTGCCGGTCATTCGGTGATGTTGGCGGTGGGGCGCCGGCTGTCGAGCTGCTCGTGAGTCGCTTGTCGTCGCCACTGCCAAATCCGAGTGTCATTTCAAATCGTGTGAGTTGGTCGTCTCGCAGCAGGTACACCATGTTGAGGACGCCAGCCCACGCGTCGATATCCCCTTGTGTCTGATATCCGAATCCGGTCACTGGATTAATGGCGGGTCTCGAGTATCCCGTCCCCGACTCATGACAGATTTCCAGGGTGTACAGAAATTGGTTGCCGATTGAACCATCAGTGCCAAAGGAGAGATATTGCGAGTCATATCCAAATTCCATGGTGCCGAAGGGAGCTGGCAGCGTCCTCGTTTCGTCATTGTGATCTCGCTGCACGAAGTACGAGACGAAGGGTGAGAGTTCAGGTGAGATCTCATACTGCCCTCGAATGCCCCACACATGCCGGTTGGTATCAGAGTCGTAATTCGGTCGGCTGGTATCAAAGTCATACAGGCCGCTGCGAGCCGAGACGCCAACAACACTTTCAAATGACAACGCTTCCCAACTTGCCCGCATCTTGGCACCGTAGATGTCGTTGCTCCAGACGAGCCCCGAGTTCCACGTTATGAATTGTCGGCCTGCGCGGATATTGAAGTCGAAGGGGCCGGCGGCACCTTCGTTGACACGCTGCCAGTCACCGAGATCGAACTGATACCAATACCGGTTTCCGATTGGATTGAGATAGCCGTTATTTGAGTTTTCACTGTTGTAGTACTGGCTGTACAAGAACCGAAGGTTTCCGAACACCTTATGCCCGCCTCCGGCGGTTGCCTGCACGTACACATTAGCCTCGTATTGCCGAAGTCCGTAGGGGTTGAAGTTGGCGTCGTCCAACTTGGCCCAGCCGAATCTGAGCGAGGCCCCGTAGTCGAGTGTCAGTTTCTCGCCAAAGGTCTGCCCGCGATGGTCAGCGAGCCGGCGATCAATTTCTTCATCAAGCATCTGCTGCTCAATGCGATTGAGCAGGGCCGTCCCACGGTCTTGTCCGCTCGCCTCAGGGCTGCTGCCGAGAAGAATAGCCAGCAGAATGATCGTGGTGAGTGGAGGTGTTCCCCCAAGAAGTGCTGAAAGTGGTCGCACGAGACCTCCTCTCGTCCTGTCAGACATGGCGTCCCTTCCGCACTAAGGGCGTCAGGCATACGATCTCAGGTTGGAAGTCTACCAATCTTCGACATCTTGCTGCACGAGCCACTCATTCATGTAACTATGTCGGTATGCGAGCCATTATTACGGGAATCGGGGACGCCTTCAGCGCCCTGCATTACGGGTCAAGTGCCATTGTCGAGGCTCCAGCAGGCCTCATCGCTATTGACTGTCCCGGACGACTGCTTGGGATGTACCGAGCAGCCTCGGCCAGCAGTGGCATTCCAATCGAAGTACAGGCGATCGATGACATTCTGCTCACCCATCTGCATGGCGATCACAGCGATGGACTAGAGACCCTTGGATTTGCTCGCCGATATCTCAGCAGCGAGCCTCGGCGACCCCGACTGCACGCTTTGCCAGAGGTACTCGAGCGGGTCTGGGAGAAACTCGCCCCGGCGATGGATGGTGCCACCCGTGAGCATGGCGGCATGAGCCATCTTGAAGACTACTTTGAGCCTATGGAATTGATCCCAGGCCAACAGTACGAAGTTGCGGGGCTTGAGGTCGATTGCCGCCGCACGCTTCATTCCGTGCCAACCGCAGGCGTGCGATTGCGGGGACCGAGTGGCTCGATTGGCTGGTCCGCCGACACTGAATTCGAGATGGCCCACATCGAATGGCTCGCGGAATGCGATTTGATCGTCCATGAGTGCGGCGACAACTTTAAGCACACGACTTGGGCCGAATTAGATACGCTTGGAGATGAGCTCAAGTCGCGTATTCGGCTGATCCATCTGCCCGATGGAAGTACCCCTCCCGAGGGCCCAATGAGGCTTCTGGCCGAGGGCGAAGTGATCGTTTCATCCTAGTTAACTGAGGCCCGTTGGCACTACAATGCAGCCTTCTCAATTGAATGCGAAGGAAGCATCCCTGATGGAGCAGTGCATGGCCGATGAATTGAATCTTGCTGAGACATGTGAGGCATTCGCTGTTGGAGGCGGGAGTTTTGCATCGAGGCATATTGGACCGGACGCAAGCGAAATTGCGACGATGCTTGCAGCGGTTGGCTGCAATAGTCTCGCTGACGTGATGGCGAAGGCCATTCCAGAAGACATTCGTTTGGCAACGCCTGGGTCTGCTGTCGCACTGTCCGAGGCCGAGGCGATGTCTCAGTTATGGCATATTGCCGAGGAGAACAAAGTGCTTCGCTCGTGCATTGGCATGGGCTATCACGATGTCGTATTGCCGCCGGTAATTCTTCGCTCTATTCTCGAAAATCCATTGTGGTACACGCAGTACACGCCGTACCAAGCTGAGATTTCCCAAGGACGACTTGAGGCGCTGCTTAACTTCCAAACAATGGTGTGCGACTTGACTGGACTTCCGGTTGCAAACGCATCACTTCTTGACGAAAGCACGGCGGCGGCTGAGGCCATGCTGATGTGCCGTCAAATCGCGTCCCAGGGCCGCACGCGCTTTGTTGTGTCGGATCAATGCCATCCACAAACAATTGCAGTCTTACTTGGCCGTGCTGCACCACTTGATATTGATGTTGATGTGTGTGACCTCGGTGACACGATTCCGGACATGAGTGACGCATTCGGTGTGCTTGTGCAGACCCCCGATACGCGAGGTCATCTGCATGACTGGCGTGCACTGACAGAAGCAGCGAAGGATGCTGGCGCAGTGGCTGTTGCTGTGGCTGACCCGCTTGCCCTGACACTCGCCACGCCTCCGGGCGAAATGGGCTTTGACATCGCCGTTGGTTCAACGCAGCGGTTCGGCGTGCCGATGGGCTTTGGTGGCCCGCATGCTGCGTACATGGCAACACAGACCGCATACGTTCGCAAGATGCCTGGCCGCATTATCGGTGTCTCGAGAGACATCACGGGCGAGCCCGCGCTTCGCATGGCGATCCAAACACGCGAGCAACATATTCGGCGAGACCGAGCAACGAGCAATATCTGCACTGCACAGGTTCTTCTGGCCATCATGGCTGGGATGTATGCCGTCTGGCACGGCCCGGATGGGCTGCGGCAGATTGCGTTGCAAATTCGATCGCACACAGAGCGCTTGGCCCGCTCGCTCAGTGCAGCTGGCGTAGCAGTCGAAGATGCAAGCCGATTTGACACGGTGATGGTGCGGTGTTCAAGCAATGACGACGCAGACGCTGTGATGGCAGCTGCATTGAATGCCGGTTACAACCTCCGCCAATTCCCGAACTCGGCTCATATTGGTATCTCCTTTGATGAGACGACCAGCGACGATGATGTCACAAAACTAGTGGCAGCGATTGTGCCAGGCGCGGTAGTTGACACCTCTGCTGATGAGGACTTGCCCGCGTCACTCAGCCGTGAATCAGGGTACTTGCTTGATGAGGTCTTCAATGCCCATCACAGCGAGACCGAAATGCTCCGCTATATCACGCGGCTGCAGTCACGCGATCTCTCATTGGCGCACTCCATGATTCCGCTCGGCTCATGCACGATGAAGCTCAACGCAACGTCTGAAATGTTGCCCGTGAGTTGGCGGACCATTGGTGGTCTACATCCCTTTGCTCCCCGTGATCAATGGACTGGCTATTCGACTATGTTCAGCCAACTTGAGCAGCGGTTAGCAGAACTGACTGGGTTCGACGGTGTATCCCTTCAGCCCAATGCTGGTTCGCAAGGCGAGTATGCGGGTTTGCTGGTTATCGACGCATGGCATCGTTCACGCGGCGACACCGATCGCGACGTATGCCTTATTCCGATGTCTGCTCATGGGACAAACCCAGCAAGTGCTGTCGTAGCTGGGTTCAGGGTGGTGTCAGTTGCGTGCGACGCGGGCGACATCTCGCTGACTGATCTCGAAGCCAAGATTGAAGCGAATCGTGATCGAATCGGCGCCATCATGATTACGTATCCATCGACGCATGGAGTATTTGAGGACACGATTTGTCGCATCTGCGATTTGGTGCATGACGCTGGCGGGCAGGTCTACCTAGACGGCGCAAATCTCAACGCAATGCTCGGCCATGCACGGCCTGGCGATATCGGCGCCGACGTCTGCCATCTCAATCTCCACAAAACATTCTGTATTCCCCACGGTGGTGGGGGCCCTGGCATGGGCCCGATTGCGACCGGTGCCCATCTCACGCCATTCCTGCCAGGCCACCCTGTGGTCGCTCCTCGGGGCGATAGCGAGCAGGCCATCAACGCAATATCGGCGGCTCCTTGGGGGAGCGCCAGCATTCTGCCGATCTCGTGGATGTACATCATGATGATGGGCGACGCTGGCCTTGCCAGAGCATCGTCGGTTTCGGTCTTGTCTGCCAACTACATGGCATCTCGACTTGCAGATCACTATGAAGTTCTGTTCCGCAACCCTGTTGGATTCTGTGCGCATGAGTTCATCATCGATCTCCGTCCCTTCGACAAGTCGGTGGGCATCAAGTCAGACGATGTGGCCAAGCGACTGATGGACTATGGGTTCCATGCACCGACGATGTCATGGCCGGTGCCAGGCACGCTGATGATTGAACCAACCGAAAGTGAATCACTCGCTGAGATCGACCGTTACTGCGATGCCTTGATTGCGATCAGGAAAGAGATTGCAGCCATCGAGCGAGGCGAAGCAGACCAAGAGGACAACGTCGTTCACGGAGCACCTCACTCACTCGCAATGGTTACGGCCAACGAATGGCCGCATGCCTACTCACGCGAGCAGGCTGCGTGGCCTCTGCCATGGCTGCGTGGGCGAAAGTTCTGGCCTCCGGTAGGCCGGATCGATAACCCATGGGGTGATCGCAATCTCGCGTGTACATGCGAAGGTATGGACGCTTTTCGAGACGCGTAGTCGATCAGCCCAGGATGCGGTATCGAATCGTCTCGGGAAGCGCAGCGATGTGTGTACCAAGTGTGGCCGCGTCAACTCGATCAATATCCAGGATCACGTAGGACAAGTCACCGTGGCTCTGCAGATATTCCGCATGAATATTGGCGCCGCTGTCGGCAATGATCGTGTGCAGCGCGCTCAAAACGCCTGGGACATTGCGGTGGAAGTGCAAGATCCGAGCTTGATCGTCTTGATGGTCCGGCAGATCTACTTCCGGGACGTTGACGGCTGAGGAGGTCGTTCCGGTCGCGGCATACCGACTGAGTTTGGTGGCAACATCGGTGGCGATTTGGGCTTGCGCTTCCTCAGTGCTGCCTCCAACATGCGGTGTCAGGATGACATTGTGGCACCCTGCAAGCGGGCACTCGAAGGCCTCGTCATTGGACCCGGGTTCTTCGGGGAATACGTCAATGGCTGCGCCGGAGATGTGCCCAGACTCGATCGCGCTACGAAGGGCTGCAAGGTCGACGACGCTACCGCGAGCATTGTTGATGACCGACGCCCCCTGTTTCATGCGAGCGATCGCCTTTGCATCGATGAGGTTCTTCGTGGTGGCAGTTGCTGGGACATGGAGCGTGACAACATCTGACTCGCGAAGTAGTTCAGCAAGCGAGCCACAGGGTTGGGCGTTACCCAGCGCCATGCGTGGAAGTACATCGTGATAGAGCACGCGCATGCCCATGGCTTCAGCGAGTACCGAAACTTGTGAGCCGATGTGTCCGTATCCAACGATTCCGAGTGTGCGGCCACGCACTTCGTGCGCTCCCGATGCAGACTTGCTCCAGTGCCCACCATGCAAACTCATGGAGCGGTCAAAGAGCTTTCGTTGAAGAGCGATCGTCTCAGCGATTGTAAGTTCAGCAACGCTGCGCGTATTTGAAAATGGCGAATTGAACACGACGATGCCTGCGGCAGCTGCGGCCTCGAGATCGACCTGATTGGTACCGATGCAAAAGCAACCGATTGCTTCGAGCGAAGGGCTTGCAGCGATCACATCGGCGTTGACGTGGCTCTTCGAGCGAATGCCGAGAAAGCGAGTCGTGGCAATGGCGTCGATTAAAGGTTGTCCCGAGAGCCCACCATCGACGCGGGCCATGGTCAGGCCAGCCCGTCCCAGGGCCACCTCGGCAGCGTCGTGAATGCGTTCAAGCAGCACCACATCAGACACGTCAGCAGCCCTCCTGAATACGCGAGCACGCTTTGCCCGCGTCGCGGCCGAGTAATTTGGCATCGATTCCGCATCCAACCGCCTGTTGCATCCAAGCGTCTGGCGTGAGGCGGCCGATGGCGCAGATGCGATGCGTCTCATTGGAAAGGTCACGCTTGCTGACAAACTGTCTGACCTGATGACTGATGGTGTGGCCGAGTGCATAGTCTGCCAAGTACAAGGGGTAACCAATCATGTGTTGATACGCCGCGAGTGTTGCGTACGGGTCTGGGCCAAAGTACTCACGGAAGTGAGTGGCCCAGAGTTCATCTGCAATCGTCAGCACTTGTGAGCGGAGTGACTCTGCATCAGCTTTTGGATTCTCATAGAGCCATCGCCAGACATAGAGTTCCAGTAGGGCAGGGCCTGCGATTTGGCAGGCTTCAAGCATGGTTTCGACAGTGGTGCAGTCTGCGGCTGCCGCATCTTCTTCAAGGCCAAGCACACGGGGAGCAAGCGCTTGGTACAGGAAAGCAAATGCTTCAGTGCAGGCTGTATTGGGGACGCCCCGCAAGGCCGGACGCGGCACGTAGTGCGTCGAACACAACTGTTCAAGATTGTGGCCGAGTTCGTGCATGGCGGTATCAAACCCGTCCCAGCCAAGTTCGGTGTCGAGGCTATTGGTGCGAAGCCATGCGTTGTACTCGGGGAGGTACGGCCGCATGGCGTGGCCGGATCCGCGTGCGATTTCGACTTGTACGCGGTTGCCAAGGAAGTCGGCATCGCCGCCGGGGAAGCCAAGCCCTCGCAGAATCTCTGGCAGGGCGAGTTGTAGGCCGCGGTGATCGCCAAATTGCTCGCGGACCATCGCATTGAGTTCACCGATTGGTTTCGATGGTGCGACCTGATCAAAGTAGATGTCATGGGGCTCAAGCGGGCGGCCGAGTCGCTCTTTCACAAGCGACATCAGCGCCGGTCGCGATGGTGATTCCAGAAGGTCGAGCAACAATTGTTCTACCTTCTCTTCTGGGATCTCTCTGGCTAAGTCGAACTTGCGGGCGATGGCTGTCGGATGGTCGGGGTAGTGTTTGTCATAGGCTTGCGCGACGTGGAACATGTCGATCCATCGCTCGTAACGCTCAAGGCCATGGACGTCGCTTGCTTCAACACCGCCAATTGTATTGTCAATGGGATTCCAATCACCCGTATCTTTGTCCGCCATGACTGAGGTAGGAATGGTGCCGTCGATATGCCTTCGCATGACCCACATGAGCGACCGCTGGCGGGGCAGACCATCTTCATCTGCGTACGAGCCGCGAAGTTCTTCACGAATGAGCCAGTGCGCCAGTAGTTTGCGGTCAGCGGCGAACGGTCGCTCTCCCGACGCTGTGACCAGCGTGCCCACCGGCACATGAAATCCGGACACAAAAGTGTCGGCCTTGTGTCCAAGTTCACGCGCAAGATCGGCAACTTCTACTGGGATGCGGGGGCCGAAACTCTTGCAAATGCGAACGGCGGCCCACTGCGCGGCGTCCCAGTGCTCGCCGTGCTCGAGCATTTCGGGCAGCGTTGGACGATCAAGATTGAGTAGGGCAACAAAGGCCAACTTCTGTCGATAGAACTGATCGCTGAGGTCCGGTGCAGGGTCGAACATGGCGAGGACGTCATCGATCTCGTCCATTTGCTCGCCTCGTAAATCAGACCATCTGCGTAGCGTGCGGTGCATTTCGTAAAGGTGTCCGCCGATCTGCTCCATCGCGATTTCGAGTCGGTGAAGCAGGGCGGGAAGGCGGTCGAGAGCGACGAAGTGCTTGATGCAGAATGCATGCCGATCCTCTGCAGTGCCATCTTCATCGGCCCATCTTCCAGCGACTCGGGCGATGCCGGCTTCGGCGCGTACTCGACAGGACTCGCCGTGTTTGTCGACCAACGCGTCGAGGGTGCTGCAGGATGTGGTCATCGTGGACATGGGCTCGGTTCTCCTGTGCCATTTGCCGTGGCGTGAATGGTACGGCCGCGCTCGACCCGCTACACTCGAACCCATGAATACACCACAGAAGTCGTTCAAGATTAAGGCGGTTCTCGGTGGCATGCTGCTGCTCGGCATGCTTTCTCTGGGCTGCGCGTCGAGCAAGGATGGGCGATCAGGCAGTGGCCAGACCGCAAGTTCTGACAACGAGTTGGTGGTTGGGCTCGCTGAGGCGGGCACCGTCATCGAACTGCGTGTCGGGCAGATACTGCTTGTGAATTTGCCTGAGAGCCCGTCGTCTGGTCGGGTGTGGCAACTTGTCCGGAGGCCGGATCAGATGGTGATCATGCCCGACGGCAATCGGTTTGATCAGACGGAGGAACAGAAGGCCCGCAAAGATCTCATCGGAATGCAGCACCTGCGATTCGAAGCGGTGGGCATCGGCGAGGCGATTCTCACCCTGGCACTGGTGCGTCCTGGGACCGGTGTGTCAACGAGCGACGAGCGTTGGATGGGGCAGATTCAAGTTCGTTAGTTTTGCACAGGTTCGCGGTGCACCATGCTGTCGAGCATCGTCCCGATGAGCGCTGTGCTTTCATTTCCACCGCCACCGTCCTGACCGACAACCATGACGCGCGGTGTAATTTCGATATTCCGCTCGCCGATGACCTTCAGCAACTCAAGTAGCGCAGCATTTTGCGGTCCAATCTCTTCGGCCAGTCGCCGAAAGAGTTCGGCTTGAGCTTCGGCTCCGATTCGAATGGCCTCGGCTTCGGCCGTTGCTTCGATAATTCGTTGCTCCTTGGACTGTTCCGCAATCTTTACTGCGTAGGTCGCCGTTGCAAGATTGGCTTCTTCTGCGGCCTCTTGCTGCGTTCGGCTGAGCGCCTTTTGTTGCTCAGCGGCCCGCTCTTGTTCCTGAAACGTGATTTGCTCTTGCAATGCAATTTCGCGATCTGTCTGGGTCTTGAGCAGGTTGCCAAGCGACGCATCGTCGCCGATTTGACCGATTCGAACAGCGTTCACTGCGACTCCCACTTGGGCCATTTCAGTTTGGATGGTTTCTGTGCTCGATGACTCTTGTTGAGATCGTTGCTGCACGTAGTCGAGGGCCTTTACGTTCTCGGCGTTATTGCGGAAGATCGCCCGCACAACCGAAGCAAGGTATCGCTGGAGATTCTCCTGATCACCGCCAAATTCAGCTACAACCTGCGGGGCATCGATGGGACGAATACGAAATTCCACTCGGACGTCCACCGGGAAGGTGAAGCCATCGGAGGTGCGCACTTCGATTTCACGGCCGTCGGATCCTTCGGCTGAGTCAGGACCAATGCCGTACCGAATGATCTGCTGCTCGGTGGAGAGCAGCGTGACCTCGTATGCTTTGGTGTTGAGGTAGAGCTTGTTGGGGTGCAGCGGTTCTCGCCAGATACCTCGTTGCCCCTTGTCGACAATGGCTGTCACGTCGTCATCGCCTGTAGCGGCCTCGTTGCCTACGTTCGATTTGACGACTCCAATTTGAGCCTTTGGGATATTCGTGACGTCGACGAGTTCGATATCAAAGAGCCGTGTGTTCAGGCGGTAGTTGCCCGGTTTCAGTACAGAGACTTGTGGGCCGCGAAATCCATTTCCATCAGAGAGGAAGTGCTCGGCTCTGAGCATGTCATTCGGGTTTTCCCATTCGTCTGCAAAGGCCTGCCCGCTTGGTAGGGGTTGCCCATCAATTGCCGTGAGGAGCCCAACTTTGTCACTCTCGACGCGCACAACCTGATCGATCTCGACATCAAACAAGCCGGGCCACAGCCAGAAGTGCCAGCCAGGCCCCAAGATGAGTGCTTGTGGGCCCTTCTCGCCATTCGTGGCGATGATGTCGCCACTTGGGAGTTCCTCTCCGAAGTGCTTGACCACAATTCCGACCTCGGACTCGCCAACGTGCCGGACAGAACTAAACAACACAAAGAGGAAGAGCACAGCGAGTGCTCCGATAGCGCCGAATACTTTGATCGTGCTGCTCTCAGACGTGAATGCCCAGATAAATAACGGAATCGCAGCAGCGATACCGATCAGCAAGAGCAACATGGCCATGGCAAGACTTCCTTATTGGTGATGACGCCACAACCAACTTGTAGCTTTCTTGGCACAGAGTACTTGGGATTTGGTGCGGCTGATTTTCAGTGCGGTCAAGGCAGTGAGGGTGCCCAGTGGGGCCCTGTTGCGGCATCAGCCCATCGGCGCATGTTGCCCATGGCCTCAAATGGCTGCAGGCTGACGTGCCCATCTGGGGCAGCGACGACGATCCGGCCGCCATGTCGCGGGGACAAGAATCCACCAACGAGTTCGGGGTCCGTGCCGTCAGCAGGAACTGCAAAGCCGCCGTTGCCATTGGTCGCCCACCGCGGTGCGCTACCTCCAGCGGCAGGTTTCCACGGCGGGTTCAGCCTCCAGAATCCTTCGATGGTTCGGGTTGCATTTGCATCTGTAAATGGACCGCGACTTGAGGCAAACGCAATAAGGTCCGCGGGCCTGCGAATGCGGGCGAGCGAGTCGCTATAGAGCGGTCGTGCGCCCTCATCCTGTGATCTGATGTACTCCGAGAGTGTCCATGTGTCACAGGCATTGGACTGACGGCCACCAAGAAAGTCTGTGTTAAGACCGAAGGACGGATGCAGGGTTGCGAGGTAGACCCCATCTGCCGGATCGGCAGCATTGGCGATGGCATTCTCGTGAAATGTCTCTTGGTCATTGACCCACAGGCATGCGTCAGGGTCGTCGAGATATGAATGCAGTTGCCAGATCCATCTTCGTCTGGCAATTTCCGGAATGGCTGTGCCATTCCACTGCATGGGCGCTTCGCTTCCGGGCAGTGGGGCCGACAATTCAAGTTGGCCTGGAAGGAGGCGACCATCATGGTCGAGCGACCATTGCCTCCATGCAACGAGCAGCCCGCGGGCTGCGGCCCGCTCGTGCGTTGTTCGAGACGCACCAGATACTGCGGTTGCCGCCGGGATGATGATGGCTGCCAATATTCCCAGAATGACAATGACGACCAGTAACTCGATGAGCGTGAAGCCTGCGGTCTGGCGTCGATCGCCTGGCGTGGGCCTGTGGGTGCGAGGCGAAGGCGTTTCAAAGTGTCGAGCAATTCGCATGGCGGCCTTAATCGGATAAAAGGATCTTAATTATGTAGAAGTGCTTGCGAGTCAATCGCAACAACTGTAGGATAGCATGCCTTCGAATTTGCTGTTCAGTTCTCGGCGTATATTTTGATGATCATAAGTGGTGTATAGCGCATCGTTTGGCTTGGAGTAGTGTCAAAATGTTGATCTGCATTGTTTGTCCAGCTTTGCTTGGTGCCCCAGTGGACCATAGTTTCTCAATGCCGACCTATGATCGCTGGAACTATGCGTTTAACTCAGCAGCCGGGACGCGACCGGTTGGTCCGACCTTTACTGCATTTGGCAGTGACTACCCCTTCGATGATCGCGATGGGCAAGTATTGCTCGGCTTCGTCACAGGCGACTCGATCGACGTGCTCTTGCCATCATCTTCTTACCGAGTTACGCAGTGCACGATTGAAATCGCGCTGGCCAGTGACGATATTCCATACGATTCATCGCCTGATGCGTGGAGTACGTACGATCCAAATGGGCTTGGTGATGATGATGTCGGTCGGCCAACCTCGCTCACGGGCATTGGATTTCGTAATGGCTGGACGGGCTGGTCCTTCGGCGAAGACGGCCCATTCGGTGAGGCAATGGCTGCGGGTGTTCGGAATTGTTTCCCAATTGACTTTGATCAGGATGGTAGCCCACGTGATATCTCCAACAATCTGACGCAGGCATTTGATCCAAATGTGTGGGCCACAGGCACCGTCGCGGATGTATCCGAGGGTTCACTGATACCGGCCTATTCCACACTCACTTTCGATGTCGATGTCAATGATGTCGACGTGCAGTGTTATCTCAGGCGAGCGCTCGCCGATGGGCTTCTCGAGTTTATGGTCACGTCGCTCCATCCCGCTTCAGAGCCGGGCTCTGGCGGCGTAGCGAATTATCCAGATTGGGTACTCAAGGAAAATCCGCTGATTGATCTTGGCGTGACGTCTGCCGCATCGCTTCAACTTGCCGTCGAATTGCAAGTTCCATCTGGCGTACCAGGTGATGTCACTGGTGATGGCTTGGTGAATGTGGAGGACTTACTTGGTGTGCTTGAGGCTTTCGGCCGTTGCCCATGTTGTGCAGCGGACCTTGATAGTTCGGGTGTTGTGGATGTCAATGATTTGCTTGATGTGATTAGTGCGTGGTAGGCCTGATGACGAAACTTATTGGAAGAAGTGTTTTTTTCATACCGTCGACTTGGTCTGACGGCTCAAGGAGAGATAGAGAGATGAAGCGTTTTACAGTTTTGTTTGCACTTGCTACGACTGGATTTGCCGGTGCTGCGTACGTTGTTGAAGATGCCCCCGACTGGCGAGGCGATGCAAACACAGCCCACTATGAGTGGGAGACCTTTACATCAGCGGATGGCATTACTGGTGGGCCTAATTTCCCAGGGAACGAACCCTTCCCTTCAGGCAATGCGTTGCTCTTCAACTTCGGGGAGAATGCCATCATCACTGGTGCCGGCAATATCTATGGTTTCGGTGGCGCCTTGAACATTCATACCTACGGCTATTCCGATACTGATATTCAGGATGTGGTATTCAACTTTGCCACAATGGGGACCGAGATCGATTACGCCGGCGCCATGCTTGCTTGGAACGATGGAACCGAAGGTGGTGAATCGGGCATTGTTATGCCTCTCTTTGATTACAGCATGAATTACTACGAGGAAGTGGACTTTGGCCAGGGACCGGGTGCCATCGTCAATGTCAGTTGGAGCTTTGATCTCTCTGGCCTCTCTGCCGACATTCGCGAAGTTGGCCTGATTTGGAGCTCTGATACGGTCAACATTAGCTTGAATACGGCAACAATGGACTTGAGGTATGCCGCCATCCCAGCGCCTGGTGCGTTGGCATTGCTTGGTTTGGCCGGTCTTGCGGGACGTCGTCGTCGTCGCTGATCAGAACAGTAGGACGCCGATGGTGAACCCCACCACGGCGCTGGTCATCAAGAGCGCAATCTTGGTGATTGGGGAAAGCCCATCCGTAAGCGTCATCCCGTCGTCGCCATTGTGGGCGTGAGGCGAGAGGGCGCAGCGGAGGGCATCACCCAGTTCGCCAGCAGATCGGTAGCGATCTTGGCGGTCGTGGCTGGTGGCTTTGGCAGCAATGATCCTGAGTTGGTCTGCAAGTGGACCGATTATGTCGGCCAGCCAGGTCTTGATCATTGTGCCGAGGTCGAAGACGTCTACGCGTCCATCCAGCGCTAATGCTGCAAGTACTGGTCGCTCAGGTGCGCCATCAGCCTCACGTAATTCGATTGCTGCCACACTCTCGGGTACCGCTGTGGCTACGGCTGCGAGTAGACCGGGGCCAATGAGCCGAACGCTGCCGTCTTCGGTGACGACACAGCGGTCGGTGGTGATACGGCCATGCAGGAGTCCGCTGAAGTGCAGTTCCTGAACCGCATCGCATACATCAACGAGATACTCGACACAGTTGCGCAAGTCAGCGATTGAACTTGCGGCACCTTCTAGAAGTGGTGTGCCTTCGATTCGCTCGACGAGAAAGAATGCTTCTGGGCCTCGGCCGAGATCGACGGTGCCTGCTTCCAAGACGCGTGGAAGGCCGGGATGATCCAGCCGCAGCAATGACTCTGCATGCACGCCAACCCGTCTCGCTTCGTCGAGCGAGAGCCGCGAACGTGCGAGCGACAGAATTGCAGGGGGCCCATCGCTATTGCGGCGAGTCGCCCATTGTTCAAATAAACCGTCGTCTGGCAGTTTGCCATCAAGCCGACACGTGCCAACAGTCCGTCCTGAGTCAGTCCGTAGGTCAACCTGCTCGATCTCGGGACGGCCAGTGATGCGATGTGTCGTGCGAGTTTGCGTGAGCGCATCTTCGGCGGACGAGTAGTGGTCGAGCAATTCTTGTACTTCCGAACGAAGCGTGTCATCCTCGCCACAGACCGACTCAATAAAGTCAAGACGGGCCGCCGGCGGACGATCCATTGCTTCCGCAAAGATCTGGTCGGCACGTTGTTGGTCTCTTGGAGGATTCACTCGGGGCGAGCTCCGTGATCCCGCAGTCTCTGACATCAGCTCCCTTATGGGCCTCGTCTTGTCTTGTGGCGGGTCTGGCTGGTGTATAGGGTATCGGCCACAAGCATGGTGTGAAAGAGGGCCAGCCATCTCAGAGCCGGTGCCTGGGAGGCCTGCGAAGGAGGATCGATCGTGGCGATCGGCCTGGTGTCTGGAAGTCTGCTTCGTAGCCTCTCTCGGAGATCTGGCAGCGCTGTCTCTGATTCAATGGTGTTTGGATTGCTGCTCGGCGTGGTTGGGCTGTTGATTCTGTATGGCCGACAGATGAGTGAGGGCTATGTTCGTGAAGCGCCTATTGAACTGAGCCTGTCGGCCTTACCTGCTTACGCGGGACTGAGTTTGTCTCGGTGTCTCGCAGCCATGCTGCTCTCGTTGGTGTTCACCGTTATCTACGGATCGATCGCTGCCCACTCGCGTCGGGCCGATCGGTTCATGATTCCCGCGCTCGATGTACTGCAGACCATTCCTGTGCTCTCGTTCTTGCCGCCCGTCACGCTGGCGCTCATCACACTCATGCCAGGGAATGAGTTTGGACTGGAACTGGCATGCATCATCATGATTTTCACAGGCCAAGCTTGGAATATGGCTTTCGGCTTCTACCAGTCCATCCGAGCAGTTCCGCCGAGTCTGTACGAAGTGGCAAAAGTCAATCGATTGGGGCCAGGGCGCACATTCATGCGAGTCGAGTTGCCCGCTTCGATGATCGGGCTCATTTACAACTCAATGATGTCATTTGCAGGTGGTTGGTTCTTCTTGACAACCATTGAGATGTTCACGCTGGAGAACCGTGACTTTCGTTTGCCGGGGATTGGGTCGTGGTTGGCCATGGCGCAGCAGGAACATAGATGGGGCTTGGTGATCGTCGGAAGCCTGGTACTCGTGGTGCTGATTGTTGGCACCGATCAGTTGTTATTCCGCCCGCTCTTGTACTGGGCTCAGAAGTTCAAGGTTGAAGAGCAGCAGACGCAGCAACCACCACGTTCGTGGGTGGTTACGCTGTGGAATCGCTCGCCCATGGTGCGGGCTCTGCGTCGACATAACGCTGCTCGCAGGTCCGCGCGACGCGAGAAAAACGCTGCTTCGGCTGTAGCGTCAAGAACGTCGCCCAAGCAGATCATTCACGCCTCCTCTGCTGACCATCTCACGCTGCGTCGTCTTGGAGGTCTTGCTCGCATGCTCATTCGCATTGTGCTGCTTGCCATCTTGATTGCCGGCGTCGTTTCGCTTGCAAGGCTGGTGTGGCCACTTCCATTTCGAGGCACTGAAGAGCGGGGTGGATGGCTAGACGTGGCGATTGGGCTTGGGTGTTCATTCGGCCGGGTGATGGCTGTGCTGATTATTGCCTCATTGTGGGCCATTCCTGTTGGGCTCGCAATCGGTCGGTCTACCAAGTTGCGATCATGGCTTGGCCCTGTCGTGCAGGTATTGGCCTCCTATCCATCACCCGCCTACTTTGTGGTGTTGGCGGTCGGGCTTGCTGCGTTTGGCGTGCCGTTTTGGATCATCGCAGCGGTTCTCATGCTGATGGGTAGTCAGTGGTACATCCTGTTCAATGCCATGAGTGGCGCCATGGCGATTCCTGCCGAATTCGGCGAACTCTCCAGCGTGTATCGCCTTGGTTGGTGGAAACGAATGTGGAGCGTAGACTTGCCAGCCATGATGCCTTCGCTTGTGACAGGCTGGGTGACAGCCGCAGGTGGCGCATGGAATACGACCATTGTTGCGGAGTACATTCAAACAGGGCTTACTTCCTCGGATGTTATGACGACGCCAGGCATTGGTGAACTCATTGCTTCATCAACCGACACCGGCGACTTCGCCATGCTCGCAGCGAGTACGTTGAGCCTCGCCGCCTTTGTTGTCATCTTCAATCGTCTGGTGTGGCATCGCCTCTTCGCGTTATGCGCCACACGCTTCAACTTGCAGACCTAAGGAGTCGCCGTGACAAGACAAACCACGACACCGATTTGTGAAGCGAAGGGCTTGTCTATTCGATTTGGCGATCCACCTCGTGACGTATTGAGCGAAGTTGATTTGAAAGTGCGTTCAGGCGAGACGCTGGCGATCTTGGGCCCGAGCGGATGTGGCAAGAGTACGCTGCTACGTGCCCTCTGTGGATTAATTGAGCCCGATGAGGGCACTGTGACGGCCAACGGGAAGCCACTCGAGGGCGTTCATCCAGGTGTTGCGATTGTGTTCCAGAACTTTGCTTTGCTCCCGTGGTTGACGGTTGAGGAAAATGTCGCGGTGGGCATCAATGGACTCGGCCTTTCAGATACGGATGCCCGCCGCTGTCTGGAAAGCTGCATCGAACTCGTCGGGCTCGACGGGTTTGAGTCCGCTTACCCGAAGGAACTCTCTGGCGGGATGAAACAACGCGTTGGTATCGCGCGGGCGATTGCTCGTGGACCGCAATTGCTTTGCATGGATGAGCCATTTAGTGCACTGGATGTCTTCACTGCCGAGACGCTTCGCAGCGAGGTGTATCGGCTTGTACGTGAAGCCGATAGAGACCAGTCTGAGTCGAGTCTACACAGTGTGCTCATCATCACGCACATCATCGAAGAAGCGGTCTTTCTGGCTGACCGAATTGTCGTGATGTCCGCAAGGCCCGGCCAAGTCCAATGCGTGATCGACAATACGGTGAGCCATCCACGCGAGTATCACGACCCTGCGTTTGAGGCGATGGTTCGTAGGTTGCATGGCGCTATTGTTGCCGGCGAGGATCTTGCGGAGACCGATCGCGTTGCTGCTGCGGAGGATGGCCGCTTTGAGGTGCTCCCTCAAGTCACAATGGCCGAGGTTGTTGGGGTAGTGGAAGTGCTGCACGATCATGGTGATGCCATGGACCTGTTTGAGCTTGATGAAGAAACAGAAGAGGAACTCGGTCGATTGCTTGGGCTTGTGAAGGCGGGCGAACTGCTTGATCTCGTGGATAGCCGCGGTGAACAAGTATGGGTGACTGAGGCTGGCCTCACCTTGCTCGATCGCGACACTTCCGCTCGTAAGGATTTGCTGGCAGTGCAACTGCAACGCCTCAATGTGGTGCAATGGGTACTGTCATCGGTCCGTGAGGCAGGCCCCGGCGGGCTGGACCGGACTGACCTGGAAGACAGCATCGCGCAGCAACAACCGCGGGCTGTGGCTGCCTTGGACACGCTGATTGGCTGGGCTCGATATGCCGAGTTATTCGACTACAATGCTTCAGATCGCCTTCTCACACTCGGTGAAGCCGCACAAGACCGGTGAGGAGGGCTCCTGAGAGCCCTTTTTGATCTTTTTCTTGGTTGCTTGAAGCGACTCCCCCCTTGAACTGCGAATATCTATCGCCTTGCATCCGGTTCAGGCCGCAGGACCGGACCATGATGGGCGTCAAGGCGATTTCTATCGAGTATGGAAGGTGCCTCGGCTGAATGCGGAGACAGTATTGAGGGGTCTACGGGGCAAGAGTGCCGACAAGGTGTGGGTTGGCAGGCCAGACATTGATTGTGGTGTGGAGAGATACGGAGTGCAGTTGAAGTGATACGTCCTGTGAGATGGTGCATAGCAGCCCTCGCCCTTGTGCTGGGTTGCTCAGCCGCAGCAGAGGTCATCCGGGTTCCGGAGGACGTCCTGTCTGTGCAGCATGCCATTGATCGGGCCAAGGCTGGCGACACGATCGATGTCGCCCCAGGCCGATATCGCGAAGCGATTGACCTGCGGGGCAAGTCCATCGTGGTGCAAGGTCGCGATGGGCCGGCAAGCACAATCATTGATGCAACAGGACGTAACGAAAGTGTGGTTCGATGTATCACGGCCGAGGGTCCGGGCACAGTACTCGTAGGTTTGACCTTTACAGGCGGCACTGGGCATCGTGGGCTTCGTGGCGCTGACACAGCACTTGGCGGAGGGTTGCTTGCGATCGGCGCATCTCCCACAATTCGCGACTGTGTATTCCTTGAGAACCGCGCAAGCCACAACGGGGGTGGCGCCTATTGCGGCCCCGCGGCGGACGTACGCTTTGAACGGTGCCGCTTTGAGTCCAACACTGCCGAGAAGGGTGGTGGGATGCTCTGTGTTTCGAGCCGCCCGGTCATGGTTGACTGTGTCTTCAAGTCCAACAATGCAAGTTATTGCGGCGGTGGCATCTTTGCAGCAAAGGCCAGCAGGCCAGTGCTTCGTGGGTGCGCATTTATTACGAATCGTGCGGCCTATCAAGGGGGTGGCGCATGCTCACTTGATTCCGCCGGCGAGATACTTGACTCAAGTTTCGAACGCAACCGAGCCGGCTCTCATGGCGGCGCGGTTTATTTTGGGTTCCGGACCTCAATGATGGCATCTGGTTGCATCTTCAAGACTGCGACCGACTCAATCGATGGTGTGCATCAGGTTGCTCGCGTTGACAAGCGTGTTGGTGCATGTACTCTTGGCAATGGTGCCTGCGTGTTGGCAGAGGGCGCAGACTGTGAAGCCGCCGGTGGGACCTTTCGAGGCGAGGGCACCAGGTGCATGGCAGGTGGCGTCCAGCAAGCTCGTCATGGCGGCGATCTCGACCAAGATGGTCGCGTTGATCGTCGTGATCTTGCCATCTTGATGCTGCTTTGGCGGTAGTCCTACTCGGATAGAACAAGTTGTTCAATGAGATCCGCGACCGATGTCATCGGTAGGCGGTCTGGCATTGGTATGTCTTCGCTGCACCACAATATGGGGTCGAGTTCTGGATCGACTCGACCATGACTGCCTCGCACAAGTGAGGCGTCTAAAGGAATGACATCGAGCAAGGTACGTAATCCAAGCCGCCGCTTGAGCAGTCGCCATGCGATGGCGAACTTCGGAAACCGAATGGCTGGGTCAATGAATAACTCTCGCGGGTCATACCCAGGCTTGCGATGAATTTCGACGGTGCGTTGCCAGTCGGGGGCTTGATCCGGATCATTCCACCAGTCGTGACTGAACCATCGACCTTGTGTGGCGATCAGCACAATATCACCACAACGCTCGTGATCAAGCCCTGCTTCTTCGATGGACTTCCCAACGAGAACTTGGTCGACGCCGTCGAGTTGAGCAAGGCAGTCACATACTTCAGATAGCGGTGTGTTTTTGGCAACATACACATGGGCGATCTGATGGTCGGCAATAGCAAAGGCGCGACTGGCGCCGGCGTCGAGCATTTCGCGGCCTTTTTCGTTTCGCACCTGAAGAAATCCATGTGACCGAAGCTCACGATTGGGCGAGACGTCACCGGTCACTGGTGCGATTCCGTACTCGTTGACGATCAGAATTTGTCGGCCTCGCCCCTGTAGATCTTCGATCAAGTTTGCGGCAACCTCGTCGAGCAAGCGGCACTCCCGGGGCATGTCTGCGTGCGTAGGTCCTAGTTTCTGTAGCCCGTAGTCGAGGTGGGGCAGATATACCAGTAGCAGTGTGGGGTCGCTCGTGATGTCGACATGCCGCGCTGCGTCGGCAATCCAGCGACTTCCTGAAATGTCCGCTGCTGGTCCCCAGAATCTGAAGAGTGGGAATTGTCCGAGCCGCATTTGCAACTCGTCTCGCAGCGTGGGGGGGGATGTCCAGATGTCAGGGATCTTTTGACCGTCAGCCAGATACATCGGTCGTGGCGTGACGGTTGCGTCGACATCTGCGTACATCGCGTACCACCAAAAGCAATTGGCGATCGTGATGTCGGGGTCCATGCGCTTCAGCCGATCCCAGATCTTCTCGCCTTGCACGAGGTGATTGGACTGCTGCCAAAGGCGTGCCTCGGCAGTCGTTCGGTTGTACCACCCATTACCGACGATGCCATGGCTCGCGGGCGGCGAGCCAGTAAGCATGGTGGATTGGCTGGTGCACGTTACTGCAGGAAGCGGAGGCTGCAGCCGGCAGCGACTCCCACTTGTGAGCAGCGAAGTCAGCCGTGGCATGTGCTGCAACTGCGTATCTGTGAGTGCAACGAGGTCGATGACAGCGGTGCGGTTGGCCATGTGGTTTAGGATCCTCCACCAAGACGCTGCCCGCCAAGCGTGACTGCTGCGCAAACCATGGTAGCGCTTGCCCAAGCCGGTTGCCCGGCGGCGAGCAGCATGCCCGAGTCTAGTACGGCAAAACCTGCAATGGCCCAGCAGACTCCCTGCCCAATTTGGCCGGCTCGAAGTTGGCGAGCTGCGGCCGGAATCCAGGCGACCAGAATAATGAGGAGTCCTGCGGCTGCTCCAGCGATATCACCCATTGGCGCGAAGGCCGTCACGAGGGGAATGGCTACCGCAGCCACAACTAGCCAGATCCATCCACACTGAAACGCTCGCTCACCACCACGTTCGCCGCGACCCATCATTGTCACGCCAATCGTCCAGCAGCCGACACCTGCGATCGCCACCCATACGATGGGTGGAATTCCACCAGTCATCATGACCGCTGCAATGGCAGGCACCAACATGCGGCACCCTGCCATCAGCCCGGCGGCAATGATAGCGCTGCCGCGGTGCGTCCACTGATAGAGCGACACGAGTAGCACGAGTAGGAGTGAGAGATTCATGGCCATCGCCGACAACTCGGCGGTAAACGTAATGACAAACCAGCCCACCAAGAGCAAGAGTACACCCGCTGTCATTGCAGTCGCCGGGCCGATGCGACCAGACGCGACTGGCCTTGTCGAAGCGTTTCTGCGATCAAAGTTGACATCGATTGCGTCATTGAGTGACATGCCGCCGAGGTAGATGCAGGATGTGCCCGCGAGTACGCCAAGCAGCGGTATCACCAAGATGCCTTCAACAGCAACAAGTCCAGCACCCAATAGCACATTGGACCAAACCGTTGGCAGGTTGGCCGCGCGGAGCGTCGTGAACCAATCGCGGCAGTTGCTCACCAGCCAGCCTCCTTGATTGCGTGGTTGGCCCAGACGAGTTCGGCAGCAATATCTTCACCCAGACTTGGAGCCCGCGCTTTCGTAGGCAGCGCCGACCACGCATAGGTTTCGACTTCGAGCGTGGGTCGACAAGGTAGGTCAGCGGTGGCTGCAAGTAGGTCATACATGACGGACTGCGTGGTGCGAAGATCACCGAGGTGTGTCAGGTGAATAGGCACATGCAGGTGTGTGCGACAGATTCCGCCCGGATCAGCATTACCGATCGCTTCTGGAATATCACGGAAGAATTCACAGGAACCATCTCGCATGATGGTTGTCTGATGTAGCCATCGTGGTTCTGCAAGCTCGGCGAGATCAACCGCCGAGTCGGCCTCGAGTGCTGATGAGAGTTGTAGTCGACCGATCGTGATGTCAGCTGCCGCAAGTGCAGACACTGCTTCGCTCGCAGGCTCGTGCATGACCGCAAGATGGCAGGCATCAAGACATGCTCGCAGTAGCCCGTCGCGGGCGAGGTCGACAAGTGCATATGACTCGACAAAGCGGGCGAGATCCGCCGCCGTGCTCACGACACAACCGGGCTCCGGTTCGATGGCAAGATGTAAGTCCTTGCCGGTTTGCTTCGATAGGTCGGCGAGTTGTGTGCACGCGGCACGAATATTGGAGGCGGCTATCTTGAAGTCAATATCGTCATCTGGCCAGCCGATCGGCACGGTGCTGAGGCCTGCACTGCCGCCATCTGGCAGCATTGATGCGAGTGCTTGGCCGGCGGCGAGCGTGTACGTCAGTCGTGACGAGTCTGCCCAGTGCGGCCGATACACATCACACTTGACGATGGGTGCGTGAAAGGCATCGATCGGGAAGGCATTGAGGCCAAGTACTGAAGTTTTTGTGTTGGCAAGCCACTGACGGAGAGGGCCCAGGTCTTCTTCTAACATCGATGCTGGAAGCCACAGGCCAATGGGTGTTGCTGCAGGCAGCGAGGCAGAGACCTTGTCAAGTTGGCTCAGGAGCGACGCAACCGTATTGGCCGACAAGACATTGGTGCACCAGCCAAGCCGATCAACGGGCACGTCAGGCTTCGACCCGGAAATTTGGTGAGCGGCCCAGAAACTCGATTGGATTGCCAAACGTCACTTGCTCGATCATGGCAGCGGGGTGTCGTCGACGTTTCATTTCCATCCGAGCCTTCGGCACGGCCAGCGGGTCGGAGTCACCCCAGTCGCCCGCTGAGTTCATCCAAATGCGATCGGTACCCCATCGCTCCAGAATGTCGACGGCCCGCTGCGGTGTGCACTTGGTGTCTGGGTACAACGTCATGCCCGCCCAAAAACCACGGTCGAGCACTTCTCCGACGGTGTGCTCTTCAACATGGTCAATCAGCACGCGATCTGCATCGAGGCCTGCATTATCAACAGCGGCCATAATCAGTCGTGTGCCCTTGAGTTTGTCTTCAAGATGCGGCGTGTGCACGAGTACGAGCGTGTTGCGTTCCTTTGCCAGTGCAAGGTGAGCTTCGAGTACGTGCAATTCATTCTTACTGTTCTTGTTGAGACCGATCTCGCCGATTCCTAACACATTAGGGCAGTCAAGAAAGTCTGGAATGATGGACATCACTTCACGCGCGAAGCCGATGTCTTCGGCTTCCTTTGGATTGATGCAGAGCCACGTGTGGTGTTGAATTCCGTACTGTGCTGCCCGCTTCGGTTCGGTATCAGTCAGTTGGCGGTAGTAGTCTCGGAAACCATCGGCGCTGCACCGATCGAAACCAGCCCAAAACGCTGGCTCAGTAATAGCGACACATCCCGCTTGGGCCATACGCCGATAGTCATCGGTTGTCCGCGACACCATGTGGATGTGTGGATCGATGTACTTCATGTCGACGTCCCATCAGCCTTTGGTGGTGCACCAAAGGCACCTTGCATGGGAGCTGCCTCAATGGGATCGGTGCTGTGGTCGCTCAGTAAGACTTGAATGCGGCGGACCCGATCGTCATTGCCATCGATCAAGCAGGCGATCACATCACGCAGTGCTTGCACTCGAAAGTCGTCGCCGCTCGTTTTACCACGGTCGAGCCGGTCTAGAAAGGCTGCGATATCAAGCACCTTCGCCCGGGTCTCAAGGAAGTACGCATCGACAATTTCTTGGCTGGTCATCGGGCAGGTGCGTTGCATGGCTGCCCATCCTATCCGGCCCGCGAGGCACGATCATCGCCACGGCGGCGGGTCAAGCGAATCGCTTGTCGCATACAGTCCAGATCGATGTGCGAGACCTCATCGCTGACCCCTGGTGCCGTCACCATGGTGATGGCAAGTGAACCACCAAGGTGTTCGCGGAACCGTTCGATTCCTTCGAGCAGTCGATCTTCTTCGCCGAGTGCATCGCAGTGCAGTGGAAATCCAAGTGATTCCAAGCAATTGGCCACTCGCTGCGAGAGTTCTGAGGATGCGCCAAGCATCAGAGTGGCATATTGAAGATCGATGAGTGTGCCAATGGCAACAGCGTCGCCATGGGAGAGGCCAAAGCCTGTCATCTGCTCTAATTGATGCGCAGACCAGTGACCAAAGTCCAGTGGTCTTGCTCGCTCAAGTTCAAATGGGTCACCACCCGCAACGATATGTGACACATGTAGTTCAGCCGTTCGCGTCACGATACGTTCCATGACATCAAGGTCTCGGCCTCGCAGGGCTGTGGCAGTGTGTTCGAGTTCAAAGAGAAGAGAGGGGTCCTTGAGGAGCGCCACCTTGACTGCTTCACTGAGTCCCGCACGCCAATCACGATCGCTCAAGGTGCAAAGCAGCATGGTGTCGTTGACGACCGCCCACGGCGGGGCGAAAGAGCCAACGAGGTTCTTGGCACCAAAAGCATTGAGTCCATTCTTGACACCAACACCAGCGTCAGCCTGCGAAAGTGTGGTCGATGGCATGCGAATGAGCCGTACGCCACGATGTGCGGTTGCCGCGGCAAAGCCCACTGCATCCAATACAGCACCGCCACCAAGGGCAAGCACATAGGAGCGGCGGCAAATATGGCGCTCATGAATAGCGCGAACAACGAGGTCGAACTCTGTCCGATCATTCTTGGCTTGTTCGCCACCAGGAACAATGAGGGGCGCTCCTGCAGCATGTACCAGCGATCGGTGCGTGTCTGACCATGCCGAGAGCTGGGCGGGCAAGTCTGGCTGGGCCCTGAGGAGGCCCTCGTCGAGGACGATCAAGACCTGAGCGGGCCCGCTGTCACACGGAAGGAGGTTGGCCAGGGCTCCACCCTCGTCGGCAAACGCATGACGGCACGTATGGACGCGATGACGCCACGTGACACTGACTGATCCGTTGGATGCAAGTTCCTGCACTGATCGGCTCCAACCCCGTCTGCTCCACGGGCCATGATACGGGCTGAACGGCCGAATCCGATCATTGAACATCTTGGATTACGTATTCCTCCTGTCCCTGGGCGGTAGGCTCTCTACTCAAGGAGTATGAACCGATGCTGAGCCTCGATGACCGCGTTGATCGTTTGGAAAAGAAGTCCCGCCGCAGCCTGTTATTGACTGGGCTGGCAAGTTTGGCGATTGGGGCGTGGCTGGGCGCAGCTGCCGATCCAATGTCGAAGACCCTCATCACATCCAATTTGATCATTGTCGATGAAGATGGTCGGCCAGTGATCGATTTGGCAGGCAGTACCGAGATGGGCGGGCGTATTCACGTTCGCGACTCGGCGGGCATCGCTGGACTTGTGCTGTCTGCTGGCGAGAGTGGAGGAGTAGTCAATATCTTCGACGAAAAAGGGAAGCGGCTCATTCGTCTGGGTGCCTCTCCAACAGGCGACGGAATGTTGCTTGTATCCGGTGCTGACAGTGAACCGCTGATACGTGCTGGGCGTTGGTCTGCGACAGAAGGGGCGAGTGTCTGGACCGCTTCCTCTAGCGAATCTTCCACGCCTTGATCGCTGCATCGAGGATTCGCACACAGCTACGAAGCACTTCTTCCTTGACGCAGTACGCCATGCGGACTTCGTTGCATCCGAGGCCCTCAGTGCGGTAGAAGCCATTGAGTGGCGCGAGGCATACCGTCTCGCCATCTAGTTGAAATTCGCTTACGAGCCAGTGGCAGAATGCCTCGGCGTCGTCAACAGGAAGCGGAATCGCCAGATAGAAGGCGCCTTCGGGCATGGGCACGTCCAGACCAATGCCACGGAGTCCTTCTACCAAAGTGTTTCGGCGTGACTGATATTCTGCATTGACTTCACGGAACCACGACTCAGGTGTGCTGAGTGCAGCCTTCACTGCATGCTGATCGACCGTTGCCGGAGAGAGCCGTGCTTGGCCAAACCGCAGCGCGGCTTCCCGAACCTCTGAGTTACGTGTGACAAGCCATCCCATCCGCGCGCCACAGGCGCTGTATCGCTTGGAGACAGAGTCGATGATGATGGCATACTCATCGGCGATGGGTTGGTCGAGCAGCGAAGCAGCTCTCGTGCCAGCGGGCATGTCATAGACAAAGTCGCGGTAGACCTCGTCGCAGATGAAGAATATGTCACGCTCGGCGCAGATTGCGGCGATCCGAGCAAGTTCGTCTGCCGTCAGCACCGTGCCAGTTGGATTGCCGGGCGTGGGCAGTACCAGGGCGCGGGTCTTGCCGGTGATCGCGGCCTCAATGCGGTCAGGATGAACCTTGAAGCCATCATCTGCTGAGAGTGTGACCGGGGCGACCTCAACTCCAAGCATGTGGCTAAAGCCCCAGTAATTTGTGTAGTAGGGCTCGCACACCAGAATCTCGTCGCCAGGATCGGCAACGCAAGCGATAGCGAACAGTAAGGCTTCTGAGCCACCCGTCGTGACGACAATGTCATCCGCCTCGATTGGCCGATGCACGCCACCGCCATTGGTGTACCAGGCCGCTAAGGCTTCACGAAGGTCTGGGAAGCCGTCGCTGGGGGCATAGGCGAGCACCTCATCATGAAAGTCGCGATAGGCCTGCAGCATTTGCGGAGGAGTGGGGATGTCCGGTTGGCCAATGTTGAGCCCGTGGACCGTAATTCCTCGATTCGCGGCATCGCGGGCGACCTCGGCGAGGGCCCTGATTGGCGAGGCTGGTGCCTCAGATCCGCGGCGTGACAGGGTGCAGGTAGACATGATGAGACCTCCTCGGCGAAGTGTTGGGTAGGAGGTGCGATGGTAGCAGCACCCACAGGGCTACCGGCAGGGTCCTATACTCTTCGCCCGGCCACAGGTGATGGCTCGATGCGGTGGCGCATCAACCAGACCACATCGGCTTTTAGGAGATGACGACCCATGATTGCTCGACCCTTCCATGTGCTCGCACTCGCTTGCATGATGTCAATGACTACAAGCGTGCTGGCCCAATCGACCCCAAGCAATGTCTCGCCCGACATCATGTTGGGGGCTCTTGAAACCATGAATAGCGCGGCAAGCAGCAAACTTGCTCTATCAATCAAGCGGGAAGCATCGCTTCGGGCGTACATCGCGAAAAATGATCTGGCCGACTCATGCGGCGGCTCACCAACAAGTGATGATGCGCACGACATGGCCATGACCTTTGATCAGGCATTGAAGATCGCCGTTAACCACGAGCAGTCCACTCGTGGAAGCTACGACTCGCCCGCAACGGCTGGTGAACTTCGGGCCTACACCACGCTGACGCAGTCGACGTGGGACAAGTTGCAAACCTCCATGGCTTCTGTCGAGCACATGAGCGATTGCATATATGGCAAGAAAAAGTTCAGCGACTACCTTGGCTGGTCGGACGATCAGCGGAAGTCTTCCCTCGCCGCAACTGAGAAGAAGAACGCTGAAGTGTCAAAGGAGCATGGGGCTCAAGAGAAGGTACTAAAGAAGAAGGAGGCGGCGCAGTACACCGACTTCAAGGCTTCACAGAAGACCATGCACGAGCAATTCCTCAAGCAGTCTTGGACGAAGTACAAATTCGACCAGACCAATAAATTGAAGGCATATAAGTACCACACCGAGTACGGTCCGAATTCGTACTACAACACCTATGCCGGAAGTATGTACGGCGGTGGTGGTGGGTACGGCTACTAGTCGGGGCCGCTGAAGAACGCTGCGTTTACTTTGTTCGTTCGATCTCAGCGTACGCGTTATGCGAGTGGATCGACTCAAAGTTTTCGCTGTGGATTCGATACCAGTCGATGCGATCGACGCCGTCAAGCATATGTGCGAGGTCGCGAACGGTGTCTTCGACGAATTTGGGGTTCTCATATGCCCGCTCGGTGACGACTTTCTCGTCTGCTCGTTTGAGCACGCTGTACACCGGGCAACTCGCTGCTGATTCAATGTACTCAACGAGTTCTTCGATCCAGACCATGGCATTCATGCGGATTTCAGCGGTAATCAAGCATCGCTGGTTGTGCGCGCCGTAGGCCGAAATCTCCTTCGAACAGGGGCACAGGCTCGTCGCCGGTGCTGTCACGCCAAGCGTGAAGATGTCGCCGGTGCTTGAGGCATCGCAGGCCATACGGACGGAATAGTCCATGAGCCCAGGGCGTCCCGTTGCTGGGGCTGCCTTCGAGATGAAGTAGGTGAAGGACATCTCTACATGCGAACGTTCCGCATCAAGGGTTGAGCGAATCTGGTGGCACAGTTCGACAATCCGCTGAGGCGTCATGCCTGAGCGATAGTCATTGAGTAATTCCAGAAACCGACTCATGTGTGTGCCCTTGCGATCTTCGGGCAGTGACACGTACATATTGACCGTTGCATCGGCTGCCTCGGTACTGCCTGCACGTGTCGCGATGGTAATCGGATAGCGAATGCCTTTGACGCCGACTCGGTCGATGGCGACACGTCGTTCGTCAGATCGGCCTTGGACGTCTGGGATAGCGTCGGTATTGGAATCTTGAATAGGTGGCATCGTGGTGGTCACAGAGGAGTCCTCGGGGCAGGGGAACCAATAGAGACACGCATAATAGAGCCAGTTGCATGCTACGAAGACAATTCAATCAACGATTTGGGAGTTTAGGTGGTTCCCAAGGTGCCATTTCAATGTGTTGCTGGACTTGATCGGCCGCCTCGATATTGATCGCAGTGCCTGATGCATCGAACCAGACAGTCCATACACGGGGTGGTGGCGGTTGATCGGGCATCATCGCGTGTGTGGCGAGCGTCCCCAGCGTGTCGCCCCAGTGCCACCTGCTTGCCCAAGTAGCATTATTGTGGGCCAAATCAGCTTCGACACGGGAGGAAGGCTGGCCGAGCAGTTCCAATACCTCGGCCTTGCTCATGCCAGGTGTTACCCCACGAAATGCAGCCCCGCCGGGACTTCGGCATCCGACGATGCTGGTCGTACCGGTCAGAAGGGTCATGATGAGCACGCGGCGAATCAGGCTTGGCGGGAGTGGGGGGAGTGTCATACAGGTGCAGTGTCTCCGATCTGAGCCTAGCCGCAAGGGGGCGATCTGAATTGCCGATTCAGTGCAGTAACAGGGAGCGATGCCGACCGCTGGCACCTCTCAGTAGCACCTATTTGGAGGCAAAGATGTCGAAGCGTGGATCAGGACGAATTCTATGGATGGTGGCCTTGTGTGGTGTTGCTGCAGTCGCGGCGGCATGGTTTGTATTGTCAGGGCCAGTCCCCTCACAGGCAGCAGCAGGGCAATTCATCAAGCCTGCAAGCGAAGCGAGTGCACTTGAAGCAACCTACACCGGGGTTCGACTAGAAGAAGTCTTGCCCGGGCAATGGATGATCCTGGTGGACATGCGATGGGAATGTTCGTCGATGTGTGCAGGAGTTGAGGAGGTCGCTGGAGTGCTGCGTCTCACGCCAAGCGATCTATCAGATGTCACGGGGCATGTGCTCGAATTGCCATGTTGGCTTACTGTTTTTATTCGCCCTGGACATCCGCTCAATGACACGATTGCCGTGGAGTGGGATGAGTCTGACGAAGCCCAGCGCTGGCTTCGCGGGGCCGATCCTGGCGAGGTGCATGCTGAATTCACTGCTGACTGGTTCACGCCCACTCCGTCACCGAACGCTGGTTCTGCAGTGACACCAGACAGTTTCACGGAAACAGCCAAACCAACCTTGACGGGCAGCTTTCATTCGATTGGTGTGCGTAGTGGCTTCATACGCTAGTCGTCGGACGAGTCGTCAAACGGCTTGAAGCCGTGGTGTGTACGAAACGCCGAGGCGAGATCGCGACCAAGATAGAAGTGGGCGATTCGTCGCTCGACTTGCATGAAGTCCACCAGCATCAGCCCGTCAATGCAATTCTCAAACGTGCGATCGACATTGAAGTTCGCCAGTAATTTTGCGTTGAGTTTGAGATACTGCCTGACAAGTACCGGTACACCGACTTTGGTTTGTTCAAGATCTCGCACGAGCTCATCTACATCTTCAATGGTTGCGCAGCCTTTAAGTAGGGCTGACACATCAATGCCTTCGGTTGACTGTGGGGCGTAGGGTGTGCGTGAACTGACAAGGGAGTGATGAGATTCGAGCATTTCGGTTTGTACAAGAAACCGCGTCATCAGTTCCTTCGATGTCTCGGTGTATTCATTGCTGATTGTGACGACACCAAAGCAGTGTCGATACCGCCGCTGCTTCGCCGCAAAATTGGAGATTCCTCTCCAAAGCAACATGAGTGGCTTGAACCCCTTTTGATATTCAGGTCGAATGAATGAACGACCCAGTTCGATAGAGTCGCCAAGTCTCTCAAGCATTCGCTCGTCATAGTGAAAGAGTGTCCGCGTGTAGAACCCGTTGATGCCCCGTTCTGCCAGAATCTCGTCGCTGAGGCCAAGCCGATACGAGCCCACGATTTCTTCGGTCTTGTGATTCCAGATAAAGAGATGCCGATAGGTATTGTCGTAGTCGTCAAGATCGAGTTCGTTGCCAGTGCCTTCCCCCACACGGCGGAATGCAACTTCCCGAAGTCGTCCAATCTCTTGCAAGATCAAAGGAATTCGCTCGCCGCGAGCAATGTAGACGCTCAGTTTGCCGCTGTCACCGAGGTGATCGCCGGGTGCTAGTGCCGCAATCTCTGAGGCGAAGTCAGCAGAGGGTGCCGCTTGCCGAGGAAGATTCGTTGCGGGCGTAGCCTGGACTGGGCTGGCCGCGTGTTTATTTTTTCGTGCTTCCAACATATAGACTCGACTACGAAGGTACTCGATTGCATCAGTGCGGTTGGCGCAGGAATGTAACTTCTCAGCAGGAATAGGTGGGCCAATAGTCGTTTGAATGGTTTTGCCTTTGAGGTCTGCAAAACCGCGTGGGATGAGCGCAGTTCGCAGGCGGGCCGAGAAGAGTCCAGCCACTTGAAAGGGCCACCGGTTCTGGCCGTGAAAGAAGACGGGAATGATCGTGGCATTGGATCGTTTGGCAAGCATCACAATGCTTGGGTTCCATGGCGGGTCCAAGGCCTTTCGACGGGCCCATGTGCGGTGCGATACGGCTCCGGCAGGAAAGGTGCCGATGGCATGCCCGGCCTTGAGCCATGCAAGTGCATCGCGGAGCGGCGAGCTGTTCTGCTGACTGGCTTCTGCACTCTCAAATGCGTTGACCATGATGTACCGCTTGGCGAAGTCTGGAAAGCATGCAAGCATTTCATTGACAATTTGCCGGTAGTCCTCGCGAACGCTTCGCAGCAACATGCCTTGGAGCACGCCTTCGCCCATGCCATACGGATGATTTGATATGAGCAGCACCGGGCCTTCGGCCGGAATTCGAGCGAGGTCGGTGTCGGAGATGCTCCAATCAATTCCTGCACGCTTGAGGCAGGCGAGTTGTCCATGGCTCGGGGCTGCGGCGCCTGCGGCGTAGGCGGAATCTGCGTGGTCAAGCTTGCTTATCCATCGATAGAACGGCCAACCGAATCGAAAAAGTAGCTGCCTCACTCGCCCTGTTTTCGGGACAGGCACGTGCATATTGGGCATCAGACTTGGTTGGGCGGTCACGAGGTGGGGTAACTCCGATGGTCACGCTACTGGAGAGGGAGCGTAGTGTGACAGACTGGGCGGCAGTCTGAGAGACTTGGCGGGGCACATACTGGACGTTACCCTGCTCGTCCTATGTTTATGACCCTACTTGTCAACATCCTGTGGATGGTCTTCATGCTGTTCTTCGCCATTCTCTGCTTTGCCAATGCGCGGTCCTACCGCAGTACGTTGGAATCAGCATCAGTTCCTGAAGCCGACTGAAGCCCGCTCGTAACCGATCAGAATGGGATGTCTTCTTCAGTGACTGGAAGCGGAGTGCTGGCTGTCACTTCGGCTGTGGCATGAGAGGTGGCTGCTGGTTGCGTTGAGATACCGCCTATGGTTGTGCCACCACCCGTGCGATATTCTTGGATGCTATTGCGATCACTGAAGCCCTCGCGACCATCCTCGATGATGATCGTGGCCACAGCTTTTCTCCCGACGCAGTCTTCTGCAGTCAGCCGGCCACCCTCAAATTGTTTTTGCAGTCCAGCTGCTTCACAAAACATCTTGATCTTGAAGACCGCCGCAGGCACCGAAACAAGAAAGTCCCAGACACGGCTGTCGTATCCGTCTGGGTGGCGAGTTTGCAGCGTGAGGGCAATCATCTGGTTGCCCTTTTGGCTGGTTCGTTCCTCGGCTTCAATCACTTCGACGTCGTACTCGCCTGCTGGAAGCAGTTCAAATCCGCTTCGAGGGGCACTATCTGAGGGGTTAAATTCCATGGCGTCGATAGTAACACCCATAAAGGATGATGGCTGCGTGGGGAGCCAAATCTCGACGCGGATTTCTGCTCAGGGCTGTATCCTCGCTTGAGTATGAGAATTGTTGAGTTCATCGAAGATGTCGACTTTGCCATCGGCGGCCCACCCAGAGCGGTTGTTGACCTCGTGCGTGTGCTCCATCGTCGCGGCCATGACGTGACGCTTGTAACCACAAACACAAAGGATGTGCCACCCGCATGGCTTCAGGGTGACGGCCCCGCAGTGCTTGTGCTCCCACGTCCATCACTTCCAGGTGGCTTCTTTCGGAATGCCCAGTTGGCTGAACTGGAACAACTGCTTCGCGAAGCGGATGTACTCCATCTGCACGGTGTGTGGGAGCGGGCCAATATCGGCGTGTCTAAACTCGCTCGGCGACTCGGTATTCCTTGGGTCGTGACGCTACGAGGGATGTTGGACGATTGGAATATGGCTCAGCGAGGTCGGAAGAAGCGACTCTATCTACGCGCGGGTGGCCGTCGTGTCTTGGAAGACGCTGCCTATGTGCAGTGCACTGCAGAGGGCGAGCTTGCACAATCTCACAAGTGGTTCCCACGCGGCAACCCGCGTGTCATCCCGAATCTCATGGACCTTGCCGATTTCGAAACACTGCGTGGACCGGAACTCGCGCACGCCCGTTGGCCGATTCTGAAACAAGAAGGGCCGAATCTTCTCTTTCTGAGTCGGCTGGATGTCAAGAAGGGCATCGAGCACTTGCTTGAAGCGATGCCGCACTTGGTTGCAGCGCATCCAGCCTTGCAACTCTTTGTCGTTGGTCCTGGCGATGAATCGTATGTCGGTTCTCTTAAGCGACTGGCCGAATCCAAGGGTGTGCTCGAGCGAACCCACTTCACCGGGCAAGTTGGCGGCGAAGAGAAGTGGTCGTTGTATGAGGCGTGTGACATGTTCGCATTGCCGAGCAGCCAAGAGAATTTTGGTTTTGTACAGTTCGAATCACTTGCGTGTGAAACGCCTGTTATGACCACAACGCTGGTCGACACGTGGAAAGAGATCGTTGATAGCGGAGGTGGCATTGCGGTCTCTCAATCGGCCGACGCCATTGTCGAAGGTATCAGTGACTTGCTCGGTGATCCTCAAACACTGACTTCTATGGGAGAAGCGGGGCGACGGTGGATCTTTGAATGCATGTCGGTCGATCACATTGCCGGGCAGATTGAGGCGATGTACCGAGATGCCGCGGCAGGCTGATAGGCCAGAACGCAGTTGGGCTTTGGCAGAGCGGCCCGGCTGGCGACTGGTTGCGTTGTGCGGGCTGTACTTCACTCAAGGCCTGCCCTTCGGTTTCATGTTCATCACAATCGCGGCAGTGCTGGCTGACGCGGGCCATTCAGAAGGCGATATCGGCGGTCTGCTTGCGCTCGCGATGTTGCCCTGGGGGTTTAAGTGGGTCCTCGGTCCTGTGTTCGATCGATTTGGTCTTGCATCGATGGGGCGGCGACGACCGTGGATTCTGTTGGCTCAGGTTGGCCTGATTCTGTCGCTTGCCGCACTTGCCTTTGGCCCGGACCCTCTCACGCATGGGGGATGGTTGGCATGGGGTCTTGTTGTTGTGAGCGGATGGTCGGCCATGCAGGATGTGGCGGTTGACGCGTTGGCAGTGGACTTGCTTCAAGATGAAGAACGAGGCCGCGTGAATGGATTTATGTACGGCAGTTCGTACATGGGCAACGCACTTGGCGGCGCCGGGATGGGAACTGTGGTTGCAGTGAGCGGTCTTCGAACAGGGTTCTTGGTGATCGCAATCGCTGTGGCGGTCGTCATGTTGCTGCCGCTTTTATTGCGAGAGCGACGTGGTGAACGACTCCTCCCATGGACCAAGGGCAAGGCTGCCCCCAATG
>JAQWLT010000068.1 GCA_029247205.1 Phycisphaerales bacterium | reverse complement strand
ATGCCCAAGGTCGTGTCGCTGGGATGGCGTCAAGATGTCGACAAAGTGACCAAAGTGCTGGGTAGCGGTGCGGCGACGTTGCAAAATGAGGTCTGACTCGCGTTGCATCAATTCGGCGAGTTGTTGGCTATCGGGCGAGTCGGCGTCGAGTTGTTCTGCAATCTCTTGACGAATCTGATGAAGTTCCTGCCCAATGAGTGCCGCCTCGGCCCTGAACTCAGCGCGGAGTTCGCCAAATCGGCTTGACTGCTGCGAGTCAAGGTTAAGTTCACGTGCGGCTTGGGTAATTTCTGCGAGCGGACCGCGACGGGGCCGCTTTCCGAGAGCACCAATCACGAAGAAGATATTGAATATGAGTGACAACGCTAATAGCGCAATAACGAGACGAAACTGAGTCATTCTCCCGGCTCCCGATAGTCCACGAGCATCAGTACATCGTCTTGTTCGACCGAGTTGTTATTGAGGCCAAATGTAGCGATGGCCAGTGTGTCAGGCTCAAGCGACCTCGACTCGCCGCTGGCCACGCCGAGTTGCCATCCGCCGATCGCAAGCAAGATGGCCGCAGCAGCCGCCGCGACCCACCCGCCAATTCGGGCGAGTACTGGTGGGCTTGCAGGCATGAGTTCGCCAAGTCGGAAGGACAAACGCTGGTCAACTTCATCTGTTGTGGAGAGCTCCCCCATTCGAATCGCCACCATGGTTCGGCGGAGGTCATGATCGGCAACAAGCGCCGCCTCGACAACATCAGCTTCTTCAGTGGGTGACTCAGCCCACGCTGCGAGTTCCATGGCCGAGACTTCTCGATCTGGAATGGACCAACGGAGGCCCGCAGGCAGATCCTGCTCAAGCGGGTCGAATTTTTGGTCTTTCGGGTTCATGGTCGGTCCTTTATTTCTACGTCGTCGGGTGTGCCACCATCCCCGAAAGGATGTGCTCGAAAGTAGGCCCGCAGGCGGTCGATGGCTTTGTGCTTGGTACTTCGGATCGTTTGTGGATTGACATCGAGGACTATGGCGACGTCTGCGATGTCCATTCCATCCTCAAAAAGCATGGTGAGTACCAATTTCTGGCGGCTCGTCAGAATGTGTGTTGGTACAAGCGGTCCTACGGAAGCCTGCATTTGGGGGCTAGAAACTGCTCCAGCGGCCTCGTCGAGTGGTCGGAGGTCAAGTTTCTTCCGCCGGAGGGCATCGATGGCCACGCTCCGAGCGATCAACGTGATCCAGGTGGAGATTCCGGCACGTGCAGGGTCATAATTCCGCAGCAGTCTCCGGTCATTCCGGAGCAGCTTGATGTAGACGGACTGCACTAAGTCATCCAATTCATCGCCAGATGGCGTATTTCCGCTTGGAATGACCCGCCGAATCGATGCCACGACCAACCGGACGGTCTGGTCGCAAAAGGCCCGCCAGGCCTCCGCATCTCCATTAATACAAGCTTCGAAGTCAACGTCCATTATTGTGCAAAAACGTCCATTTTTGTGCGAGTCGGCGGTCTTATGGGGTATGGGAACATCACTCTACTACGATGTGTGTTCACGTCCATGTCCCCCTTAAATTTAGGGATGGCATGGACTCATGGGACGTAGTGAGGGGAGACGAGTTGCAAAGCCGTTGACTTGGCGGCTTTCCCCTGACTACCAGACAGAGGAGCGTGCGAAATGAAATTGGGATATTTGGTGATGGGACTGCTTCTTGCGTCTGTTGCTATGGGAACAGACGCAGCTTTCGCACAGCAAGCTCCTCCGCCCGATGGGGGTCGTCCTGGACAGGCTGAAGGTGATGCCCAACGCGGGCCGGGTGCCCGCGGTGATCGTGGTTCCAGAGGCGGTCGAGACGGCGATGCCCGAGGCGGTCGTCGTGATCGTGGTGGCAATGAAGCCGAGGGCCGTAGTCGTCGTGGGGGCCAGAATCGCGGTCGAGGTTGGGGTGATCCTTCGCAGGGGTTGCTTGCTGGACCCGCAAGCCGACTGACTCGTTCGATCTTTCAGCCCGACTATATGACGCGAGACCTTGCGATCATTGTTGAGGGAGTGCGTTTGGATAGTGGGCAACAAGACGTTGTAGAAATGCTGCTTGAAGATTACGACGCCAATTTTCAGTTGGCCGTCGACGAAACTCAGGCATCGATGTCCGATCTGGGCGAGGGCTCTGGTGTGAGTGAACTTGAGGCCGATCGCGTCGATCAACTTCGAGGTCAAATGGAATCCATGCGTGAGGAAATGCGAGCAGCCCGAGACGCTGCTGACGCGCGGCCCGAGCCAGAGGGTGAGCAGGCAAGGGAGCCTCTCACCGAAGAACAGCGTGCCGAACGCAATGCGATCCGAGAGAATTTCCGTGAACGCATGACGTTCATTCGCGATGAGTTCCGCAGTGTGCGTGAATCCCAAATGAAGTCGGATGTCATGCAGGATCTTTTGGGGCAGCAATTGACGTTGTTGAAGCAATTCTCTCGGGCTCGAGAGTACATGGGTGACGAGGTGACGGGTGCGATCACAGCGATCTTGAGTGAGCCACAACTCGCCTCATGGGACAATGTGCAGCGACAGATTCGCCGCCTGCGTCTCTTGCCCGCAGGCCGCCTTCAGGGCGAACGCACTGATATCACGTCCCTGACAGATTCGTTTGTTGCTTCGAGCGTACAGGAAGAGTCTTTGCAAGCTATTCGCGACGCTGTTACATCATGGGAGCTTGACCTCGATGTAGCGCTGCTTCAGCGGCAAGCATTCGACGATACCGGCGTGTTCCTTCTTCTCTCGGCAATGACCGAGATGGACTACGAGGCCATGATGAAGATCTTTCATCGTCGCCAACCCAAAGCTGAAGCTGTTCGCGACGTCACTGATGCTGCAATCGATCTTATTGCCGCCTCACTGCCCGCCGAACAGGGCGAGGACTTCCGTCGTCGTGCCATTCAGAACGGGTATGACCGGGTGTTTAATACAACACGCTCACAGCGAGCGATCATCGCTGCGACAGAACTCGAAGACCTCGACGAGGAATTGCTCGCCGCAGTTGCCGCATTGCTTGTGGATTGCAATCTAGAAATGATGGCTGCGGCTGAGAATATTCTGGTAGTGATTCGACGCCATGATGAGCCACGCGAGATTCGATTTGTCGAGCGAATGATTGAGCGTCAAGCAGGCGAGCAGCAGAACGAGCAGCGTGAGGCTGATCCAATTCGTGCTGTCTTTGAGAAGCGTGAGGAACTCGATGACGCTTACCTTGAACAACTGCGTAGCCTGCTGGGTGAAGAACTCGTTGCGACGCTTCCTGGTGGTAAGAAGCGTGAAGATCGCGGCGAGCGAGGCCGTGGTGGGTTTGGCGGTCCCGGTGGTGGTGATCCCGAAGCAAGGCGAGCGGCGTTCATGAAACAGTTCGATGCGAATGGTAATGGTGACATCGATGATTCCGAACGTGAAGCGATCCGCGAACACTTTCGCGGGATGGGCGGTTGGGGTGGAGGTAGAGGCGGCCCTCCGCCATTCCGCGGCAATTGACCGTGGGCCTAAACACCTTCGCAAGATGAATGGCGTATTGCCCTGGCTTCTGTGAAGAGGAACGGTGAGATTGATGTTGCAATCTCCCGTGTATAGGTCGGTAAGCTCGGATGTTAGCGCAGTCTTGCAGAGTCCTCTTGTCAGAGCAAACGAAACTGCGAACCGCAGAAGCGGTGTTGGTAACTGTGCAATCGAAAAATTTATGGATGATTGCGGCGAATGCGATTCGGTCGTAAAGTAGATATTGAAATGCTTCTTCCACTTTTTCTGACATCTTCAGCCATCCTCGCTTCAGGTTCTGATCTTGTCGAAGTGTTGCAGGAGACATCTCGAACCACAATTTCAGCAGTCGTAGTTGGGGAGCATGGTGAAGAAGCCACCTCGCTGCGACGTTGGTCCCCAATGGGACACGAATCAGTCGCTCAAGTTGTGAGTCGCGAGGGTTCGCGAGCGGCAAATCTGTCAGAGATGCGTTTGTGGCGAACTGAGGTTCAGGGGGGCGTGGCGCTCGTTACAGTTGATCGTTCCAGTCTTCGGGGCTTCACGCTTCGGGCGGGTGAGATCCGTTCCCTTGTGCTTGACGGCAATCAATTGCGTGAAGTAGACGCGATCGCTTGGTCAAACGGCCGAGTTCCCTGCGCTGGCACCACGGCTGTGGGGATGCCGTTGCCCTTTGACTCGGATCAGGTCGCGACTCGTGCAGCAGGGGACTGCCGAGTTCTCCGTGTGGCATTTGATACTGACTGGGACTTTACAAATGCGCTCTTTGCTGGCGACGCCGACGATGCAGCGGCCTATGTGTTGGAAGTGGCCGCGGCGGTATCGGTTATCTATGGAGAAGAACTCAATCTCACTGTAGAGGTTGCTCACGTTCGTACATGGGGGGACGAGGCGTCATGTCCGTATGACCCAACTGAACAGACCAACACAATGCTCGATCAGTTTCGTAGTGAGTGGGAAACCAATCCGCCGGAAACCGATCGCCATGCAGCGCACCTGATGTCAGGTTCGCACGCACCTGCTTCAGCTGGCCAGGCTTGGGTGAGTAGCGTGTGTCGCACGACTGGCTACTCCTTCTCTTCGCAGATCGACGGTGACTTTGGGCGTCCGCCAGTCGACCACAGTTGGAATATCTGGGATCTATTGGTTGTCTCGCATGAGATTGGGCACAATCTCGGTGCGAATCACACCCATCAAATGATTCCGCCAATTGATCAGTGTGGCAATGGTGACTGTTCGGAAGCTTGGGGCGGCACGATCATGTCTTATTGCCACACTTGCTTGCCCTCTGGGATTCGCAACATCGTGCTTGCCTTTCACCCTCGTGTGCGAGCTGATATCGACACGTACCTCGAAGGCATTGACAGCGCCTCGTGCCCGGTCGGCCCAGCGTCTGCCGACATCAATGGCGATGGAACTGTTGGACGGGCAGATCTGATTCAATTCCTTTCCGTGTATGGAACGTGCAGCGAGTGTGGCTGTGCCGGCGATCTTGATCACTCAGGCGGCATCGATGTACTTGATTTACTTCGCATGCTTGAGGTTTGGGATTGAATTGAGGGGCCGATCAGAGCTCAAACTGGCTTAATCATCTCATCTCTACTTGTATTATCTGCCTCGTCTGTTCCAATGAAGGGTTGGGGGATCCTTGTAGGAGTGTGCCGTCATGTTGAATCTTCTCGCAATTGTTTGTCTGTCAGTCGCTGGCACTACGCCGCAGGCGAAGCTTGCGTCGGCCTTGAGCGAGACTGGTTCGACTGAGATTCGCTGGACTGTGTCCGAGGGCACGACTCTGCGACTTGAAGAATTTGATGTACGTACTGCAGACGCAAAGATTGTCATCGAGAGCAAACAAGGACAGCGGCCTGCAGACCTAGGTGGTCTTCGGTTCTGGAGAGGGGATATTGAAGGCAATGCAGACAGCTCGGTATTTGTCGGTGTTTCATCGCACGGCATTAATGGCTGGGCGCGAACCGGAAGCGAGCTTCTCATTCTCAGTGGCGGCGGCAAGAGGGGGCCTGTGACATGGACTGCTGCGAGTGAACTCCCTGCATCGATCTTTGAGATTCCAGCGTGCGAGATTCGAACGATTGATGGCAGTGAGCCTCCCGTTCATGAGAACACATCGGAGCGGGCTCTTGGCCTGCCACCATGCCGTGTTGCCATGCTTGCAATCGATACGGATTGGGAATTTACTGAGCGGGTCTTTGGTGGCGATGCCAGTGCGGCAGCTGCCTATGCCTTGACTCTGGCGGCTGGAATCAGTGAGATCTACGTCGAGAATGTCAATGTACGATTGCAGGTGTCATTCTTGCGTGTGTGGTCCGATGGCAGTGACCCATATGACCCATCTTCTGGTGTCGATATGCTTGACCAATTCCGTAATGAGTGGACAGCGAATATGGGTAGTGTTGATCGCAATATTGCGCATATTTTGACAGGGCGAACCAATTTGCCGTACGGCGGCGTGGCTTGGTTGAGTGTGTTGTGCAACACGAACTATGGATACGGCGTGTCTGGATATCTGAACGGATACTTCCCAAATCCATTACAAGACAATCATGGCGACAACTGGGATGTCGTGGTGATGGCACATGAACTTGGTCACAACTTTGGCACACTGCATACCCATGACGGCTATTCGCCGCCAATTGACAACTGCGGGAACGGGGACTGCGCTGGTGCTGAGAATGGCACCATCATGTCCTACTGCCACACCTGTGATGGTGGCATCACAAACATCCGCCTTGGCTTTGATGAACGGGTTCAAGAGGTGATCCTTGACTATCTTGACGCTATTGAGTCGGACTGTAGTCTCTCGGCTGGTGCAGCCTCTGCCATAGACGACTGGGCGATGACGATCGCTGGCGAGACTGTCGAGATAGATGTGCTACTCAACGACTCGGCGTCAGATTGCACTGGCGATTTCGAACCCGTCATTGGCTCCTTTGATGAAACAAGTGTTCACGGCGCTACAGTGGCTTTAGTTTCGGGTGGTGGCGGCGTTCTTGACAAGTTGTCGTACGCGCCGCTTGCTGGATACACCGGTGACGATGCATTCGAGTATGTGCTGCAAAACGGATCTGCTGCAACTGTCTACGTCAGTGTAGAGGGGCTCCGCGAGCCAGATCAACCGACATCCATTCAGCCAGGCACCTTTGTCAACTACTACGCGTTGTCTTTGCCATCTGTGCTTCCAGACTTCTCAGCGATGCAGCCGTATCTTGATGATGTCGTCGACGAGATCGGCTTTCAAACGACAGGCGGAGCGTTCGCTACAAGTGGCCGTAGTGATGATGTAGGCGCAGTGTTTACTGGTTACGTACAAGTGGCCGGTCCGGGTTTCTATACATTCTCGACTGAGTCTGATGACGGTTCCCGGCTCTACATTGGCGATCAGTTGGTGGTGGACAACGATGGTTTGCATGCCATGGTCGAGAAGACCGGTACGCTCGGTCTCATGGCTGGCCGCCATGCTATTGCTGTCGAGTTCTTCGAGCGTGATGGCGGTGCCGGCTTGGTCGTGCGTATTGAGGGGCCCGCGATGCCTCGTCAGATCATTCCAGCGTGGGCTTGGTCCCATGATGTTGAAGACGTGCCATGCGCAGAAGATGTAGATGGCGACGGTACGGTTGGCGTCAACGACGTACTTGAGATCATCGGTGCATGGGGCCCGTGCAGCGGCTGCTCGGCTGACGTGGATAGTTCTGGCGAGGTCGGTGTCGATGATGTACTGGCGGTCATTTCTGCGTGGGGGCAGTCCTGCTAGTTCCAGTGGCTTTTGAGATCGCACGCTCAGCAATGAACGTGATGATTCCAAAGACAACGATCAGGGTGACAACACCGCCAATGAGGACCCACGTTCCGGGCCCGTCAACGACGAATGTTTGTAAGTCCTTTGCTCCTGATGCGGCTGCAGCCGCAGAGAGCAACACAATGATCGCGGTGCGAGGCGACATACCAACGGCTGCGCCAATAGAGTGCGTGAACAACCCCACTCCGCATGCAGCAAACGCCAAGTTTGTCAGTGCAAATGGTGAGTTCGGTGGAATGCGGATCAAGGTGACGATGCCTAGTGTCGGCCAGAATCCACGGCCCACGAGTGCCTCACGAATCACGCGGGCCTTCGAGTTTCGATTGATCGCGTCCTCTACACGGTGAGAGGATACAAGTCGTGCGACGGCCCACCCAATGATTGCGCCGCCGACAAAGCCGCCGAGTGCTGCAAAAATTCCAACGGTGCCTCCAAAGACCCAGCCGGCGACGACTGCTTGGGCATAGGTTGGCAAGATGCCGAGCCCACTTGTCACAGCAAAGATGAGAGCGAATACATATGGCGCTGCAGGGCCAAGTGTCTCCAGCCAATTACTTGCTGCCGAAAGATTCGCAACCAGCACGAAGCCAAGGAGTGCCGGTGCGACCAGCCATAGAACGGCGAGCACGCCAGCGGGGCCAAGAGCTTTCGCAGTTGATCGGATTGCATCCTTCACCTCGTTTGCTCCCTCAGTTTCGCAAGGACATCTTCTGGATTGCGACGCATGGTTTCGACTTTGATTGTTTGTGGAAGCGATTGAGCTGTCAATTCCCCCAGTGCCACGAGCCCCCATGGAGTGGGATGAAGTCGATCGAATTGCAGTAGTCGATTGTTGCTGTCCCAGTTAAATGAGTTGAGGCGAAGTGGCACGTTTCGGACCATTCGATCGACTGTGTCCGCAAGTGGCACGAGTGTGATGTTTGGGTCGTTTGCAGCCCACGCATGAATACGAACGTTCATGGCTTGTAGCGCTTTCCTTGACGGAACCTGCGTTTGTTTGAGCAATGAAATCGGTTCGACCGCTGCGGCTGCTGACACATCCGGAAGATCACCAACAAGCACTGGTACATGAAATCGTTCGATCGCTGCGATGCCCGTTTCAAGCAGTGCCATGCGTGACATCACATCGTTCTCGGTATGCCGTTCGCCGCTAACGCCTCGCTCGCCGTAGCCGTACCAGAAGAGAAAATCCACGGCTATGACGATCGTGGGATTGCTGGCGATCGCGTCGCGGACCTCCTGTGAGCCCACTTTCATTGGGGAAGCAAAAAACATTGTGTCAGTGTGGTCTATCACGTCGCCAGCATCACTCCCAAGAACAACTGGAAGCACATCTGCGAGGTCGATGTGGCGATTCAAGGCCATTCTTTCTTTGGGCGGATGTGCAGAGGGCAGTACGACGCCCCATCCAGCCGACGCACTTGCACCAATGACGGCGACACGCTCAAGTGTCGCGGTTGTGTTGATTGTGGCATCAGTAGCAAGACACGCAATTGTGGCAGCGAGAAGCAGATTCATGTCGTGGGGCTCTCTTGTTCACGCGTGCCAGTCCACAATTCGTATCCAAGCAATCGTGCGTCTACCTTGGCGTGTCGCATCGGCACGCGACTGGCGGGGCGAAGTCCTACGCACTTGGCCAAGTCTAGGTTGCCCGTAAAGATCCATCCTGACCATCCCCCACATCGCTGCTTGAGGAAGTCGCCCATATAGCCATACAGAGATTTAAGGGTCTCTTCTTCGCCCATCCGCAAGCCGTACTCCGGATGCAATATGACGTGGCCTGCTTCATCGGGCATCTCGGTGTCAGCAAAGTCACAGACGGCAGTTTCAATGAGGTGACCAACGCCAGCGGTCTCGGCATTTCGGCGGGTGGCTTCGATGGCATCGGGATCAATATCGGTTGCGATGATCGGCGGCGCATTGGTCTTGCCTCGGCGAGGTTTTTTTGGTGTGACCTCACGACGAAGATCGGCCCAGAGTTGAGGGTTGAATCCATACAGGTGTTGGAACGCGAAGCCTGAACGTAGCAGTCCAGGTGGTCGACCTGTTGCCATGAGTGCGCCTTCGATTGCCAGGGTCCCACTTCCACACATGGGGATGACCAGCGGCGTGTCACCCCTCCATCCGGTCCGGTGCAGAATGGCGGCTGCAAGCGTTTCTCGCAGCGGCGCATGGTGTGGCATTCGCCGGTATCCACGATCGGAAAGTTTTTGTCCCGATGTGTCGACCCAAATCTGCGCAGTATTGCCATGCCAGTGCAAGTGAATCACGGTGCCCGTTCGCAGTGGTCCCGAGTCAGGCCTCCGGCCATGAACCGATCGAATACGGTCGACAATGGCATCCTTCAATCGAAGATTGGCAAACATTGTGTTGTCGATGCTTGGGTGTCGGATCGTCGAAGTGATGCTGAGATAGCCGCCGGCTGGCACGATCATCTCCCATGCAATCTCAGATGCTGTTTGGGCTAACTGATCGGGCGAGTCGCACGGAAAGGTCTCGATGAGTGATAGCACACGCATCGCAATACGAGATTGGAGATTGAGTCGCATGGCATCGTGCAAGGTGCCCTGAATTTCGACACCAGTGGGATCGTGCGCAGTCACGGTGTAGCCAAGCGTTGTAATTTCGTCGGCGAGCATCTCGGCCTGTCCTGAAGCGCAGGTCGAGCGAATTCTGGAGGGTGTGGAAAAGTCCATATTGGGTGAGGCTCGAGTGGGTGGCGAGAAGTGGTGGGTGAAGTCGATGGATGGAAAGCGCCCAGTATCCCACTCAATCGTCTGCAGGAGGGACTTGCCATGGAAGATCTTGAAGTCAATCGTCGGCTGGTCATTCCGTCACGGTCGCTTCGCATGGAGACATCAACGGCTACCGGGCCAGGCGGGCAGCGGCTCAACCGGGTTCGTACGCGGGTAACACTGATTTACGATGTAGGTGGGTGTCCAGAACTTGGCCAGACCCGTCGCGATCGTCTGTTCGCTCGGCTGGCCCATCGAATCTCTCAAGATGGACACCTTTCCGTTCGATGTGGCCGTCATCGCCGGCAGTCCGATAACATCTCAGAGGCTCGAAAGCGGCTCTCAGATGTTATTCGTGAGGCTCTTGCCCCGGTTCGGGCTCGCAAGGTCACTCGTCCGACCAGAGCCAGCCGGACCCGTCGAATGGACGCCAAGACCCGAAAGGGGGCACAAAAGAAGCAACGGGGGTGGAATTGGGGTTCAGATTCATGATTGTGGGTGGCTTTAGCAGGCGTTCCACCTCGATTTGCAAGAGAATACTGATGTTGATCGAATACACGGGCGAACTACCGCATACTCGGGTGTTGGAGGGGATATTCCCACGATGACAATGAAGACTCTGATGATTGGTGTGTGTTCCTCGCTACTCGCCTGTGCGGTATCGGGAAATGCAGAGGATATTTATCCAGAGGGCCCACTCCTCATAGGTGAGTTTGAGGCGTCCTCCCTTGGTGGCGCGCATGGTGCAGCGGTCGCTGTGTCGGGGGATCTGGCTGTTGTCGGGCGACCTCTCACTGTGACCCCCGGCGGCACGGGCGTAGTTGATGTCTATCAGCGATCACCGCTTCCAGCAACGCTCGACGGCGTTCCGTGGGAGTGGTCTCTGCTCTGTCGTCTCGAACCTGGTACTGACGCATCTTCAGATAGTCGGTTCGGAGCATCCGTGGACATCGATGGCACCACTGTCGTCGTTGGCGCGTGGAGCGACGACATGGAAGGCGACATTGTCAATGCCGGTTCCGCGTGGGTGTTTTCGATTCCAGAAAATCCGCCAGCAGTTCTGATGCCGACATCACAGTTGGTGCCGAGCGAACGGAGTGCTGGCGACTACTTCGGTTGGGCCGTTGGCATACAGGGTGATGTGATTGCAGTTGGCGCATGGGGCGTCGATACGGATGATGAAGATGATGAAGAGAATCACGCTGGCGCGGTGTGGGTGTTTGAGCGATCAGCCGACGAGTTCACGGAGACAGCAATGCTGATCTCCGGTGATGAGGATGCTGCTGGTGACCGACTTGGTAGCTCCATTGAAGTCCTAGACGGCGTCATCCTTGCAGGGGCACCAGCTCGCGACGATTGGTCTGGTGCTGTGTATTGGTTTGGCAAGGAGAGTGATTCATGGGCCCTAGACCAGCGCATCGATTCGCCGGAAGGCGACGCGTGGGAAGAGTTCGGACGATCCATCACGTTTGGCCTCGAAGAGGACGGTTCGCTCGGAGGTATCGCAATTGGCGCACCTGGTGATGGCGAACTGGGTGCCCAAGCCGGGGCCGCGTGGATATTTGACAGCATGATCGACGGTCATCTTGACCAATCGCACTTCACCAAGGTGACCGCACCAGGCGGCGGGCCACTTGATCGGACGGGGACTGCTCTTGCCGTCTTTGTAGAGAATCACGGTGGCGGGCTGCTGCTTGGCGCGCCCGGTTGGCGGACACCAGATGATGGTGTTGTGACGGGTGCGTTGTTCTTTGTTTCATTCGATGGTGAGGACGATGATGGTGAGGACGATCAAGGCCGTGTCGTGCTGCCCTTTATGGAGGGGGCTGAAGAAGGGGCTGGCATTGGTCTCAGCTTGGCGGCGGCCAACTCATCTGTGTCTGGCTGGAATCTTGAGTCCACCGTTGTTGTCCTTGGTTCACCAGGCGGGAATGCTGGATTTGGCAAGGCACATTTCCTCGACATTCCATCTGACTACGCCGTAGAAGGGGAGGACTTCGATGCGGACTGCAATGGCAATGACAGTCTTGATCTGATGGAATTGCTGCTTATGCCTGCAGAGGTTGATTGCAATGGTGATGACGTGATCGATGAGTGCCAACTTGAATGGAATGACTGTAATCAAGACGGCCTTCTTGATGAGTGCCAAATTGATGCCAGCACAGATTGCAATGGCAACGGACGGCTTGACACGTGCGACTTGAATGACGGCCAGGATGACTGCAATGGCGACGGCATTCTTGATGCGTGCCAACTTGATGCCAGTACAGATTGCAATGGCAACGGACGGCTTGACACGTGCGACATAAATGACGGCCAGGATGACTGCAACGGCGATGGCATTCTCGATGCGTGCCAACTTGATGCCAGCACAGATTGCAATGGCAACGGACGGCTTGATACGTGCGACTTGAATGACGGCCAAGAAGACTGCAATGGCGACGGCATTCTCGATGCGTGCCAACTTGATGCCAGCACAGATTGTGATGCTGATGGCGTCTTGGACATGTGCCAACTCAATGCAGACCCGATGGCAGACTGCGATATGAACGGTGTTCTGGACTCATGCGACTTGGCGGGTGACCCTGGTCTCGATTGCGATAACAACATGATTTTCGATGCGTGCCAAATCTTGAGTGATCCTGCCTACTGGGACTGTGATGGAAACGGTCTGCTTGATGTCTGTGAGATCATGGCTGACCCCGAGACACTCGATTGCGATGGCGACAATGTGTTAGATGTCTGTACGCTTGCGTCAAACCCAGGCGCGGACTGCGATGACGACGGCATCCTTGATGCGTGTCAGGAACTTACGCCGCCGCTCATCCCAGCAATTTGGTTCACACAGCAGTTTGTGGATGGTGTTGATCTTGCTGGGTTGGGTATTCGACTTAGCCCAACTGGCAATTCTTCGCCACCGTTCTATCAGTTTTGTACCGTACTCGCTGAGAATGTTTGGCTTGATCCAACTTCGCACACGGTCTTGCCACTTCTTGATGACGAGGCATCACTGCAAAACTTGCCCTTCCCATTCCAATTCGCGGGGGAAACATGGAACGATGTGTACATCGGCAGCAATGGCAATGTGACCTTTGGCACGAGCGACACAAACTACGTTGAAACACTCGTAAGCCACTTTGCACTGAAGCGGTTGAGTGTGCTCTTCACCGATCTCAACCCAGAAGACGGCGGCCAAGTGCTCTATGGAACCGGCCCGCTTGGTTCTGCTGTCGTGACATGGAACGATCTTCCTGAGTTTGACGCTTTAGGCTCATCCAATACCGCTCAACTTGTCCTACACCCAGACGGCGCTATCGAGATGAGTTGGCAGGCCATCACGACACCAGCAGCAATTGTTGGGGCGTCGATGGGGGACAATCTGGGGCCTGGATTTGTGCAAACAGACCTCTCTAACTCATTCGATTGTGTGACGCGTGGTCTGGCTCCAGATGGCGACTGCAACGAAAATGGCGTGGCTGACATCTGTGAATCTGTACCTGCCGGCAATCCGTGGTGGGGTACCGAACACTTCGCTGGCGACTTTGATCTCTCCTACCAAATGGTGCGATGGCAGCCCAATGGTTCGCCAACTGCGCCTCGGTGGCAGGTGTGTTCAGAGGCAATTAGCGCCTTTCCTATTGATCCTATTGGCGGGACCGCGATCTCAATGATGGATGACGATTCGTATATGGTTCCAATTGGATTTCCGTTCCCGTTCGCGGATCAGATGTGGACTGATGTGTACATCGGAAGCAATGGCTATCTGACATTTGGCGCGTTTGACATCTCACGCGAAGGCAATTTGAATACGCACTTCCAACTGCCCAGAATCAGTGGGTTGATGACCGACCTCAACCCCGATATTTCTGGTGAGATTCGAGTGCAGCAAGGGCCGGGTGGTTCGCTTGTGGTGACGTGGATTGGCGTGCCCATCTACGGACTCATCGAATTTGATATTGATATGCAGATCCTGTTGCACCCAAATGGCGTGGTGGAGATTGCCTGGCTCGATGCTGTTGTGTTTGATGCCGTTGTTGGTATCTCCGACGGCACCACCTTCCCGATGGGCTTCTCGCAAACTGACTTGTCGGCTGCGGGCAGCGCATGCGAACAGGTCCGAGCGTTTGATGACTGTGATGGCAGTGGCGTGGCGGATGACATCGAAATCGCACTGGGGTGTTTGGCTGACTATGACTTCAATGGAATCCCGGATCTCTGCGAAGGCGGCGGGATGGTTGTTGGCTTGCCTGGCCAGTGCCCGCATGATGTCACAGCTGACGGCAAGGTGGATATACGTGACTTGCTCGAGGTGCTTGAGCATTGGGGCCCGGTGAAATTTGGAAGCTTCGAAGCTCGCTGCGACTTCGTGCCCACCAAGGGTGATCAGCAAGTGGATGTTGATGATCTGGTCGAGATCATCTATGCCATGCAAGCAGGATGCGGTCAGCCCTCGTAGCGAGTGATCGACTCTTCGATGATTTTGAATGCATCAACGCGGTCGTGCCAGCCATAGGTGTCGGCAAACTTTCCTTCTAGATCCTTGTAGATATGGAAGAAGTAATCGATCTCGCGAAGTGTGTGTCGCGGCACATTCTGAAGTCCGTGCAATTCTTCTTTGCGTGGATCGGTCGTAGGTACAGCAAGGATCTTGTGATCGAGCCCCTTGTCATCTTTCATCTCAAGTACACCAAGCGGGCGGACCTCAATGAGCGCGCCAGTGAAACAGTGTCCGTCGAGTAGGACGAGCACGTCGAGCGGATCGTCGTCTTCCGCGAGCGTACGAGGGATGAATCCATAGGCACCGGGATAGTGGACCGGGCTGTAAAGCGTGCGATCGAGTTTGAACACATTGAGTTCTTTGTCATACTCGTACTTATTAGAACTTCCGGGTGGGATCTCGATGACAGCATTCAGTATCGCGGGAGGCTCTGGGCCGACGGGCAGCGTTAGATAGTTGACGGTCATGAGAATAGTCCTATGTGGTGATAGCTCAACGACTGGCGATCGTACCTACTGTGCTTGTTCACCATGTGCCCGCGGCGCCGAGGACGCGGCGGAAGATTGCACAAGCTTCGTCAATGTCGCTGCGATCGACCGCCAAACTGGTTACGCAGCGGATGGTATGAGGCCCACTGTCTAGGCACCGCACGCCCGATTCATCCAAACGAGCAACAATTTCGGAAGCATTCCCGTGCACATCAAAGTACAGGATATTTGTTTCGACGCTGTGTGGATCAATCTCAGCACCGTCGCAATCGGCCAGTGTCTCGGCCAATAGCCGAGCGTGTGTGTGGTCGTCAGCGAGGCGGTGACGGTGATGATCCAGCGCGTACAGCGCGGCAGCAGCAAGCATGCCGCTCTGTCGCATACCGCCCCCGAGCATTTTGCGTCCACGGTGCACGTGTTCAATGGTCTCTGTATCGCCACAGACAATCGAACCGACCGGGCAGCCAAGGCCTTTGGAGAAACAGGCCGACACGGTGTCAAAGTGCTGGGCATACTCGGCGGGTTCTAGGCCGGTAGCGGCAGAGGCATTCCAGATTCGTGCGCCATCAAGATGGCATCGCAGTCCGTGCGATCGGGCTTCATCCGTTACGGCTTCAAGCTGGTCAATCGGCCAGACAGTGCCGCCACCTCGATTCTGCGTGTTCTCCACAACGAGGAGGCGGGAGCGAGGAAAGTGGTGGTCGTTCATACGAATCGCGGCAGCAACATCGGCGGGTTCGAATTGACCTCGATCGCCGTGGAGCAATGCAATGGAGCAACCGGAGACTGCCGCCCAAGCGCCACCTTCGTACTGATAGATATGGCTGTGCTCGTGGCAGATGATCTCGTCACCCGGCCTGGTGTGCGCCCGGATAGCGACTTGGTTGGCCATCGAACCACTGGGCACAAAACATGCGGCCTCTTTTTCAAGGAGTGCAGCGCATCGTTCTTGAAGCGCGATTACAGTCGGGTCGTCGCCAAGCACATCATCGCCCAGCGGCGCGGATGTCATGGCTTGCTTCATGGCTTCGGTGGGCTGGGTGACGGTATCGCTTCGGAGATCAATTGGTGGCGTCATGGAAAGCCATGGTAGTAAGCCGCTGCCATCCAATCTGGTATATCGTTCAGTGATGACAACGACTACCTCACCACGTATGGGACTTGGGCTTGGAAGCCGCCTGTCCTTCATGATGTTCCTGCAGTACGCGATCTGGGGTGCGTGGCTGCCGCTGCTGTACCCGTTCCTGAGGAACTACCGGAAGTTCTCTGACGGGGATATTGGCTGGATGTTCATGGCCGGCGGCGTTGGGGCGATCTTCGGGCCGTTCATTGCCGGCCAGGTGGCGGACCGGTGGTTCAACACTGAGAAGTATCTCGGGCTCAGTCATATCGTTGGCGCGGTGCTGGTGTGGTTCATGGCTGACATCTCAAGTTTCTGGGGCTTTCTCAGCATTGCCGTGGTGTACTCGATGATCTACACGCCCACGCTGGCCCTGACCAATTCGCTCGCATTTCACCACATGCCCGATCGCGATCGCGACTTCG
>JAQWLT010000048.1 GCA_029247205.1 Phycisphaerales bacterium | reverse complement strand
TTTCAGGCCTTCTTGCCGGCCTTCGCATGCGAAAGTCACCTGATGAGATCGCATCGATGCAGGAGGCGATTCGAATTCAAAGCGAAGCACTCCACGCCACACTTGAAGAACTACGTCTGGGAATGACCGAGGGGCAAGTCTCGGCGAGGCTCATCTACGAGATGCGATGCCGTGGCGCGGAGTCAGAATCATTTGAACCCATCGTCGGTAGCGGAGCGAATGCCAGCGTGATTCATCACACTCCAGCCGGTTCGCCGGTTGGACCTGGCGTATTGTTGATCGATTGGGGTGCACGGGTTGATGGAATCTGCAGTGATCTGACGCGAACATTCTTCTTAGGCGATCCAGATGACGAGATGAAGCGAATGTACAGGGTTGTCGCCGCAGCGCACGACGCATCGATTGCGGCCTGCCAGGTTGGTGCGTGTACGCGTGATGTCGACGCTGCGTCACGAAATATCATCAAGGATGCTGGGTGGGGGGACGAGTTCCCGCACGGTGTTGGACACGGACTCGGCCGAGATGTGCACGAACTTCCGTATATGGGTGGTGCTGGTGAATCCACAAAGCTTCAGGCCGGCATGGTTGTCACGATCGAACCTGGTATTTACCTCCCAGGAATTGGTGGTGTGCGAATTGAGGACGATATTTTGGTGACCGATGATGGGCCGCAGGTCTTGTCAGAAGCTTTGGATTGCAGTTTGGAGGGGGCTCTATTGCCACTTCCACAGGGAGAAACGCCGTAATGATTGATATCCGTAAGCTCAAAGAACTGGTCAAGTTGATGGTTCAGAATGATCTCACCGAGATGGATCTTCGCGATAGCGAAGAGCAGGTCACGCTTCAACGGCCAAACCAGTGGGCGGCTCCAGAAGTGCAGCAGGTTGTTGCGGCACCAGTTGCAGTTGCAGCTCCGCCTGCTCCGTCCGTTGCGGTGGCAGCACCGCCAACTGAGTCGGCCACAGCTGAAGATTCTCGGGAAGGCCTCGTGGTGATTGCGAGCCCAATGGTCGGCACGTTCTACGCCGCTCCTTCGCCTGATGCTGATCCCTTTATCAAGGTGGGTGGCTCCGTTGCTCAGGATGGCGTCGTGTGTTTGATTGAAGCCATGAAGATCTTTAACGAAATTAAGTCGGAGGTTGCTGGAACGGTCGAGCAAGTGCTCGTGAAGAGTGGCGATCCGATTGAGTTTGGTCAAGAATTGATGCTGGTTCGACCGGCCTGAGGGCGACCTAATGTTTAACCGTATTCTCATCGCCAATCGCGGCGAAATTGCGTTGCGTATTATTCGTGCCGCCCGAGAACTCGGGTGCGAGACGGTATGTGTGTTCTCGGAGGCTGATCGCGACGGGCCCTGGCTTGAACAAGCTGACCATACGATATGTATCGGTCCTGGCCCATCCGTTGATTCATATCTGCGTATTGACCGCATCATCTCCGCAGCCGAGACGTCGCATGCCGAAGCGATTCATCCGGGCTACGGTTTTCTTGCAGAAAATAATGAGTTCGCAGGTGTATGCCGTGACTGCAATATCGAATTCATTGGCCCAAGCCCTGAGGCAATGGCCCTGCTGGGCGACAAGATTTCATGCAAGCGAATGGCTCGCGAGGCAGGAACACCGGTGTTTCCAGGAAGTGCCGATGCTATTGAGGATCCTGATGAGGCCATCGAGGTTGCCAGGTCCATTGGCTTCCCAGTCATCGTCAAGGCATCTGCCGGCGGCGGGGGCCGCGGGATGCGGATTGCTCGGACGGACGAAGAACTTGTCGACGGCATTCGCACTGCCAGCCAAGAAGCAGCTGCTGCATTCGGTAATGGTGCGGTCTATGTCGAGAAGTTTCTTGAGCATGCCCGGCACATTGAGGTGCAGTGCCTTGGCGATAGTCATGGAAATTCTGTGCATTTGTATAACCGCGACTGTACATCGCAGCGGCGTCACCAGAAGTTGATCGAGGAAGGGCCTGCCCCCGGAATCAAAGATTCAATCCGCGATGCCGTGTGTGTGTCAGCTGCGGACCTTATTCGCAATGCAAAGTATTGCGGCGCAGCCACTGTTGAGTTCTTGATGGATCGCGAACAGAACTTCTACATGCTGGAAGTGAATACTCGCGTTCAGGTTGAACATCCAGTGACTGAGGCGATTACTGGCGTGGACATCGTTAAAGAATCAATTCTGGTTGCTGCGGGCGAACATCTCTCAGTATCGCAGGGTGATATCAGCATCACTGGGCACGCCATTGAGTGTCGTGTGAATGCCGAGGATCCCGATCGCAACTTCATGCCACAGCCAGGCCTCGTTGAGGAATTTATGGTGCCGGGTGGGTTTGGCATCCGAGTCGATACGCATGTGCGGTCAGGCTATCGGATCCCGCCGAATTACGATTCGATGATTGGTAAGCTCATCGTGCATGGTCGTGACCGAACCGAGGCAATTGCCAAAATGCAGTCAGCCATTGCCGAGTTTCGAGTCGGTCCAATTTGCACGACCCTCTCACTCCATCGCAGGCTATTGGCTGCGAAGCCATTCATCGAGTATGACTTTGATATCCACTGGGTCGAGCGGCTGCTTGCCGCCCCAGATGCCGAGTCTTCGCTCTTAACTTGATGGCCTTGACTAGCGGGTGCTCGGTGGTTCGATGGTGACGCCCTCGAAGAGGCCGACCACTTCATCATCAAACATCAGCCGGTCAATCGTGACGCCAACCGGAACGATGAAGATCAGTGAAAAGATGTCTTCGGATCCCATTCGAGGTGGATGTCGGATGTCTTTCCATGTCCTAATTGGGACGTCAAAGGTAAGCGTAGTATTGATGTTGTCCTTCCGCTCATAGCCGCGAGGGGCGTACTCGCCGCCGTCGGTGTCAAACAGAATGAGCGTGCCATTTCCGCCATTTCGGCGTGCGATTGCAAGGATATTGGCAGCGCTTTGTGGGCCAACATCAATCTTCACGATGCCACGACTGCGATCAAAATCGCTGCCGTCGGCGTTAAAGAGACCGTAACCCTTTACGCGTAGTTTTCCCTTGCCCCGTGACATATTGCTGACCTTGGCGCCTTCGGCTCGTACGATACGGCCACGTTCTTCATCGATCAAGATATCGCCCTTGAAGTCACTTCGACTTGGACGTGCGCCACGTGGCATGCTGCCACGCATATCGACAAGGGTCGAGATATCGCCGCCCCATGTTTCTTTGGTACCAGTTCCAACGGCATGTGAGCGAGTGAGGAATTCGCTCCAGTCAGCAGTCTTGCGTACGCTCGGCACGTCAAAGCGTGTGCCGCGGACCTGTAAAAAGCGAGGCGCGAAGTCTTCGGGCACCCCAAACACAAGGCGGATATCTAATTCGGTTTGGTCAATATCAAAGATATAGGCGGTGCCCGAGTTGAACTCAAAGAAGGCCTCGGCACGCTTTGCTTCGCCGTTTTGCCTTGTCATCTCCTCGATCACATACTGACCCCAGTACTGGGGATGAATGGCCGTGGTCTTGCCGGCTGATTCTCCAACCATGCGAACTTGATTGACTCCAAGAGCGAGTCCCTTGCCATAGTCCATCGAATCACGATTGAACGACATCGGGATCATCAAGAAGGTGTCACCTTCTGGAGAGATCGCCTCAATGGGATCGGCAATTTTGATAGAGCCTGGTGGCTGAAAAAGTTGCGTGAATCGTTGTTTGGAAGTCTTGCGATCTCGGAGCAGGCTTGCCTGTTGGTCGAGATTTGGTCGCCACTCCGCCATCGGCTTGCCGCTGATGTCTGGGTGGAGGGAGCCCACACTGAGGAGTTCATAGAAGTGGATTGTCCACTTATCGACTGGGAGCCAGAGCGGAGAAACAGGGGGAGCGACCTTGCCGTCGGTGCTGCGGGCCCAGCCGGTGTATCCCATGGCCGTCGCCGGGCGGTCGATGAATCCGGTGCCGACGACCAGAATGCCAACTGTCAGCACGCCAGCAAGTGCGCCAAGAATGCCGCCGCCGACGAGATCTGCAGCGGGGGGAAATCGCGTATTGCCGAATGCCAGTTTGTCAGATGTCATGCGTAGGATGGCAAGGGTGAACACAAAAGTCAGAAGTAGAATGAGGCCGGGCATGAGTCCGCTCCACCACTTGGTGCCGAGCAGATTTTCCACCACGATTGGTTCCCAAATGGCGAACGCAAAGGCTCCAGCGCAGATGACTGCAACAAGATGCAGGAGTGAACTGAGAAAGCCCTGATTGGCCCACCAGTAAGCGATGAGGCCGACGAGCCCGATGATTGCGACGTTCATGAGCATGGAAAATACTGCATCCTGTTTCAGGAACCACTTGCAGTGGCTTTGGCCACTGGCTTCTTGCTGCCGCCGAGGACACGACTGACCTCTTCGATCGAAGTCACGCCCATTGCCGCTCGCTGCAAACCAACCTCTTGGAGCAGTAGCATCTTGTTGCGTCTTGCCTGCACCATGGCGGCCTTCAAATCACCTGATGCCAAGATCTGTCGGCACTCTTTGTCGATAGGCATGACTTCAAAGAGTGCTGTCACGCCCGTGTACCCGCTGCCACTGCAGGTTGGGCAGTCTTCGACGCGGTTGCGTACTTGTACTTGCCCGCCTTTGCGGTACAGGGTGGTGCCATCAGGCAGTCCGAGTTTGCGTGGATCGGTGGGGTTGTAGGCTTGCTTGCAGTCTGGGCACAGCACGCGGACGAGGCGTTGGCATACAACGGCTCGGAGTGACTTCGTGGCGAGGTCAACATCGCCGACGAGTTGGCACCATTCCCGAATTGCCATGGCTCCGCTATCGGCATTGAATGTCAGGTATTGGAGTACATTCTCTTTGCCGGACTTTGCTGCAATTTCTGCCGTTTCAGAATCATGTGCTTCGGTCAGCACGACATCTGGATCACGTCGAAGGATGGATTGCAGGCTGGTTGCAAAGTCGAGATCAGGGTTTGAAGCGTCCCACTGTATATGGTCAACCCCTTCGAGCCGTTTGATGGTTCGTCGCTCGAGCACCTTGAGGTTGCTCGTGTAGGCGTCGTGCGTCATGAGCAGCGATAAGGCAGTGGTCGTGAGACCTTGACCTTGTGGGGCAGTCAATAGCACAAGGCCGTTTCGATTGTGTGTGGGGATCAGTTCATTGAGGTAGTCCAACTGAGCCGGGAGCAGACCGAGCGTGTCGCTATTCATGGTGATGCGTGCTTGCTCATCGAGATCGAGTCGAAGGAATTGCCCCTTCGATGAACCGCTTGCGGTCAGTGTGATGGTGTGTCGGCTATCGGGCCCTGCGATGGTCAGGGTGCCGCTTTGTCCGCGTCGTGTCTCCATGAGATCGAGCCCACCGATTTGTTTAATGAGATTGACGACATGCGCACCAAGTTCAGCTTGTATTGGCTCTTGCTTGGTGCGAACGCTATGTACGACCATGGCCGAGGCGAGCCCGCCGCTGCCAAGTGCAATGTCCAATCGCGTTCCGCCAGCTTTCAGCAGGGGCACAAAAAGCCCCTCCATCGCTAAGTAGGCCTCGATAATTTCGTCGTCTTTGCCAGGGACCGGAAATTCGCCTTGGGGTCCGGTGAAGGTCAGAATGGCCTCGCGACTTTTGCCGCGTTTGCGTCGCTTCGTGGCTTCAGCGGACTGTTTGCCAAACAACTTGTATTGACGTTCTTTGGGAACTTGGCCATTGCGGATTTTCCAGTAGACCAAGATCGGCGCAAGCATGATGGCCAGTCCAGCAAGCCATGCTCCGTAGAAAGTGATTGCGCCTGCGAACAGCATGACACCAAGTCCGACCATGGCCGCGGTGATATGGATGAAGTTCCATTTGATCGGGTTTAATTGCAGATCACGTGCGTCGGCGTCCATGTGTGCACCGACCAGATAGGCCCATGCCACAAAGGGTGCCCAAATGAGAATCGGCTTCCACGGGCTTAATAGGAAGACGGACGAATCGGCGATTTGAGTGATGGCTTCGGTCATATGGTGATCAAGAGATGCCCTTGAGTCGCATCTTGAGTTCCTCAGGCTTGGGCGTGGCGTCCATGGCGACACGATGGTGAATCCATTCATTTTCCACGAGTTCAACGAGCGCGGTCGTGAAGTCAACCATGCCTTCTTCATGGCTCTGCTTGATGATGTCTAGCAGTTCACCTTCTCGCCCTTCGAGAATGTACTTTTGCACAGCGGGCGTCCCGAGCAGAATCTCAAGCGCAGGTATTCGCGGGGTGGTGTCAGGGTGCAAGGTTTTGAGCAGTTTTTGGTAAATAATGGCCCGCATATTAAAGGCCAGTAGTTTGCGAATCTGGGGCACTTCACCCTCGTCGAAGAGGTCGTATATGCGACCAAACGTCTGCCATGCAGACGATGCGTGGATTGTCCCAAAGACCACGTGTCCGGTCTCGGCGGCGCGAATGGCCGCTTCAAATGTTTCCTTGTCACGCATTTCGCCTACGAGCACGACATCTGGATCTTCTCGCACCAATGCGCGAAGTGCTTCATTGAAATTGAGGCAATCAATCCCCACTTCGCGCTGGTTGATCGTCGCCTTGGATTCGGTGAAGATGTATTCGATCGGATCTTCGATCGTCACGATGTGACATCGTTTGCGTTCGTTCACGTGCTGCAACATGGCCGCGATCGATGTGCTCTTGCCGCTGCCCGTAACGCCAGCAAACAGGATGAGTCCGTTGGCCGCGAGCGCAATATCACCCAACAGTTCAGGGACGTGCAAGTCATCAAAGCGTTTGATTTCTGATGTGATCAGTCGGCAAGCGTAGGAGACCTTGCCCCGACTCATGAAAATGTTCACGCGGAAGCGATGATCGTCGTCGTAGTCGTATGCGATGTCCATTTGCCCGTGCGTGGCGAAGACGTCGTACTGAAAGCCGTCAAGGACGTCCTTGGCAATCTGGTGACTTTGGTCGTGGGTCACAAAGTCAGTATCGAGGGGTCGTAACTCGCCGCGGACGCGGATTCGAGGTGGTCCATCTGCCTTGATGTGGAGATCCGAGGCCTCATATGTGATGCAGGCTTTGAGATATTTGCGAAACTGCTTGGTGCCGGATCCCGGTTCAGTTCCCTTGGCATGATGGACGAGCCGTTGCTCGGTAGGGCCATGTGACACGAGCAACGCTCCTTCGTAGAGGACCCAGCCCACTCACTCGCGTGTGGGGGGCCCGAAGGGCTGATCGTACCATAGGACCCACTTGACTTCTCGCTGTTCATCCCCTGGTCTTGACACGGGTGGCCAATTCAGTGGTGCGGTTATTTCGCGATGAGCGATATTTAGGCAGGATCTCCCGAAACCACGAGCGACTGCCCTGCTCAGCGCGGGGGCCACTGCGCTACGCAAGCTGATGACGGGTATCGTGGATTGGCGGAGGCAATGGGCCTGGGGAATGCAGTAGGGGCCTCGCCGGTGGGGTATTGGGAGACGATTGACGATGGTGGGAAGACGCCGATGGCAATGGTGCACATCTATTGTGACGACCAAGAATATCGAAAAAAATCATCGAGGTCGTAAAGGAGGAGGCCGATCCGGATGTTCTCTGCGCCGCTTGCCCGGTAGATCTTCAAGACAAGCCGGTGGTCGGTCTACACATTCTTGGGGAATGAAAGAGGATGGCGTCCAGTGGGAAGGATGCCGCATATTCGATCCGGATTCGGGCAACGACTATAGCTGCACGATGGTGTGGTCGAGGGGGACAACTTGCATGTGCGTGGTTATCTCGGTTTCCCCTCTTTGGCCGCACCCAGGTTTGGAGACGGAGTAAGGCTCTCTTGAGCTAGAGCGTGTGAGTGCCGGCCGGAAGGTCAGACGTAGGAACTCTTCTTACGCTCTTCGTCGGGGTTTCGCGCGTAGACCAACTCCCAAAGCTTCGCGTATTTCAAAAAAGTGTAATAGCCACCCATTGTCGCGCAGATAAGGCCGGGCCATCCGTCGAGGAAGCCGCGGCGTAGTACGTACATGCTCAGGAATTTGAGCGGCCCGGAAAAGAGAAGGCGGACAGTGATGAAGCGAGGGTGACGTTTGAGTTTCTCGCGGGCCAGGATTCCGGTGAAGTTATTGATCGTTCTCAGGTGGGCGCCAAGATCGGCGTACGAGTAGTGGAGCAGGTCGAGATTGAGGTTGTGTATCTCCCCCCTGATCTCAACTCGGTCGTGGGGATTCGTTCCGCCCCAGCGGCCCCGGTCGCGTCGGAAGAGGCGGATCTTGCGATCAGGGTACCACCCTCCGTGACGAATCCAGCGACCGAGATACTGGTTGAGCCGATTGACCCGGAAGCCCGAGAACGAGATGTCCTGCGAAGCGAAGATTCTCTGGATTTCTGCCCGCAGCGGCTCCGACACTCGCTCATCCGCATCGATGCAGAACACCCAGGAGTTGGTAGCTTGATCGATGGCGAAATTCTTTTGCTCGATGTGCCCGGGCCACGCTCGTTGGATCACCCGGTCGGTGAATTCACGAGCAATCTCCACTGTTTGATCGGTACTCAGCGAGTCGACGACGATGATCTCGTCACAGAAGCGAACGCTCTCAAGGCACTCCCGGAGATTCGTCTCTTCGTTCTTGGTGATGACACACGCAGTGATTGAAGTCATGATGCACTGCTTTGTAGCCCAAGCGGCAGGCGGATACCAGGCTCAGGTTTAAAGACTCTGGTGCCGGCCCCAGGTTCAATCCCCTTGGCATGATGGACGAGCCGTGGCTGGAGAGGGCCATGGGACACGAGCAACGCTCCTTCGTAGAGGACCCAGCCCACTCACTCGCGTGTGGGGGGCCCGAAGGGCTGATCGTACCATAGGGCCCACTTGACTTTTCGCTGTTCATCCCCTGTTCTTGACATGGGTGGCCAATGCAGTGATCATTCCAAGATGGAGCGTCTCTCAATCCCTGAAGGCATCACCTTCGACGATGTACTGCTGGTGCCTCAGCGGTCAAGTCTCACGCCAGATATGGCAGATGTGTCGACTCGACTCACTCCCAAGATTCGGCTGGAATTGCCACTTGTCTCTGCGCCAATGGATACGGTCACCGAG
>JAQWLT010000029.1 GCA_029247205.1 Phycisphaerales bacterium | reverse complement strand
GACGCGACCGTCACGAAACGCTTGCGGGATGCTGGCGCAGTGCTGCTTGGCCGCACACGATGCGACGAGTTTGCAATGGGCTCTTCTACCGAACACTGCGCATTTGGCATTGTTCGAAATCCGTGGGACACCGATCGAGTCCCGGGCGGCTCATCAGGCGGCAGCGCCGCAGCTGTCGCAGCCGGGCTTGTGCCCTGCTCCCTCGGCAGTGACACTGGTGGATCGATCCGCCAGCCAGCCGCACTCTGTGGCATTACTGGTCTCAAGCCAACGGGCGGACGCATTAGCAGGTACGGCCTTGTGTCCTTTGCGCCGAGCATGGATCAAATCGGGCCATTTACCCGCGACGCAGCCGATGCTGCCTTGTTACTAGAAGTGCTTGCTGGCGAAGACGCCCATGATGACACCACGGCAAAGGCACCGCAGCCAGGCGGCCTTGCTTCGACCTCGCAATCTCTGGAGGGACTACGCATTGGCATCCCCGAAGAACATCTCTCTGATGACAATGACCCCGCCGTGAATGCTGCGGTGGCGACTGCTGCGGAGACCTTCCGCTCCCTCGGATGCATAGTTGAAACAGTCCAACTCAAAACCACCGACCTTGGCATTGCGTGCTACTACGTGCTCGGCCCCGCCGAAGCGTCTAGCAACCTCGCTCGCTTTGATGGCATTCGCTATGGAAAACGAACCGAGCAAGAGAACCTCACACTTGAACCGCTCTACGCAGCCAATCGCAGTGAAGGGTTCGGCGCCGAAACCAGGCGACGAATCATGCTTGGCACCTATGTATTGAGCGCAGGCTATTACGACGCCTATTACAAGCGAGCGCTACAGGTTCGCAGACTCATTCACGATGAGTACCAACAACTCTTTACCAAAGTTGATGTCCTGCTCGGCCCTACTGTGCCCGCTCCAGCATTCAAGTTTGGTGCACGAGTAGACCCAATCTCGATGTATCTCTGTGACAAGTACACAGTGACCGCCAATATTGCTGGAATTTGTGGTGTCTCTGTCCCCGCAGGCACCATGCAGTGTGAAGGATCGACTCTGCCACTTTCCATTCAACTGCAAGGGCCGGTACTTGGCGAGGACATGATTCTACGAGTCGCGCATCAATTCCAACAGGCCACTGCATTCCATCACAGTCGCCCCCCTGTCAGCGGCGTATGACCGGCAGTTGTGGCCTGCGCCCCCACTGAATAAGTGATGCGTAGGCAGCCTTCTCCAATGCCCGCGATTGTTTCTTCGCAGTGGCGTCTTGTGGGTAGGGACCCACAATTGCCACAAACTGAATTTGCTCGCCATCGAGCGTCGCTGTTAGCAACACCGGCCAATGCTGAGCCGTTTCCATTCGAAACGACGCCTTCTCGGGACCAATGTCCGAGGAGATGATTGAAAAAAGCAACTCTTCTGAGTTCGGAGCCCGTGGTACTTCAAGCGTCTGGACTGCCTTCAAAACATCAGTCCACCGGACACCACTTTTGGGCAAGAGTTGCAGCGGCGGATCTGAACTTGTCTGGCCAACCAAGGAAAAAGAGGCGTAGACCGATGCCGCCTCTGAAGCGTCCAACTCCACCACTGATCCGGGCGCGGGGGTGCCAACCTGCTGCATGCAGCCTGCCGAAAGCAGCAAGAAGCCGACGAGCAAGAATTTCTGATGCCAAGTCCCCATTGATGGGCCTCCTGTGCCCACTTGGGCCGATAGAGAGAGGCTACCGCGCCAGTGTGTAAACTGCCCCCATAGCCTCAGGCCACCCTGTGGATTCAACGCCATGAACACTACGAACAAGCCACGCCCCACAGGCCCAAGTGAGCAGCGACGGCAAGAAATTCGCCGCAATATCCCACCACCAACGGCTGCCCTCCGCAAAGCCCTTCGCCAACCAGCGTTTGTCCGCTCGGCCGCCATCATTCTGGTCTTCCTCATCATCACAAGTTTCCTCGTGGCATGGGCTCGCGAGCAGGTGCTGGTCTACCCGGGCCTCGTGGCGAAAGATGCCAGACTGACTCGACTTGATTATCAAGTTGAGAACCAACAAGCCACCAAAACCAAGCGAGACGAGGCGATGGCCGCATCGCCATCGATCTATATACCCAATACACCCGCGCTGGACCGCCTCCATGGATCACTCGTCGGATTGCCCACCGCCGTTGCAGGCATCAAGTCAATCGCTGATGTCACCGAAGAACTCAAGCGACAATTCAACCTCAACGAAACAAAGCTCGCAGCAATACGCCCTTTCGCAGGCCCAGGCGGGCCAACAGATGCATGGACAAAATGGTGCGACGCCCTTGTGCAGCATGCGCTCATTCAAGCTCCCATTCTTGACGCTGAGACCTTTCAACTCTTCTCGACCGAAGCGGCGACTAATCGTGCGCTGGCAAATCCAGATGGCACGTTTGAACGCCCTCTCCGAGGCGAGCCGATCAATGTCACCGCAATTGAAGATGGCACGGCAACGCCTCGCCTTCGAGAAATCGTCAGACGCGCCTCATTCCCAGAGTCGGTTGTAAATCTCGTCAGCACCCGAATTGCAGTTGAGGCGAGCCCTTCGCTCAAACTCGACTCTGAGCAGACCGATACGCTGCGGACGCAAGCCGCCGAGGGCATCGAGCCGGTGATGATCAATCACGCCGCAGGTGAGACGCTGTATCGACCAGGACAATTGATCGACGACTCTTCCCACCAAGAGACCTCCAGAGAGTCGCACCTCTTTGCGACATCGGGCTCATGGTCAGCACGCTGGATCCCCCGCATTGGCATCGGGCTCTTGCTACTCGCCCTATCGATCTTCTTGGCAGCCTTTACAGCTGTGACGCACCGGCGAATTGCCCGCAATGCACTGCGGCTCATGGCGATTTGCTTGCTCGTCGTGCTTATGCTTGCTGCAAGCGTGCTGATTGCAACTGATGTGCCCGCACTGAAACTTGCCGCAGCCCTTGGACCACTCCTGCTCGCAACGACCATTCTTCGTCTGGCCTATGACCAGCGGCTGGCCATTGCGCTGGCGGCTATTCAAGCTGCCATCGTGACGCTTGCGATGCAGGAATCAATCGGCTGGTTCATCCTCTTGATGGTAGGTGCGGGAACGCTTGTCTCACAACTCAATGAAGTGCGCAGCCGGGCATGCCTTATTCGAGCGTCCGCGATCGCCGCTGCAGTTTCAGCCTTCGCAGCGATTGTGCTTTCCATGATTGAATTGCCATCGGTGATGAACGCTTGGACGCAGGTCCTCTCTGACGCTGCGCAGGCCGGCGGCGCCGCCATGTGCGTGGGCTTCCTCGTACTTGGCATTCTCCCGAGCATTGAACGTGTGTTCCACATCACAACTGGCATGACCCTTGCAGAACTGCGTGATCCACGCCGCCCTCTCCTGCGAGAGCTGCAACAGCGTGCACCAGGGACTTATGACCACTCGCTGCAAGTTGCGAGCATTGCTGAAGCAGCGGCAGAGGCCATCGGCGCCGATGGGCTACTTGTGTATGTGGGCGGCTTGTATCACGACATTGGAAAGATGCACAAGCCACAGTACTTTGTTGAGAACCAACAAGGCGGCGAGAACCGACATGACAGCTTGAGCCCAGCCATGAGTCTGCTCGTGATCATTGGGCATGTCAAGGACGGCATCGAACTCGCGCGAGAGTACCGCGTACCCCGCGCCATCATCCACTTCATCGAATCTCATCACGGAACTACGCTGGTGGAATACTTCTATCACGCCGCAAAGCAGCGAGCGGAGGAAGCCGGCGACAAGGAAACACCGCAGGAAGTTGAGTTCCGCTATCCAGGCCCCAAACCACTGACACGCGAGGCGGCCGTCTTGATGTTGTCGGACTGCGTCGAAAGCGCCACCCGCGCCATGAACGATCCGACGCCTGCACAAATCGAGGGCCTCGTACATGATCTTGCCAAAAAGCGATTGCTTGACGGCCAGTTTGATCAGTGCCCGCTCACCCTTTCAGAACTCGCCAAAGCCAAAGAAGCGATTCTCACTCGCGTGTGCGCGATTCACCATGGCCGCATTGCGTATCCCGAAGATGTTGCGACAGGCGATGACCCCGACACACCGGCGGACACTCAAAGCGAGTAGAACTCACCGACCGTCGGTGAGCTCTACCCGTGTGCAAGGGAACAAATTGATTTCTTGACCCCAGGAGCACGTCTGCCACGCGGTAGATTGCTTCCGGTTCATCATGTATCCGTGCGAGCATGGCATTCCTGTCACCAACTACTCATGTTTTTGCAAAAGTAGCCATAGAGGCCCACGATGACGCGTCGAGGCCATTTTGAGGACGCATGCGAGACTCGTCTCTGGCAGATTCGCATGTAGTCCAGCGGTAGACCGGGCAATCACTGAGAGGCGACTAGGAGTTATCAGCAGCCAATACCGCGTGTCCCGCGTTGCTGATTGGCACATCTGCCAATCCTCCGACCGGCACCCATTTGACCCCCATTGTTGCGGGAACTCGGGCGCCACGCTTGAGCGAACCGCTGTAGATGTGGAGCGTCACATTCCGGTGGGTGAGTGTTCGTTGCATCACCTTCTGTATACGCAGGGATTGCAGCGGAAATGGCAACCGTTTTATCACCTCTGACTCGCTCAAAATCGTCTGAGATTCAATCGCTGGCGCCTGCCACATCCCCGCCCACAACCCCGTCGCTGCTCGTTGCTCAAGCAGTACTTTTCCACGACGTTTTATAACGACCGCGTAATGATGCAATTCTTGCCGTGCCGCTGATCGCTTAGGGGGAGGGATCTCACTGACTCGACCCTGAAGTCGACTCTGGCAGAGAGCCGCCAATGGGCACTTATCACATGAAGGCAAAGTAGGCGTACATACAGTCGCACCCAACTCCATCATTCCTTCGTTCAACAGTGGAGGTTGCTCACATATATCGACAAGATTTTGGGCCCAGGACCACACTCGCTTGATGAACACACGGTCGGTAGGCGATGCACCGTCACAGTGCACGCGAGCAAGCAATCGCATTACATTGCCATCAACAATGGCTTCTCTGGCGCCCCCTACGATGGATGCAATACTTCCGGCCGTATAACGACCAACACCTGGAAGCGAACAAAGCGACACTGCATCAATCGGCACTTCGCCATCAAACCGATCGACGATCTCACGAGCTGCTCGATGTAAACTGCGAGCACGACGGTAGTATCCAAGCCCTTGCCACATGGCCAATACATCTTGTTCATCCGCACTCGCCAACGAGCACGGCGTTGCAAAACGATCCATGAATGGCTCAAATCGCTCCAAGACCCGCGACACTTGCGTCTGCTGCAACATCAGTTCACTGACAAGGGCACGCCAGGGCGTGCGAGGATTTCGCCATGGAAGATCCCTCGCGTTGAGAGGAAACCATTGCTCGATCGCCGCTGCCAATCGCTGATCCGAGGGGGACATACCATGTAGTCTACGAGCCTGCCTCATGGAGTCATCAATGCGACGACTACTTGCCCCCCTTCTGGCCTCACTCTCACTCACTGCATGCTCACTGCACTATGACGTAACGCTCATTCCAGAGGGCGACCAGCTCCATCGTTCGACGTCGGTCTCCCCCGAACTCGAGCCTGCCGAACTCGCCGAACTGCGTCATACATTTGGCCAGCCAACAAATCGAGGCGATGCCAACTCCAACAATCAAAAAGCGGAACCGATTCGTCTCCATTTTTTCGGCTCCCATGCAGGCCCAGACTGGACCGATGGCTTCGGCGGCCGCGGCAGCTGGAAGACCTACGACTCACCGCTTGGCTCAACTCGGTGCTTCTTAGAATGTCTCGGCGGGGATACCTCTGCGCTCGACGACATGCTCGCATTGCAGAATGGAATCGACGCCGTGGCTGCCGACATTGGCAAGGAACTCCGCACGCACCTTCAAGGCGACCCGATGTTGCGTCCAGCCATCCGCCTGCTTAACAAACGGATCACACCAGACTCCCGCGACGCTGCCGTGCTTGGCTGGGCCCTGATGTTCTCCAGCAAACTACTTCCAGACAAGCGGACGACGGGGACCGGCCCAGGCCGCGATCGGCTTCAAGACCATATTCAGTCTCGACTTCAGGAAGCCGTGATTGCCTTTCTCTGGCAACGAAACTGGTTGACCGCAAGCGAGGCGTCGCTACTCAGCGCAGAACTCGCGGACCCCAACGACGTCATGCAACGGATGGTGGCACGAGCACTCGACTTCGATATGGACGGTCCGTGGGAACAACAGTTGGAGGCCTTTATGGAACAACTGCAGAAAATTTTCACCGATAAAGTCAATGACGAACTCACGGAGACATTTATCAATGCGGTCGGCAGCAAGACTCGACTCGCCGTGGCGTGGGCAGCGACCACCGCATTCCTGACGAACCGCAGTGTCGCCATTACGCTCAAGAGCGACAGTGCCCCAACAACAACCAATGGCATCTGGACCAATGGAAGCATTCTGTGGGAACTCGACACGGCCCCTTTGGCTGTCGGCCTGACATCGCCGCCCTTGTGCTGGTCGGCAACATGGGCTGAACCAGACGTTCTCGCCCAGCAACGAGCCCTTGGACACATTGGCATCAATGGCGAAGAGCTTGTGGCATTCTGCCTGCTCTGGTCGGATGCCAGCGATTCGCAGCGGGCTGCCGCCACAGACATTATTGACTCGTACGCCAATACCATCCGCGGCACAGGCGTCCAGGCCATTGCCAAGGACATGCTTGCCGAATGTTGCCGATCGCTCAGCCCACAAAATTGACTGTCACTGCAGACACACAGCCCTGATCACATCACGCCATGCGAATCAAGGTGACTTCTGCATAACGCTGCAACGCCCTTTACGCACGCTCAACAAACAGTTCATTTGATGAGAGCGATCAGCGACTGGCCGCAGGCGAATATCCGCACGACATGGCGCCAGCCCTGCGGTCACTCATGCTTACGGAGCGACACCGACGACGATGATCGCGTTCCGGCCGCGTCTTGGGCCTCAATCCACAATGCAGAGTCCATTGAAAGCGTCAGTGGGGCCTCAACATGGCCGTGGAAGTGACGGTCATGGGCATCGGCCTTGCTCTTGAGCGAACCCACACCAGACTGTTCGCCAACCCAAAGCCGAATGACGTCCAAAGTTGGACCCGCTGTCTGAATGACATCGACATGCAACTCCGACTTCGGAGCGATATCACCACTGATCGAAATCTCAAGTGTTGCACCGGCAATTTCAACGCTGCCAAGCAAACGAGATTCGCCACCGTGTGCGTGATGGTGCGGACCTTGTTGTACCTGTGAGTGACCATCTGTTGCCCCGCCATGATTGTGTCCCACCACGACCGGCGTGACAGCTGAATCCACAGCCTCCTTGGGCTTCTCGCCACAACTCCATACGCCCAGACAAGCCACAAGGGCACCGATAGCAGAGATTCGATGGAGTTCAAACATGAGAAGCGTTTCCTGTAAGTGATGACGCAGAGGGCGTCGATGTGGAGAGCGTATCGCGACCACTAAAGATCAGCGAGTAGCCAGCCGGTACAACAATGAGATTCAAGATGGTGGAAGTCAGCAACCCGCCAAGAGTGACGATCGCCAAAGGGGCAAGAAGTTCGCTACCGGGCTTTCCAGCGGCAATCGCCAATGGCAACAACCCAAGTGCCGCCGAAAGAGCAGTCATCAGAATTGGCACCAATCGTTCCCTCGAACCCTGCAAGATGGCTGAAGTAAGCCCCACCCCCTCGTGCTCGATGAGGTAGTTGTAATGATTGATGAGCAAGATGCCGTTGCGAATCGAGATGCCAAAGAGCGTGATGAAGCCAACCATGCTTGCGATCGAGATGACCGGCGCCACATACGTGCCACTGAGGCCCAAGAGCCCCATCGTATTGGCCCATCCACCCCCACCCTCGGTCAAGAAGATGGCGGCAATACCACCGATGAGTGCCAGTGGCATGTTCACCATCACCAGCAGTGCAGCTCGCATCGAACCGGTTGCTATCTGTAGCAACATCAGCATCAAGATTGCAACCACAACGCCTGTGATCAGAATCGTACGTGTGGCTGACTGTTGCGCCTCAAATTGTCCGCCATAGGTCACTGTGAATCCAGCTTCCTGCACGATGGGGTCCACACGCTGCTGCACTTCGCCCACCAAGTCACCAAGATTCGAGTCGTCGGCGACATTGAGTGAAACCACAGCCTTACGCTCTGCGTTCTCGCGAGTAATGAGATTGCTTGATCGCTCCGGTCCAATATCAGCCACATCACGCAGCCGTACAATTGCGCCGCCTCGGCCGCGCAAGAGAAGATCCCGAACCTGCGTAATGGTCTCCCGCTGACTCGGATCAAGCCGCACTACGAGGTCATACTGCTTGATGCCTTGATTGATCGTGTCGACCACCTCCCCATACATCGCCTCCCGCACCTGCTCAGCTGCATCAGCTGGGCTCAGTCCGAATGACGCCAATTCTGCATGGCGGTATCGAATAGGAAGCGACGTGATCAAAACCTCACGATTCGCGTTGACTTCGCGAGCCCCAGGAATCAATCGCAGTTCCGCCTCAATGACTTTGGCAACCCGCCTGAGTTCATCGAGATCATCGCCAAATACATTGATCGCAATGGCTGCCGGAGTGCCTGATAGCAAGTGGCTGAGGCGATGCTCGATGGGCTGACCAACCATCGTGGTGATTCCTGGAATTGCTGCAAGAATGACATCGATTTCACGACGTACCGACTCTTGTTGATTGATATCAGTCAGCGACACCTCGATCTCAGAGCTACTTACTGGCTCTGCATGTTCATCGCGCTCAGCACGCCCCGTACGCCGCGCGACTGTTCGCACGCCATCGATCGCAGCTAGTCGCCGCTCAACCTGAGTCGCAAGCCGATCACTCTCTACAAGCGAAGTTCCAGGCGGCGCTAATAGGAAGACCGTAAATGTGCCCTCGTTAAACGAAGGCAAAAAGGAAGTACCAAATGTACTGGCTAGAAGTAGCGCAGCGATGGTCGCCGCTGCTGCAGCGCTGATGATTTTCAACCTCGCCTGGAGCGCCCACGCGAGCGTTGGCTCGTACACACGCTTCAGCAACCGGACAAGCCACGAGTCGCCGCCATGACCACCACCCAAACGTCCACGGAGCAGAATGCTGCACAACGCAGGAGTCAAGGTCAGCGCGACGAGGAGTGATGCCAGAATAGAAACCATATACGTCAGCGCTAATGGTCGGAAGAATCGCCCTTCCAAGCCATCAAGGAATAGCAGCGGCACAAACACCATGACAATGATGACCGTGGCAAAGACCATCGCTGGTCGAATCTCATTGCTGGCATCGAATATCACCGAAATGAATGGTCGCTGCGAATCTTGCGGAAGACTTTGATTCATCTTAAGCCGCCGAAACACGTTCTCGACATCAATAATCGCATCATCGACGAGCACGCCAATCGCAACAGTCAATCCACCAAGTGCCATCACGTTCAGCCCCATCCCCATCGCATCCATCATGAGCAGGCCAACTGCAAGAGACACGGGGAGCGCGGTCAGCGTGATGATCGTCGTCCGCAGATTCATAAGGAACAGAATGAGCACAACGGCCACAATAAAAACGGCCTCAAAGAGTACCGTCGTGACATTCCCAACCGCCCTGTCAATGAAGTGCGACTGCCTGAAGACGTCCGGATTCAGAACCATCCCAACCGGCAACGTTGGTTCAAGTTGTGCAAAGAGCGAATCAATCTCGTCCGTGAGCGCCAGCGTGTTTGTACCAGGCGACTTCTGAATCGAAATCACAACGGCAGGTCGGCCTTGCTCGGATGCCTCACCTCGCTTGAGCGCAGCGCCAAGCCGTACATCTGCTACCTGCCCAATAGTTACAGGCACACCGTTATCAAACTTAATGATGGTTTCAGCAATATCATCGGCCTTGGTGACGCGGCTCTGCTGGCGAATCGGTATCTCAAAACTCCCGACATTCGGCAAGTAGCCAGCGCTAGCGGTGCTATGCGCGCCGCCTGCAGCTTCAACTACGTCGGAGATGGTCAACTCATACAACCGAAGTCGTTCTTGGTCGACATTCACTTGATACTCCGGCAACTCGCCACCGATCGCTACGACTTGCGCCACACCAGGCACCGCAAGGATCTTGTTCCGCAATTCAAACTCAGCAAATGAACGAAGTTCTAACGGGCTTGCCCTGCCGTCTGGCGACGACAATGAGATGAGCATAATTTCACCAGCAATCGAAGTAATCGGTGTGATGAACGGCTCGACCTCCGGCGGCAGTGACTCGCGCACGATTGCCATACGCTCTGCAACCAATTGCCGCGCGTCGTATAAGTTGGCACCCCAATCAAGATCGACCCAGATAATTGCCAGTCCGATTGCGCTTGCACTTCGCACACGCCGCACACCGGTCATTCCATTGACGGCAGCTTCGATTGGGAAGGTGACATACTGCTCAACCTCATCAGCAGCAAGCCCACCTGCCTCGGCCATGATGACAACCGTCGGCGCATTGAGTTCTGGGAACACGTCCACACTCATATGTGGCAAACGCAATGCGGCATAGCCCGACACTAAGATCGCCGCCAAGACGATCAGCGAGGCATAGCGAAGTGAGAATGCAATCAATGCCTTCAACATTGCTCAGTGCTCCCCTTCATGGAACGTGCCATCTGAGTGAAAGTGCCCGCCCTTCTGAATCGATCCACTTGTCGCAAGCATGAGCTGAAAACCCCCGTCAAGCACCACCTCATCGCCATCTCGCAGACCACTGAGCACCGCAATCCAGCGACCATCCTCAAGACCAAGATCAGCATCCATGCGAATGGCTTCATTTGGATTATCTGCAGCCCGCAGGAAGATGATGGGCTTCAATCCATCTCGCTGCACGGATGCAAGTGGAATGGCCAACTCAGATGGTGCCGTACCTTCAATCACGATTTCAAGCTGCGCAGACACGCCAGGACGGGCCCATGATGTCAGTTGATCGGGCGTCACGTACAAATCAACTGTCCGCTCTTCAGCATCGCCAGCAAGACCAAGCCGAAGTGTCCCTTGCATGGTGCTTGAGAGTGGAACCGCATTGCCTGACTCGGTCGGTGTCGGCGGCACAATGAAAGCTTTCAGCCCATCACGCAATACACCTAAGTCGCTTTGCAAACCAGATGCATGAAATCGGAGCATCTCTGGTTGAACAACGGTCATGACAGTCGCATTGGCTTCGACCCATGATCCATTGGCCAAGTCAATCGAATGAACGACACCTGGCCGCACGGCTTTGACTTCGATTGTCTCGATAGTTCGCCATAGCGGCGGAGCATCGGGATCGCTGGTTGATGGCAAAAGAAGTGACGCTGCATCCAATCCAAGAAGTGAACCCGCTGCATCAAGCGAGAACTCAAGATTCGATTCAGCTGCCTGCAAGGCAGCCTTGCTCTTCGCCTGCGAAGCATGCAACTCGGCTGTCTTCTCTTGAACATTTGCCAGATCGGCCTGTGCCGTAGCCAAGGCTGATCGAGCAGCAGTGAATTCGCTCATGTGGCCGCCACCTGCTGCGCGAAGCGCATCGAGTTTCTTCGTTCGTGCCTGCCACACCTTGATGCTTTCTTCTAGGCTCTCCTCATGACGCGTATGCGCTTTCAAGAGCGGGGCAAATGTTCCAATCGTGGCTTGCAATTGCGACACGGCCGACAAAGCATGGCCGATCTCCTTCTTGACATCTCGCCAGGCCGGAGAATCGAGCCGATAGAGCGGGGTGCCAGGCTCGATCTTGTCGAACTGATTAATCAATACATCGACCTGCCCCGAAAGAACTGTGCGATATTCACGCGTTGCATTTGGCGTGTATTCGAATCGACCTGGAGCGCGAATCGTATCTTCAATCTTGCGTCGCTCAGCCTTCACGAAGGTGATACCTAAGTTGGAACGCACTGAAGGAGGAATGGCTACTCGGTTACTCGTCGCCTCTGGCATCGCCACCGCTGCCTCGGCGGCAACTGCTGGTGACTCTGTTGGCGACTGATCGCAGCTGGTCATGCCAATGACCAATGCCAACGATCCAAGCAATGAAGGTACAGAATGGTTTAAAAAGTTCATGGTGTGTCTCCAGCAACCGCAGCAGGCGTCTCTTGGGTCGGCGATGGTTGATTCGGACTGTCAGGCCCGAGAATTTGAGCAACGGTAATGGTCGCATTGATTTCGCCAATCCGCAAGTCAATCAATCGCTGCTTAGTACCGAGTGTGCGAGTCAATGTTTCAAGTAGAACGAAGATATCTAACTCGCCAAGTTCAGCAATCGCATGAATATCATCCGACTGATCAGTGAGCATGGGAATGACCTCTTGCTCATATCGTATCCGCTGCCCCTGCTGCAATTCAAGCGACGCCTCTGCTGCAGCGAACTGACGCAGGAGTCGAGCAAATGTTGTCTCTGCCTGAGCACGGACAACCTCGCGGTTGGCAGTTGCATCGGCAATTGCAGCGCGATTGGCGTTTAGAATTGGTATGGGAACTGAGAGACCAAACATCACACGATGGTCATTGAACTCGGTGCCGTATCCAGACCCGATCACGATGTCTGGGAATTGCTTCTTGATCTCTAATCGGAGCGTCTCTTCAGCTGTGTCATATCGAGCAAAGTGAACGGCCAACTCGGTATTCGCGGCAATCAGGCGAGCTGCAATATCAGTCACATCGGGCGGAGGCAT
>JAQWLT010000021.1 GCA_029247205.1 Phycisphaerales bacterium | reverse complement strand
AGTCGCTGCCCTCCGAAGATCCCTTGCATGTCAATGGTGCGGCATTTACGTGGGACTTTGGCGATGATCCGGAGGCCTGGTCTGGCTGGGCAAATGGTGGTTGGTCGTTTCGCCCACGCAGTGTGCTCCGCACCGGCGAAGTTATCTTCGCTGGGGAGCCTGGACCGCGTCGGGTCGGTACCGGGCAGATTCACTCAGCGGTGATGGCCCGCGGATTACATGGCACGGCCCGGTCCCCCTCGTTCGTCATTGAGCAGCCCTTTGTGCATGTGCTGGCGCGGGGAGAGAGAAGTCGCATTCGGGTCTACATCGATCAATTCTGGCTCAACGAGCGAAACGAGTTGTTATTCGAGACGATGATCCAGGAACTCGATCACCCCGACACATGGCAGGTCCACTCGATTGATGTCAGCCGTTACCTCGGCCACAATGCGTACATCGAGTTCATCGACGACGACGCGGGCTTTGTCGCGGTTGATTGGGTCGTGCACGGAGGCGAACTGCCGGAGCACCTCGTTGATCCGATGTCGCTCGATCTCGAGTCGGTTCATCTGCCAAGGGTTCACCTTGAACAGCGGGCTCGACTTGATGCAGCCTTGCCTGTACCCACGCGAGCTTTGGCAATGGTGGACGGATCTCCTGCTGACTCGCCACTGCTCATTCGAGGAGATCCGAAGATCCCTAGCGATCCGGCACCCCGCGGATTAGCTGCTGCATTTCCCGGAGGCGAGCCGCCGCAGATTGTTGAGTCAGGACGTTTGCAACTGGCCGACCGCGTGATAGACCCGGACAATCCGCTCACCGCCCGCGTTGCGGCCAACCGTGCGTGGCATCACCTGATGGGCCGCGGCCTCTCTACCACGCCGGACGATCTGGGGAGCATGGGCAAAGCGCCGTCTCACCCGGAACTGCTCGACCACCTGGCCGTGAACTTCAGGGCGGATTGGAACTTGAAAGGACTCATCAAACAGATTGTGATGAGCCGCGCCTACTCGATGGCTTCCACGCATTCAGATCCACGTGCAGTCGAGATCGATCCGGATGGACGTCTACTGTCCCGCGCAGTCATCAGGCGAGTGTCGGCCGAGCGACTGCGGGATGCAATGCTTGTTGTCAGCGGCTCGCTTGATCGTACGATGGGTGGTCCGCCTGTACCTGTTCATCTGCGGGAGTCAATGCAAGGGCGGGGGCGTCCAGGCCAGAGTGGCCCGATCGATGGCAATAACCGCCGCAGCATCTACCAAGAGGTCCGACGTAACTTTTTGAACCCGTTCATGACGGCCTTTGACATGCCCGTTCCAGCCTCGACAAGTGGATGCCGCGCGGTGTCCAATGTGCCTGAGCAGGGGTTAATGATGCTCAACGACCCGTTCATCATGGAGTTGGCCGTCCGATTTGGAGCAAGAGGGCGGGCGAATCTTGATGATGGTTTAACCCAAACGGAAATTGTTGGCGACATGATCACCGCCGCATACGCTCGTCTTCCGTACGAGCCAGAGATCGAACTGCTTACGGCTTCGCTGGATGACACCGATGACTCGTGGACGGATCTCGCCCATGCGATCCTGGCCAGCGCTGAATTTAGGTACCTACGCTGATGCATCACTGTGGACGATTTCAGCCAGTCGCATTCTCTCGTCGTGAGATGTTGCGAACCTGCGCTTGTGGGTTCGGCTCACTGGCGCTTGGAGGCTTGACGGCAGAAACGCTTGCCAAGGCGGGCCAACTGGTCACCACAGGTGGCGGCTTGCATCATGCGGCGACTGCGAAAAACATCATCTTTCTCTACATGGACGGCGGCGTGTCGCAAGTGGACTCGTTTGATCCCAAGCCGCGGTTGCAGGCATTGCATGGGCAGCCCTTCCCAATGCACAAGGAACGCACGCAGTTCAACGAAAACGGCCTGACTCTGGGCAGTCCCTGGAAATTCAATCGTCACGGTGAGTGTGGGTTGACGGTGAGCGAGTTGTTCCCACAGGTGGCGACCTGTGCAGACGATCTGTGCGTGGTTCGATCGATGACCAGTAAGTTCTCGGAGCACACCAATGCCAACTACTTCCTGCATACCGGACACGGCATGGCCGGGCGTCCAAGCATGGGCGCGTGGATGTCATACGGACTGGGTTGTGAGTCGGAGAACCTTCCGGGGTTTGTAGTGCTCAACGGTGGGCTGACTCCGCCGGGCGGGCAGGATTGTTTCTCAAGTGGTTTCCTTCCGGTGGTCCACCAGGGTTCTCGGTTCCGCCCCGACTCCACCGGGCTGGATTGCGTTACTGCCGGCCTCGGGCTGGATCGCCAGCGTCGCATGCTGGAGATGAGTCATGCGCTCGATGAAGGTTTCGCAGCGCGAACCGAGCACGCCGATGCTGTCGAAGCATCGATCCGCAACCAAGAACTGGCATTCAGGATGCAGGCTAGCGTGCCAGATCTCATGGAATTGGCGGGCGAGTCGAAAGCGACGCACGCGTTGTACGGGACCGACTCGACCTATGCCCCGACAGCAATCTTTGCAAGGGAATGTCTGTTGGCGCGGCGAATGGTCGAGCGAGGTGTACGCTTCATCGAGTTGACCTGCCCTGCCATCGATGGCAATGATCGATGGGATCAACATGATGGTCTCAAGAAAGGGCACGAAGAGAATGCTCTTGCGGTGGATCGCCCTATTGCGGGTCTGCTCAAGGATCTCAAGTCACGCGGCATGCTCGATGAGACACTGGTGTTGTGGGCGGGCGAGTTTGGCCGAACACCCTTTGCGCAAGGTACTGACGGGCGTGACCACAATCCATTCGGTTACACGGTGTGGATGGCAGGTGGTGGGGTCAAGCCGGGCTTCGCGTACGGGCAGACGGACGAGTTCGGTTACAAGGCTGTCGAGCACCCGTTGGAGATGTACGACTTGCACGCCACGATCATGCACCTGATGGGTGTGGACCATCGCAGGTTGACTTACAACTTTGGCGGGCGCGACATGCGGTTGACCGATGTGCATGGGCATGTCGTCACGGACCTGCTGGTATGAGCCAACCAACTGTGCACGCTGATGCGTTGCTTGAACAGGCCGCCGCGATTGCTGCCAAGGAGTGGGGTGCTTCGCAAGCGGGGGTGTTCAGACTGCCGGGCGAGAATCTCAACTACCAGTGTGATGTTGGTGTGCTTAAGCTTTCGGTCGAAGCAGACTGTGATCCGGCGTTGGAGGAGGCGGTCCAGGAGGCACTGGCCCAGGCCGGTCTGCCTGTTCCACGGTCGATTCCATCGCGCAGTGGCGAGGCACTTCTGAGCGTCGAGCTCGATGGTGTGCAGCGACCCGCTCGCATGCTGCGGCAACTGCCAGGTACGCAGTGGCGAACTGAACCGTCCTCGCCAGAGTTGCTCCGCTGCATCGGCGGCCTTCTTGCTCAGGTGCATCAGGCACTGGAAGGCTTTGATCATCCCGGATTCGACCGAACACATCATTGGTCACTAGAGAGAGCCGGCATCCACCGAAAGTCGATTCCCTTTATCCACGATGCTCAATTTCGCCGTGCCACCGAATACGCTTTCTTGCTTCATGCAGCGCTGGATTTCACGGGCTGTGCCCGAGGCATGCTCCACGGTGATGCCAACGATGAGAACATCTTGGTTGTTGATGATTGCGTCACGGCGCTGCTGGACTTCGGAGACTGTCTTGAAGGGCCGCTGGTTGCGGATCTCGCGATCACGCTGGCCTACGCCTTGCAGCACGAAGGTGTGGGCCTTGCGCAGGCCGCTAGCATCGTCGCGGGGTACGACGAAATTCGCCCACTGAACCTGATAGAACAGCAGGTGCTATTTCCGCTCATTTTGGCGCGGCTGGCGACCAGTGCATGTATCGCGGTGGTGCGGGGGGCGGCTGATCCGGATCATGCGACCTGGTTCTCGCATTTACATTCGACGAGGGACACGCTCTTGGTGCTGGCCGGCATGGTGCCACGCGAAGCTGAGATCGCGTTGTGCAGCCGGTGCCGAGTGCATCGAGGCGACACAACGGATGCCCCATCGCTTACTGATCGGCGTGAGAACTCACTTCCGGATGTGTTGTCCCTCAGTTACGACACGCCACTGCACATCGTGCGTGGCCGTGGGCAGTACCTCTACGCATCCGACGGCAGGGCCTACTTGGACCTCGTCAATAATGTGTGCCATGTTGGGCATTGCCATCCGCACGTGGTCAAAGCCTTGAGCGAACAGGCGGGCAAACTCAATACCAACACGCGGTATCTGCACGAAAACGTTCTGGCCTACGCTGAGCGGCTCACTGCGACACTGCCCGAGCCGCTCAACGTGTGTTTCCTAGTCAACTCCGGCTCCGAGGCAAATGAGTTGGCCCTGCGCCTGGCGCGTGCCGCAACGGGTAAGCACGATGTACTCGTGATCGACGGGGCGTACCACGGGAGTACGGGTGCCTGTGTTGAGATGAGCCCTTACAAGTTCAACGGTCCGGGTGGGTCGGGTAAGGCGGACTGGGTACATGTTGTTGCTGCTCCCGACACATATCGCGGGGGAGCGACCGGCGCGGACTATGCAGTGGAAGTGGGGCAGGTCATCGGTAAGGCTGTCTCGGGGGGACGGTCCATCGCGGCCTTCTTTGCCGAGTCGCTGCTCTCGTGTGGCGGGCAACTTCCGCTTCCAGAGGGCTACCTCGCCGCGGCCTTCGAGCATGTGCGCGCCGCTGGTGGTGTGTGCATCGCTGACGAGGTGCAGGTCGGTTTCGGCCGTGTTGGCGAGGCCATGTGGGGGTTTGAACTGCAGGGAGTGGTTCCCGACATTGTTGTGATGGGCAAACCCATTGGTAACGGCCATCCCCTTGCAGCGGTGGTGTGTACCCGTCAGGTTGCCGAGGCCTTTGACTCGGGCATGGAGTTCTTCTCAACCTTCGGGGGCAATCCGGTCTCGGCCGCAGTGGGCATGGCGGTGCTGGATGTGATTGAGCGTGATTCACTGCAGCAGCGGGCGGCGGAACTCGGCGCGAGGTTCATGGCCGGCCTTGAGCGTCTCCGCGATCGGCACGCGATCGTCGGCGATGTACGCGGCCGAGGTTTGTTCCTTGGCATTGAACTCGTGCGGGATCATGAGACGCTCGAACCGGCCGACACCGAGGCCTCGGCCATCGTCAACGCGATGAAGGATCGAGGTGTACTTCTTTCAACTGACGGTCCGTTGCACAACGTCATCAAGATCAAGCCACCGATGGTGCTGTCGCAGGACGATGTTGATATGACTTTGCGTGAACTTGATAGTGTGCTTGCAGAGTTCTGATAGCCCCATCATTGGCAGAACAGTTTAGAAGTGATTGCATCGCTGCTAGACTTTTGGGGCAACTGCTGAACAAATTTGAGCGGCCAACTACGGCAATTGTTCAAGGATCTCTGGGTACCTGCCGCAGTTCATCCGATCAGTTGATGGTAGACCTCTGGGTCCGTCGCGCCCTCTGTGCCGAAGACAAGCACTCGGCTCGTTGGTGAAAGCTCCAGTTGGGCGTATCGGTCCTTGCTCTTGCAGGTCTCGATCAAACCCGCCAGGCCGGCAACCGCCGACTCGCCAGCGACAATCGATTCCTCACGAGCAAGTCGCCGCATCAAGGGGCCAACTGGATCGTCTGAGATCGTTAGAAAATCATTCACCGCCAACTTCAAAACCGGCCAGGCCAGCAACGACATTGCTCCACAGGACAATCCGCCCATCAGACTTTCGACCGTAATATCGACCATCCTTGGCTCTCCAGCACGCGCACTTTCGTACAGGCACGCCGCTGCTTCGGGTTCGACAACAATGAACTTTGGCATGTCGACTCCACATCGACACCAGAGGTCAAGGCAGACGGCGCCGGCCAGTCCGCCGCAGCCTCCCTGAATGAATACGTGTGTCGGTAACTCCTCAAGAGGCCATTGCTCCATCACCTCAGCGGTCATCACCGTATACCCCGCCATGACGTCACGTGGAATGTCCATGTACCCCGGCCATGATGTATCCGACACTACATGCCAATCATGAAGCTGAGCATCTGCAGCAGCAGCGTGAACTGAATCGTCGTAGTTGCCCTGCACACGACAAACTCGGGCGCCAAGCGCTTCGACGGCCTCCTGTCGACCAATGCTGACCTGGTTATGCATGTAGATCACGCAGTTGCAACCAAATCGCTGCGCCCCCCATGCAACCGATCGGCCGTGGTTGCCGTCGGTTGCCGCAACGACCGTTATCTGACTGGCCTGCTCGCGGTAACGCGCGTAACCAATGTCCTCCAGCGTGACATCACTACCAATGGATCGCTTGATGGCATCTCGCAGCATCACTTGCACCGCATAGGCACCTCCAAGCGCTTTGAAGCTGGACAACTCAAATCGTGTGCTCTCATCCTTGTAGTACAAGGCTTCGACACCAAGTTCCAATGCAAACGCCTGTAGCGATTGAAGTTTGGTGGGTTGATAGCCCGGCCACTGAACAATCGTCTTACGCGCCTGCTGACGCGCTGGTGCTGAAAGAATTTCGCGGACCGAATCAGGGCAAGCCTGCTCTTTCATGGCCATGTCATTGTGTACGTGCTGCTTGATCATGATGCTGGAAGCGAATGATTTGGCTGTGCCCAAAAGTTCACATCAGTCATTTGGTGTACGGTTTGCATGTAGCGGATTGCCTTGTCGCATTTTAAACACACCACCCACGAATAAGAGTACTGCTCATCATGCACAAGCATATCTCCACCATCATGGCTCTGTTCGCTTGAGACTTTATTGCGATGGATTGATTAGGTTTCTGCGACTGTTCGATGCGTCAACCAAGTGCTGTGAAATGCAGTAGTCATACTTCTCGGCCTCGCATTCAAATTTCCTACGAACTCACGATAGATCATTGTTGTTGGGCATTTATGGGCAAGGCCTACAAGCTGAAAGGGCAAGCAGAATATCGTTGGTCTCGCTGTAGAGTTGCGGGCGATTGTGTTGTCTCAGTTGCCTTTCTGCATGTGTTTGAGTTTAATGACGGCATATGGTGTGCCCGCTTTAGTGAATGCCACTGCGTCGCAAAGCAGAGTTCTCGCGAACCATCCATAACGTCTATGTAGCATCAGCGTAGAGTTCAGCGAATCGTGGTCCAGGTGCAATTCGGTATCCTTTGGTCATGTTCATCATGTCTATCGCTATTGCCTCTGCATTGTTTCAAGGTACAGCTCCGACTGTCCAGTGGGGGGGCGCCAACTCGGGTGTAAACCAAACTCGTATCCAGTTGGTGACCGATGCGGAAATGCTGAAAGAGGTATGGCAATTCACGCATGGAGATTCAATCGCTGGTCTCCCGCAGATTAACTTTGATCGTTGTCGAGTTGTCCTGGCCTGTCGCGGCCGGGAGATGAATGTGCAGCGTGTTACTGCAATGGAGATCGATCAGGTCCAACAGGAAACCATACTGACCATCGATGCAGAGCAGTCCAGTCGTGTGGATGGGAATCCTCCAGAAGAAACGACTGCGTGGGGCTTGTTCATTATTCCCATGATGCCTGAGCTTGTGCGTGTTCGGGTTGACGTCTCGCAGGATCGTGATGGAGAACCGCAGTGGGAAACGATTGCCATTCTGGGCCATGACGCGAATCAACGTCAGCGCGGTGGCGAGCAAGCAGGCCGGCAGGATTCCCGATTCGGGGAACCGGGGCCGAGATCAAGCTCTCATTCAGAGATATCCCAGGAGTTTGAAGATCATCTTGAGCGAATGCGTCGTCCCTTTACGAAGAAACTGGCGCAGCCTCCGCATTACTTCATCAGTCACGGCTATGACGAACGTTGGTCGAGAGCTATCAAATTGGGTATCGATGTGGCCCGTGACTACCTAGGTAACCATGGCCCGGTGCAGGTGTATATCGTCGGGCAGGAAGATGATGAGTTGTCGGATCCTGCTCACCGCGATGCCATTGCAGAGACCTTCTGCAAAGTGCATAACGCTGGTAGTGACCAGCCCATGGAAGACTGTCTCTCTCGTGATGGACAGGAGATGACTCAGAAGGCAATTGATGGTGAGACCGAGGCCTTCATGACCATGGCCATGGATGCAGATCCGCCGACTGCTGAACTTGTTTTTATCAATGCCCACACGATGGGTGGTGAAGAGATGATGCCGACTCGAAGCATCCACGAGTACACCCACGTGTATCAGAAGTCATTCGAGTTTACGCCGACCTGGATGATGGAGGGGGGGGCAGAATTTCTAGCTTGCCATCTTGGTGAGCAGCACGGGTGGGGAGATCGCGACCAGACCATGGAGTGGTATGCCCGGCAACTGGATCAGGTGGAAGATCTGGAATACACCATCAGTGACATGGAAGAGATTGAAACGGCCATGCCGGATGTTGCCAGGTGGCATCGGGAACTGGCCTATGACGCAGGAGCCTGGGCGGTGGCCTTCGCAATTTCCAAGTCGCCATCTCGAAGTATCAGCCAGTACTACCGGTCGTTCTACCCCATGGTTGATGAGATGGGATGGCAAGCCGCTCTATGTCAGTACACCAGGATGGACAACATCGATTCCTTCTATGAAGGATTTGAGTCGTTAAGTCAACAGCCACTTGCGGATCGATTGGCGATGCTTGGTACGCTCAAGGACTGACTGCAGGGCCTGACGATGTTGGTGTGATGTCATGACACCCGGCACGACTCGGTACGCGAAAGGTGCGAGTTCATCTGGAGCCTGTAGGCATGGGATCATGCTGATGAGCGGCATGTAAAAGGGAACTCGATCGTTAGATCGAGTTCCCCGACGTAAGTCTTCAGGTTGTTATGGCTAGTACGAGCGACGACGTCGGCTGGTGCCGACCATTCCCGTGAGCAGTAGTGCCCATGCAGCTGGGGCCGGGATGACATTGGCTGCGAGCGTCGAGCCATCCCAGGTAAAGCTATTAAAATCTGCCATCGCAATGGCGGTATGTGTTCCCTCAGGAATCATGAATTCGTTCTCGGGCATTCCACTGACTGGCCACTCGAGTCCAAGGTCGATCTCCAGCATCCAAGTTCCATCGCCATTATCTGTCATGGATCCAGACATGATTGTGCTGTACAGATCGGTTGTTCCAGGGTCGTGAACATAGGACAAGCGCCAATCAACACAATCAGCCAATTCAAGTTCTTCTCCCATGAACCATGGCTTGAGATCGGTGCCGAAGTCTAGCGTGTAGTGCTCTGGATCCTCATAGGTACCGATGAAATCAGGCTGCCCCAGTGCAACGCTGTAGTCAGGAACATTGTCGAGGTTGTAGTCAAAGTACAGGGTGTCGCCTGCGAACAAGAGGTCGAATTGATCGACCAGTTGATAGGCGCCTCCGCCGAGATCATTTGTTGTTGTATTGAATGAGGTACCGGCGAGGGCGGTGGAACTCACCACCGCGCAGGCCACAAAGGTAATTGTCTCGCGTATGTGAAGCATGGATTCTTCTCTTTCTTTTCTCTATTCCTGAACTAGTCACACAAAGTCATGCGACGGTTCTTTATCCATGCTATCGACTCTGTGCTGCAAATGAGCTCCCTCAGTGTTGATCTTTATTGGAGGTGGTTCCGAAGAGGGCCAATTTGCCCCGCCTCAGTCCAGTACAGCTCGAATCGCTTGAGAAATGGTGGATCACAGCACACCCTGAGCCGTACATTTATCCCAAGAACAGTGTGATACCGAAGGAGAGGGGTTTTGCCAGAGTCACGTAGCGGAGAGTAATGCTGGCTGAAATGAGCGGTCACGTGGCACTTCAGGGGCCGAGCATTTGGAAGGGAGTAGAACTCGCTATTGGGCGTCGATATACTTGTTTGTAATCATGCTACTTTCAACCTGCATTCTGGCATTTGGTGCAGCCTCTTTTGATCTGCCAGTCAAGCACATCGGGGCTCCATCGGCAGATCTCCATAGCGGATGGTTGCGTGAGCCTGACCCAAGCAAATATGGCATTCGCGCCCACCATTCAATGCACACCAGCATCTTTCGTGACGATCGCGCGGAGTTTCGGATTGAAGTGCCCGGCGGGCCGCGACTGAAGTTACTGCCCGCGGGGGATGACGCCGATCGCTGGTTCATTCACGCGGTCTCTCCCTCTGGGCAGATCTTTGATGGAAGTCGAGCTCAATCACGCCTTCGCCGAGGGACCGTGATGCCCGGGTCCTCTATTCACTCGCAGCGACTAGACATAGACGACCCAGAACCGGGCAGTTGGATCATCCAGTTGATGGGTGGGCACGATGGCCATCCAGCAACTCTACTGGTTGAGGATGGGCTTGATCTACATCTACGAGCTTGGTTGGACGACTATGCGACTCATCTCGGTGACATCGTCACAGTTCATGTCGGATGCTCGTTGGGAGTAGATGTCGATGAATCGGGGCATGTTGCGATGGGCCGAGCCTCACAGGCAGGCGTATCGATTATCTCACTCTCCTCTCGAGTGCAACATGCCGACGGCACAGCAAGCAGTGCGGTCACCCGCGATCAAACCATTCAATTTCCTGCAGCACGATCAGGTGTCACGACAGTCAGCATTGAGGCCGTACTCATCGATGCATCTGGCAATCGCTTCCACCGAAACGCAAGCCTGCTTGTGGCCGTCGAAGAAGATATCCCAAATCTTTCGGGCCAAATCGAGACCATCGAACTCGACTCTACGCGGACAGCGATTGATATTGGGATTGAGAGCGAAGTCACACGTGATCGCGTGATGACTGGTGCCGAAATTTGGGCAACTTCATCCGATGGGCACCGGCCACGTTGCTGGATAGGAGGCATTGCTCCTCTCACGGAAGATACTGTTCGGCTGGTACTCGATACGCGATGGTTATATGGGTGCGATCCCGGAACCGCTGAAATTCGCTCATTGCGACTTGCAGATGTTGACACGTACGTTCCATTGGCACGAATTGACCATCATGCACTTCCAAACGTACGCATCGCAGTCGTCTCGCCGACAGGATCGGATATTCAGTCAATGCAGACAGGCGCGATGATGCCAACGCGAACCATTGAAGCGCCTTTGCAGAACCGATCTGCTCCGCTTTCTCGCGCGGCGCAATACGGCGGGCATAATCTGATGCTCGTTCATGGCTACTGTGAGGATGGTGATGCATGGCCGTTGAACCAGTTCTCCGGCGCTGTGACAGAGTATGAGAATCTCTACCAGAATTTCAGTCACGATCAATTCGCACTCGACATCATTGCCTTTGGTAATCAGTACAAAAGCTATTCAGTCATTGGCCACAGCCAGGGAGGCAATGCAGGCCTGCATATGTATGCCTTCTATTGGAGTGGCATCGACTGGTCGACAGGCGAACGTAAAGTTCAAATGGTTGGCACTCCTTTGCGGGGCACTCCACTTGCTGGAAGCATCGCCGACCTCGGCGAAATATTTGGTATTCAATGTGGCTCCAATTATGACATGACGTATGACGGCGCAGCCCAATGGGCATCATTCATTCCCGGTTGGGCGCGTCAAGACACGTGGGTTTGGTCCACTACATTTGAGGATGGCTGGTTCTACGATTACTGCAACATCGGCAGTGACGTGCTGCTGTGGGACCCTGAGGATGGGGTCGTCGAGGTCAGCGGGGCTCACCTTGATGGCACGAACGACATGGGCACGAAGGAGGGCTGGTGCCACATTGAGAACATGGCTGATCCAGCACAGACCATCGACACGGAACGTAACACTGAAATGAACGTGGAGGGCGCTCGATGATTCGATTCCTGCTCATCGCGGCTCTTGCATCTACCCAGTACGTGCAAGCTCAGACACACTGTGGCACCGGCGCGTCGTCTATTCCTGACGGCTCGAGCAGCACGGTCTGGTTTATCGACGTGCCTTCCACTGATCAGATCATTACTGATATCAAAGTACTCACCCAAATCGCCCATCCATGGATCGGCGACCTCTCCATGCGACTGACTGCTCCGAATGGTACGTCCGTGCTGCTGCTCGATCGGCCCGGTATGCCTGATGGTGGCTGGGTTGGGCCTTGGGGGTGTGGGGGGAATGATATTGCGTGCCTTTTCGATGACAGTGCACCATCTGCGGCCGAGTCAACGTGCGCTCTGGATGTCGTTCCGGTGCTGAATGGGAACCTCGCTCCACTCGAATCACTTGCTGCTCTGAACGGCCAGGTTCCATCCGGGCGATGGATACTCGAAGTCAGTGATCACTCCTTTATCGATGCTGGCGCTGTTGAGGAACTCTGCCTGACATTCTCGACTGCCCCGGATTGCAATCAGAATGGGATTGCAGATTCCATTGATATTGGGACTGGCCAGAGCAATGATTTTGATGAAGACGGTATCCCAGACGAGTGCCAGTGCACGGGTGATACCAACGGGGACTTGATAGTTGACGTGTCCGATGTTCTTCGTGTACTCGAAGAATGGGGCTGCACATCTGACTGCACCGCCGACATCACCGGAGATTCGATTGTCAACGTTTCCGATCTGCTCGTTGTCATCGACCAATGGGGCGTCTGCCTCTGAACCAGCCTTTCGTCCCGCACACGAGCACTGCTTGAGGATGGGGAGCGATCCAGAGTCTCCGTTTCATAACTACATTTCAAAAGATGAGCGGCTTGTATGGGGCGTGTGCTCAAAATGGCTGCTTCATGAAGCGCACAGCGTGTATCCATGTAGTGGCCATCTGCTTCTCGTATGAAGTATTACTGGAATCCGACGTATTCATACTCGCCGTGGGCAGCATGATCAGATACAACAACAATGCCGTTAGGAACTGTATTGGATAAATATGGACACAGATACGAATCCTATTACGCCTTCTAGTCGTCAGTGGATCTCTTCTGGATCTCTTTGGGAAGGCGAGGTGGGCTACAGTCGGGCGGTGCGTGTCGGCATGCTGGTGTATGTCGCAGGTACTGTTGCTGCAGACGTTGATGGGAATATTCACTGTCCAGACGATGGCTACGCTCAAACCGTGTATGCCCTGGGGAAGATCAAATCTGCACTCCAGCAGGCTGGCGCTGAGTTACGGCATGTTGTGCGTACACGGATCTACGTCACCTCCATGGAGCATGCGGCAGACGTGGGGCGTGCGCATTGCGAAATACTTGGCCACATACGTCCGGCCACAACGATGGTGGTTGTCTCCGAGCTCTGGGGAGAAGGAAGCGTTGTTGAAGTCGAAATCGACGCAGTTATCGATTCGTGACGTGCAAAGCAAGGTCATTTTCTACTGACGCTGATCGTTGGTTCCATTGTCGCTTTCTTTTTCGCGCCTTGTACAAAGTCAGCGATATGAGTGGTTGTTTCTCAAAAATCTCTTGAGCAGATTCAAACGTTCAACATTGACGTTGGAAACGCGAGAGGCTTTACTGTGCGGTGCTGGTGGTTCGGTAAATGAGTGGTCTATTCCAGTTGTGCGCCAAAGGCCGCTCCAATACCAGCTCCGATTGCAATCCCAGCACTACTCCATAGGCAAGATTCAACTCATGCCATCGTCATCCGGGCTGCCCGTCAGCACGTCCCCCATCGGTCTAACAACATCAGCAGATCAAGCACATTGATTGCGCCGCCGCTGCCATCGATGTCATGCAACGGCGCAACGGTTCCCCATAGGGAGAGCAGCAGGATGAGATCAAAAGTGTCTACCGTGCCATCATGAGATAGATCCGCCATGCACGACTCCAGCGAGATCGTCAGCGTACCCGGGCCAGTTTCCGATGCATTCCATCCGGCAATACGGATGAGATATGTTTCGGAAACTACATCAAGTTGGAGTTCAGACCAGTAATCTTGGCATGATCCGCTTTCGGCCGCATCACCATTGCAAGCTTCCTGCACCAGATTGCCGCAGGATCCGGTGTAGACAGCAAGCGATGTATCGAATGATCCGACATCGCATGTCGAGAACGTGGCAGTTCCCGACTGCTCCGCATTCCAATGGAACCATACGTCTTGATCGTTCCAGCCCCAATCATCTCCGCAGCCACTATCCGCGGGGTCTTCTTCACTGCTGTCTGTGGCATTGCTTGTGTCGAATGATGTCAATCCAAGATCTACAAGTATCGAACCGCTGCATGTGTCGCCCGAGGCTGCTCCCTCAGGAACGAATTCGATACTCAGTGTGCCTGTTCCAGTGTCTCCGATGCTGTACCCGGAAAGTCGAATGAGCAGATCAACTCCCGACGATGCATCAACCGTCAGCTGTGAGTAGTACTGTTGGCAGCCTTCGCCGGCAGCAGGGCCGTCGCCATCGCAGCCCAATTGTGTCAGCGTCCCACAGTCGCCTGAATAGACGGCGATTGATGTATCGAACGAATTGATATCACAGGTCGAGATCGTCGTTTCTCCGGTTTCAGTGGGTGACCAGCGGAACCACAAATCTTCGCCACCCCATCCCCACCCAGCTCCGCAGCCGGAGTCGGTCGGTGCAGGGTCGCCACTGTCAGTAGCGCCCGTTGAACTGAAACTCGTTTCGCCCACCGCCACTGTGATGGCTGTGCTACAGGAGTCGCCATTAATACCACCACCGCTCCCACAGTCGCCGCAATCGGACGCATCGCCCTGCCAGGTGCCGCTCGCTGCGGAACAACTCAACTCCGTCAGAATTTCGCAGCCACCACCGCCATGGCAACACGCTCCAATTGAAGCATTGCTGTCGAGACAGCCATGAATCGAATTGCGGTAGTCAGTGATCCATGAAATCGAAATATTCGTAAAAGTCGCGTTGCAGGAAGAGATTGAGTCATGCATGGTGTTGTTCGGACAGTCACAGTGTGGCGCATTCCAGTTGTGACCAAGTTCGTGGCTGCTCAAATCTACTGCGCATGCAAGTGACCCACAGCAGTCCGACTCGACGACGCCATATTCCTGTCCAGAGCACACAGCCCCTATATACGCTAGCCCTATGGTGCTTCCTGCAAACGACTGACCGCTGAACAAGTGCACAACGTCACGAGGTACACTTGATTGGTTGGACTCCCATTCAACTTCTACTTCGCCGAGTCGCACATCGATGTCATCGGTTGTGTACGGGTCTGCGCTGTCCGATCTCACGACAATTGTCCCGATGGCGTGCGTGATCTGGCACTGGTTTTCGTACTGCAGATTGACGCCGTTCATAACGGCGTTGATTCTGGACTCCACGGCAGCGACACTGCCATAACTCTGGAAGAACTCAAAGTCCGCGTCGGCCGCGAGTTCGGCGGTGTAGAGAATGCTGCCCCTGGATCTCTGATCGTCGCCATGGTGGCCGGGTGGCGAATCGCTCACCTCGGTAGTCACGCCGCACCATCCCTTTGGTCGCAGCACATCGGAACCTCGAAACACGGCGTGGCTTCCCCACTGGGCTCCGGCGATCCGTTGATATAAAGTTTCGATCCACCACCGCTCACCGTCGGGGGCAAGAATGAGCCCTCGTAATCCATCGTCATCTCTGCTGAATGCTATTTGATACCCATCGGCATCCTGTCCTCGCCAGGTTCGAATGGGACCGGGCTCGTGCTGTCGCATCTGCCCACCACCCATATCTTCGAGAACCTGGTAATCGGCAGAGCGGTTGGCATGTTGGAGGCATCTCATCTGGACGCGGTGCCCGCTTAGCGTGAGCGAGAGATCTGCTGTTCCGTCGTCAATGTGTCGCAGTTCCAACTGCTGCACATCACATGTTTCGGCTCCAATGAGCATCGCCGCCTCTGCAGGATCAACAACTGCAGAGCAGGACATGATCAACGCCGCTACGAACATGGGCTCTCTCCTTCGCTCAGGGCACGATTGCAGTCTACTTCGGGGCAACTTCGGCGGCGATACGAATCTCTCGTAATTGGCTGCAAACGGGGGACCCCGCGTTCAATTTTGATTTTGTAACCAGGATCAGCCTGTGCACGAGCGAGATCGAACAAAGGTGGTCGCCCTAGCCAAGTGTCGTTTC
>JAQWLT010000015.1 GCA_029247205.1 Phycisphaerales bacterium | reverse complement strand
GAACTCGGTGCCGTATCCAGACCCGATCACGATGTCTGGGAATTGCTTCTTGATCTCTAATCGGAGCGTCTCTTCAGCGGTGTCATATCGAGCAAAATGAACGGCCAACTCGGTATTCGCTGCAATCAGGCGAGCTGAAATATCAGTCACATCGGGCGGAGGCATATCAAAGTAAGACGGCACGAGAAGCTCGCCTGCCTCCGGCGCTAGGCCAAGTAGTTCAAGTAGCGAAAGCTCAGCCGCAATCACATGAAGCTCAAATTCGGAGATCTGAATCAATCGATCAGTGAGTTCAATACGCAGTAGTCGCCGCTTTATACGGCTGAGCTCACCCGCAGCCTCAAGATGATCGGCAATGCCATTGATTCGCTCAAGATCATCAATGATGCTTCTCAGCAAGGCTGCCTGCATCCCCGCTGCTGTCCAGGCAGACCACTGCCTGCGGACATCAGCCCGCGTTTTCCACTCGATGTCTACGATCGAACGGAGATCCGCTTCATAGGCGGCTCCTGCCTGGGCCTTCTCCACTTCAAGTCGGCCAGAAATTGGAATCGTCAGGCTTCCCATCAGCCCAAACTCAAAGGGAGCTGATGGTGAAATGATTTCCGCACCGTCGAAGCCGAACACGGGGTCCTCCCACAGGCCGGCTGTTTCCTTGCTCGCAAGCGCCACCCCTGCTTCAGCACGAGCAATTCTCAATTGTGGGTTGTAGAAGAGCGAAAGCACCTCACCCTCGGCGCATGAAATGCCATCCGATGGATCGAAACGGTCGGGGACATCCTCGCCCAAAGCTTGTAAACGCTGCGAAAAACGGTCGATTGATTCGGTATCGATCAGACGCTCATCAAGCGCCACGCGATACCGACCAATATCCAGCGGTGCAGTCTCATAAGACTGACACCCCACCATCAGCAACGCAGCGATCACCGGTATTGCAGAACGCCACATCGAGCCCAACTGGGGCAGTGGCTGAACAATTGGCATGTCTCAAAATCTCCTGATGATCTTCACAACAACAACAAAGCGCCTCGCATGGCCTCATGGCTATGGAGGGATCGTGCTCACATTGGTTGTTGCTCAGATGAGCAGGCGCGTTGTACGCATGGCAGCCAATCTGTATTCGCCGCCTGGATCATGCCAATATCGGGATGGTGGACCGCGTACTACCCGGCAGCAGAGTTCAAGTTGCAGTTCCGAGACAATGGCAACCGCTGTGGGTGCAAGCGTGATGTCATGCTCTGCAACGCGTGGCGTAGACAAGAGCACCACGAGTCCAAGTTCAAAGTCGGTGCAGTCGCAGTTATCCAGATGCTCGTCACTTGCAACAGGTGTTGGCCACTCGCTGTGATGACTGCATTGCAAGTCACAATGCTCAACAACTTCTGTTACACCGTGATCATGTCCACCGCCAAGGCAGATCAGCACACTTCCCTGCAAACTGCCAAACACGCCCTGAAGCGTGATGGCGGCAAGGACCAACAAGGTTGTAAAACGAACAAACATCAGTGCCGGAGTATCCACCGAATAGGGCATGGTGTCCAGTGGATAGTTCCCACTGAGGTCATGATCCGAGAATGAAGCCTTTCTGGCTGAAAATCGCAACCTTGGCGTATTGACGCGATGCTTTGCATCGCGGACCTAACCGTTCCCACGGCATGAAACCAGAACCAATGATCAATACCGATTCTGAATAGCTTCGATCGAGTCGATCTCGAGCCTGAATGGACCCGCCTTTTTGTCGTAGACATAGAACTCAATGCCACGTACCTCGCCTGGCTGAATCATGCCGAGCAGTTGCTGGCCAAAAAAATGCCTCTCCATTGATTCCAATGGCACATCGATTGTTTCCCATTGGCCTTTGGTCGTCTCAAATGTATGCCAGTAACTATCTCCACCCATTCCATATTGCTTGCGAGCACCAAAGATGTAGCTTCGCCCATCACCCTTGACCCGAATTCGCAGCGTGTCAAAGCCTTGCAATGAACCAAGTTCGATCGGAGCGCGAATAGATGAGAACCCACCATTATTCTGCAGTGATGTGCGGCCAGTAAAGATCATGGCATCTCCGTCTACTTCGATATTTCCAGTAGAAAGACCCCCCATCACACCATCGAGCACGATACGCCACGGCAACTTCTCGACTTCAGATGTAAAGCCAAACAACAACTTGCTTGACACCTCCACCGCATCCTTCACCGAGGCGAGCAATGCCTGACGGGGCATCAAAAGAGAATCCATCAGCGCTCGATATGCCCACGCTCTGGATGCCGGCTCCTCTATTGCAATCGCGTCTGCTGCGCCAGTTGCCAGAGTCACTCGTTCAATACTGGTCAGCCCCCAACAAGACCCAAGCATCGCAGCATCAATTGCCGTCTGGTAGATCAAAGCGCAGCCTTCCTGCTCTCCAGCGTTGAAAAGTGGAGCTCCGCGTTGAATGGCCCCTGCGAGCAATTGAACAAGACCTGCATCTTCAACTGTCTGATATTCGCTACTCGGGTCGGCCTGCCCCACGGACAGAACGGAACACACAACACCGATGACCATATATATGGGTTTGATTGGCTTCATGACTCATCTCCATTTGTTCCGGCTAATAACGCATCAATCTGGGTCCGCACTTCAGTGGAGTCTGGATTGATCGAAGACCCAAAGAAGGCCACAGCCTGACCCTGTGCATCAACGAGGTACTTACCAAAATTCCAAGAGGGAGCATCTCCCATTGTCGAAGACAAATCTGCATAGACCGGAGACTGCCCGTCGCCGGCCTTGACTTGCACCTTGGCCATAATTGGGAAATCGGCTCCGTATCCAGCGGCACATGCCTCAATCGTTTCTGGTCCACCTGGCTCTTGGCCACCAAAGTCGTTACACGGGAATCCGATCACGGTGAACGGCTTACCCTCATAAGAATTCTGAAGCGACTGCAGGTCACGATATTGGCCGGTGTACCCACACTTGCTCGCAAGATTCACGATGAGCACGACCTGCCCTTGTAACTCTCCAAGATCCACTGGTGCACCACTCAAGGAGTCCACTGTATGGCTATAGATATTCATTGAATTGCCTTCCTGACTTGGGGAACGACTGGTGGTCCTGTAATCGCACGCGGGTATCAAAAACAGAACTGCCATGAATAAACTGGTAAAAGTTCGTCTCATCACTTGGACTCCTTTTGGGGGAGATTGTCGATCACACTCTTCAACTCAATAAGACGCGACGCCGAGAAACCCTGGTCCCAGAACCAACGCACCACACCAGCATCATCGATCAGCAGCACACGAGTGTTTCTCGGGTTCTCAGTGCCGGTCAACTTGGCAACCTCATGTGCATCTGATCCATATAGCGTGATGACGGCAGGCCAATCCTCCTTTGGAATGCCTGAACGCATGCCGTCATTGATCCAACCGCTCACTGCAGTTGGCACCAGTCCCGGAATCGTCGGAATCTCGACGATGGTTGACGAAAGATCAGCTTCAAGAAGCCCCATCGTCCAGCGATCAAGATCAAATTGCGTCTGCTGGGTATACCCGACCAGATACATCGCCGTGCCGCCAAGAAATTGATCAGGAAGCATCGCTTTGGAGCCAGTCAGAAACTCCCCTGATACGTGCGGGAACTGATCACCAATGGGATTTCTATCGGGGATTCGCACCGGCCCGCAAGCACTGATCAGGCAAATCGCGATACACACTGCGATTGATCCGATTTGATTTCGATAAGACAAGATCATCATGACTTCTCCAAAGACTTTCAAAGCGTGGTTGTACCACTGAGTAATGGCCACACCATGGCACATGCGACAACCGATCGGGCTGTCCAAAGCGCAGTGCGAATCCAGTTTGTATGAATAAGCGTACGAAGTGCTCGTTCGTCACGGCCGATTTCAAGACGACGATGACATGGCACTTGCCAGACCGCGGTGGATATCCACAGCAGAACAACGAGGGTGATTCCAATCCACGCAAGATCTACTAGTTCACATGGAAGCGGAAGGAATAGAAGCCATGCGGCAGCAATCGTTTCGGTAAGCATGAGCGGAGCGACAATGAATGTCACTCGGTACATGTGAGATCGCTGATAGGCGACAAACGAATCGGCTGGCACGTGGTAATGCAGCGGATAATGAGCAATCTGCACAAACCAGATGACTGAGGCCATGCCAACAGAGGCGAGCAATTGCAGCAGCAGGATTGAACTAATCACGGTTCTGATCCCAAAACACTGTTCTGCAAATGCTCTTGGAGGGTCTGGTTGCGATAGTTGAAGATCCGCAACACATCTGGAGCCACAAACAGCCGATTGACTAAGCGTCCACCAAATACTTTGTAGCGAACGATGTCTTCCATCCGTGTTCCATCGCCCTCTTTACAAAATCGATGCTCATGAATCCACTGTCGGTACGGACCCTTGAGTTGCGTATCTTCAAATCGGTGCGGCGGATCCCATGCAGTAATTTCAGTCCTCCACCGCAAGGGAATCCCACGTATCTTTAATCGGTAGTCAATCAACGCACCGACTTTCATCACGATGGGCGACTCAGTCAGCGTGGAAAAGCTGAGCATGGGTGGCGTGAGCAGTTCAAGATTGCGTGCATCTGAAAAGAAGTTGAACACAACATCGAGATCCTGGCTCAGATGCACTGAAGCACGCAATTCAAAGGCCCCGCGATGCATCTGAATCTGCGGCTTCATTGATCGGCACTCAGATCAAAGAAAGTTCGACCAAATCGCATCGATCTACAGCGTGGCTGCGGTAAATTATCGCTATCGCAAATGGGCTGATGTTCGTGTGATGCAGCGGATTGGTGCATTGGCTCGTAGAGACGATCAATGATCACTGCATTACCAGCACAGCCAGATGCCAGGGCGCCAAACGCCCCGTTCATGGAGTTTGCTTCCCTACGTGGGCAAGCAGGCCGTAGCGATGGGTGGCACAGCGGCGTATAAATAACGTTCATATCGTTCATATAGGTGTTGTATAGCACGAAGCCAGTCGCTGTCAAGCAATCCACATGTAAATCGTTCACAATCGTTCATCTTTGGCACTTCGGGCATACGAACGTACTGCGACCGTCTTGAACATACCGCTGAATAATGCCCGCGCAGTGACGGCGACGACAGACCAGCCCCTCTCTGTCATACACACGGAAAGACTGGGGAAAGCTTCCACTGATTCCATCTGGCGAAAGGAAGTCACGTAAGGTTGAACCGCCTGCAGCAATCGCTCGGCCCAGCACATCGGCCAAGGCTGCTGCCAGACGCGTACACCGCTTGCCCGGCCCACCATGTATGCCAACAAGTGAACTCGCCATTCGACGAGGAGAAATCCTCGCCAAGAAGAGCGACTCGGCGGCATAGATATTGCCGATCCCTGCAACAATGCGTTGGTTCATCAAAGCGGCCTTGATGCTGCATCGGCGTCCAGCCAACTGCGACGCGAGCACCTGATCATCGAACGTTGGATCAATTGGTTCTGGCCCAAGCCGGCCAACTGCAGCGTGATGATGCAATTCTGACGTCGGCACAATCTCCATGCTTCCAAATTTTCGCGGATCTTGATAGATCAGACACCGACCATCTTCAAGTTTCACAACGACATGGTCATGCCTGCCCTCATACAACCTTTGCGAGGCTGGTCGCCCTGCTACCTGGCGATCAACAACAGTAAACATTCCCGTCATTCCAAGGTGGACAATCCAAGTTTGCGTACGACTCATCTGCAGAAGGAGATACTTTCCCCGGCGACCAAATCCCTCAAAGCGGGAACCCTTCAACATGCTTGCAAAGCCACGCTGAAAAGGATTGCGAAGACCAGCGCAACGCACATCAACTCGATTGATGGTGGCATCACTGAGGCGATGCTCCAACACACGACGTACAGTTTCAACTTCTGGAAGTTCTGGCATACAAAGTTCTTAGAGGTCAACTAAGGCTGCTTTAAGGAGATACGAGCATTCCAACCTCTTGCGCAAGGCTCGCCATAGACGTATGGATGCGGAGGCACGGCAACGGATCAAGCGAAAGGTCGCCAACTGCCCTACCACCGATCGCCACCCGACAAGCTCGTTCAGCGGCAGCATGTACAACTTCATTCAATTCCAATGACAGCTTTGGAACATCCTTCACCACACTCACTGAGATAGCGAGCAAGACTGGCTTTTTAGTAGCGTCTAGAGATCGAATAAATACTGATGCTGGCGTGTCAGGACCGAGATTCACTGGATGAGCACCAGCCTCCGCAATGACTCCTGCAATCAGCACACATGGAATTTGATATGGATCCCCACTCGCACCACCGATGACGACTGGCACGACATTGCGGTCCGAATTCGCAAGCTTATGCAATGCCTGGCAGATCTCCAACACGATCTGGGTCGCTCTATGCTCCATAAAAATTGCGTCTGGCTTATGACCTTCTTGGCCAATGCGATGCATCGTGGGGCGAATCACTTGGTCCGCTATCTCCCAGATAGAACTGCCTCGCATGTATTCACCGACCACGACTTGGTAGGCCAATTTAGCTTCTCCGGCTGCGATAAATGCATACAACGCTTCAGCAGGCATCGCCAACGGCTGGCCGCAGTCTCCAATGAGATCATTGACTCCAAGAATGACGGGATCCTGTAGAGACAACTGCATGTCACGGATTGTCCGCAACGCCTCCACTGCCGAGATCCGGCGGTGTCCGCCAGCAGTCCGCGTTGATACCAAGCGACCTTGGTCAACCCATCGTTTGACAGTTGATTCACTCACACCGACTGCCCGACCAAAGTCGCGTGGGGAAACAGTTCGCATTTCAATTGATTCTTGCATGGCTTCACTGTAATCGGCAAACGACTCCATGCCACAGTCATAATGGATGTTTTGAATGTTTTTCTTTGCTGACCCCTTGACACGCTGATTTCGGCCGGTATATTGGGGGTCGGTTGAACGTTTTGACCGTTATTCCTACCTCGACGACACCGTCGCATCACATCCCCAAGGAGCACTCGTCATGTTGATCACCACTCTTCTCCTCTCCGCCAGTATGGCCCAGTGCAGCGGAACCACTGCTGCAGCAGCAAGCCAAGACAGCATTCTTGCCACTGCTGTCAGCAATCCAGACTTCACCACGCTCGTCGCAGCTGTTCAAGCTGCCGAACTGCAAGACACATTGGCAGGCCCAGGCCCGTTTACGGTATTTGCCCCTTCCAATGCTGCCTTTGCCAAGTTGCCCAAGGGCACAGTTGAAGCTTTGTTGAAGCCCGAAAACAAAGCGATGCTGCAAGGCATTCTGACCAACCATGTCGTGGCCGGCAAGATCCCCGCAAGCCAAGTCGTCTCCACCTCAGGAACAGTAGCCGTGGGCGGACAGTGGCTTGCCTTTACCACTGATACAGAAGGCGCCAAGGTTGATGGCGTGTGGGTCACCACGACAGACATCCAATGCCACAATGGCGTCATCCATGTGATCGACAGCGTCATGCTCCCAACTGACTCTGACATTGTCCAGGTTGCCGCAAAAAATGGTTCCTTCAACACGCTGCTCGCAGCTGCACAGGCAGCCGGCCTCGCCGAGACGCTCCAGTCGTCTGGTCCATTCACAATCTTTGCGCCAACCGATGATGCATTTGCAAACTTGGGCGACAAGACCATTGCCTCACTTCTTCTGCCTAAGAATCGTGAGACCCTTGCTCGCATTCTCAAGCACCACGTCGTCGCTGGTCGCGTCTACTCGCCAGAAGCGCTCAAAGCGGGATCTGCCATAACGCTTGCCGGGACTCGCTTGCCAATTGCCGTTACCAATACAGGCGCCATGATTGGCACTGCGAACATTGTGGCCACTGATGTGGATGCCAAGAATGGCGTCATTCATGTCATCGATACGGTTCTTATCCCCTCTACCAGTGTCTCTATGGCACAAGATTGACCTCCCTCCAAACCCGCAGGACTACGGGGGCGGCCTATCGATTCTAGGCCCCCCTCCCTGCGGGTAACACCAACACGCACATCACTCAAACAGGACACATAACATGAAACTCCTCGACGTCATCGCAGCAGTATTAGTCATCATTGGCGGACTCAACTGGGGGCTCATTGGATTATTCGACTTGAATCTCGTGGCCACCATCTTTGGCGGAGCAGACTCCGGCCTTGCCCGACTCATCTATGTAGTCGTAGGCGTATCCGCCGCATATCAAGCAATCCAGTTCAAGGGAATCCAGACTCGCTGGGATTCAACTGCGGCATAACCGACTGCCTGTAAGCTGATAGTGCACACACAATTCATATTCTCTTCGCGATCGCGGCAGGGGCACTTGCAAAGCCCCCTGCCGTTTCAATTGAACCTCAAACGCATAAGTATGTTGTCATGTCACCACTCGATGAATCCGCAATCACTGCAATGCAAAGCGAACCACAGGTCCAGCAAACAGTCGCCATTCTTGGCGCGAGTGGGTATGTCGGAGGCAGGCTCGCCCCACGCTTACTTCGAACCGGGCACCATGTAAAATGCCTTGTACGCAGTCCAATCAAAATCACCAGCCGGCAATGGGCCAATCATGCCAATCTTGAAGTTCAAAAATGTGATCTGACTAATGAAACGCTACTAGCCGAGCAGCTGCATGGCTGCGACGTCTTAATTTACCTCGTTCACTCGATGCGTTCTGCCCACGGGGACTATCACGAAGTTGACAACCAACTTGCAAAGTCAACAGCCAGCGCTTGCGAGACAGCTGGAGTGAAGCAAATCATCTATGTCGGAGGCCTGGGCGACAATGATGACCACCTGAGCAAACACTTACAATCAAGACGCGAAGTAGAAGACCAACTACGCAGCAGCCGCGTACCAGTCACCACCCTTCGCGCCGCCATGATCATCGGCAGTGGCTCGTCGTCATTTGAGATCCTGCGATATCTCGTTGAACGGCTGCCCATCATGATTACTCCACGATGGGTAAGAACAGAATCGCAGCCTGTCTCCATTCGAAATGTCCTCGAGGCCATCACAGCCTGCACTGGGGCGGTCAAACAGTACGGAAAGACCATCGATATCGGCGGAAGCACTGTCCTCAGCTATCTCGAACTCATGCGTCTTGTAGCCAAAGACCTCAAACTGCCCCGACGAATTGTGATTCCAGTTCCTGTACTTACCCCCAGACTAAGTTCTCTGTGGATCCACCTCGTCACACCGGTCGATGCTGAAATTGCACGACCGCTTGCCGAAGGCCTGAGCAACCGTGTTGTGTGCAGGGACAACAGCCTCGAGGAACTCATCGGCCACAAGCCAGACTCAGCGGCAGAGGCGATTGAAGCAGCCATCGCACATGCGCGCAGCGACACAATTGAAACATCATGGACCGACTCCGGCCCGATGCCGCATGACCCCTCATGGGCGGGCGGCCATGTATACGAAGACTGTCGCGATCGGCATATAGATGCACCGGCTCCTTGTGTCTATAAAGCTATCTCCGTTATTGGCGGCGGCCACGGCTACTACAAAGCAGATTGGCTGTGGCGACTTCGCGGAGTGATGGATCGACTTGTCGGTGGCCCGGGACTACGCCGTGGCAGGCGCCGCCAACGCATGCTGCATGAAGGTGATGCACTTGATTTCTGGCGCGTACTCCATGCTGACACAAACAAACGACTCGTGCTCTTCGCTGAAATGAAGTTGCCCGGAACTGCCACGCTTGAATTTTCAATCGAATCAACTGATCAAGGAACTCGACTGACGCAAACCGCGCATTTCAGGCCCCGAGGCATCGCAGGCCTCCTGTATTGGCAGGCAGTCAGGCCACTGCATGGATTTGTCTTCAAAGGGATGCTGGATGGGATCAGGAATGAAGCCACTCGTCTTGCCAAAGAGATCAGTACAGCGATATGAATTGCCTTGTCTGGTTTCGCCACGATCTGCGCGTCATTGATCAACCAGCACTAGATGCTGCCTTGTCCTCTGGCAGTGATGTACATGCAATCGCTCTACTCAGTCCTGCCATATGGAAGCAACATGGCTGGGGACCGAACCGAGTCAACTGGTACATAGAGACAGTACACGCCCTCGAACGCGATCTGGCCGCCATGGATATCCCACTCGCCATTGTGCATATCGATGATGATCAAGATCCTGCTGACTCCATTTCCCGTCATGCCGCATCGCTCCATGCAACAGAAGTTCTATTTGGCATCGAAGCGGGCGTCAACGAACAAAAACGAGATGCCAGGGTGACACACCTGCTTTCCCAACAAGGGTGCACTGCTGTACCAATCGTGACTGAAACGATTCTTCCACTGACCGATATCCGAACCAAAGCTGGGACCTATTTCAAGGTCTACACGCCATTTCGAAATGCATGGGATGCCCAGCTCGAGCAGATTGGACTTGCGCCAGCCAATTCAGCACGCCATCCCGTTCCTTCGCAAACCAGCACCAACGACAACAAACCCTGGACAGCCGGAACCAGCGCCGCACTGCAACAACTGGACACTTTTCTCAAGCACCGCGTGACTGCATACAAAACCGACCGAGACCGTCCTGATGTTGATGGCACCAGCACGCTCTCCCCATGGCTTGCTGTTGGCGCCATCTCACCGACGACCTGCCTACGGCCGCTTGTCGATCTGTATGGCGTCAATCCCCAAAGCTGGCCCGAGGGACCACGCACATGGCGCAACGAACTCATTTGGCGAGAGTTCTACCGCTATGTCATGGCATCGAACGAAGACGTGTCGATGCGGCGCCCACTGCAAAAATGGACACGCAACGTCCCCTGGCGGCAAGCAGGCGCCGAGTTCGATGCATGGTGCACTGGTGAGACAGGTATCGATATCGTTGATGCTGCGATGAAGCAACTCAATGAACTCGGCTGGATGCATAACCGGCTCAGAATGATCACCGCTATGTTCTTGACCAAAAACCTACTGATTGACTGGCGACTCGGCGAAGCGTACTTCGCGTCCAAACTGATCGATTACGACTTTGCCAGCAACAATGGCGGCTGGCAATGGTCAGCATCGACAGGTACAGATGCTGCGCCTTACTTCCGCATCATGAATCCTGACACACAAGCTGAGCGATTTGATCCTGATCGCTCCTTCCGAAACCGATGGCTCGGCAATACAACACGCCCTGCACCAATCACTGAATTGAAAGCCAGTAGAAAGCAGGCGATCTCTGAATTCCGCAAGGCAAAAGATTTGTCTTGGAACTAGTTCGCTGCCGGCCATTCGCAGCCGGCCAACAATATCTGCCTTTCTTACTTGGCAGATCTTCGCCAAGATCTGCACGACTTCAACTGAGATCAAAGTGATGGTCGAACACATTCGCTTTGCTTATTTTGCGATGTGGCGTTGTGTCAGCTCCAGGCATCTATAGTCGACGACCCACTAGAATTCCACGATAGGGTTCAATCGGTTCGTCACAAAGTAGCTCCGCATACGGAAGCAACTGTGATGACCAATGATTGAATTGCTTGCTGCAAGCTCTTGCAATATCGGCGGGGCTGAGCACTTGTTGTTGCTGTGCAGGCACACACAAGCTCTCTAGCAGCGCATGGCCATGTGTCCGATCGGTCAGGGTCGAACTTGATACAGTGAGACTTTGACCAGCCGAGACCTCCGTAGCCCCTTTATCAAAGGACCCGCACCCATGCAGTTTACATTTGATGCCGCATTCGCCAAAGGCATGGCCCTGTTCAAGTCACGATACGGCGGGCTACTTGCCGCCACACTCGTCTTCATATTGATCCTCGTGGGTATAGGCCTTGTCAAGGCCCTGGTCAACAGTGTCCTCGGCGCAGACCCAAACCAAAAGGGGGCGACCGCGACAGACCACTTGATCGACATCTTCACTAGCGCTCCACTTGCAGCTGGCATCTTGCTCATCGCGCTCCTGCACTTACGTGGCGAATCGCCTGCCATGGGCACGCTCTTCGCAGGCTTTCGACGCTACTGGCCACTGGTTGGGATTGGCGTGCTCGTGAAGCTCATCTTTATGGCACCAGTTGTGGTAGCGGCATTGTTTCTTGGCTTCGGCGCCCTCTTCATAGGCGGCACTTCCGCGGCTTTACCCGCCATTACAGTCACCGCCATTCTGGTCGGACTCGTGCTGATCTGCATCTTCATCATGCTCTTTACGAAACTCATCTTCGCCAGCTTGCTCTGCATCGATCCCCGCACCCGTCTTGGCGTCTGCGACAGTATCTCGACATCATGGCGTATCACCGGGCCTGTCTTCGGCCCCCTGCTTGGGCTGATCATCGTCATGGGTCTCATCTTCATTGGGACGTCCATCGTGCTTGTGCTACCGCTCTTCTTCGTTGGCATACCACTTTGCCTGGCGATCACCGTGTCGGCCTACGAGCTCATCATGAGCGAGCAAGACGAAGGCGAGATGGGAACCGGCCACTCCACCGAGAAGATCAACGCCTCATAGGGGTGTGTGCTCACCGACCTCCGCAACGCAAAAGCCCTTCGCTTCAATCTGTGAGCGGAGTGCGGCATCGCGCAGTACCGGATTGGTGTGATTCATATGGATGAATCGAATCACACCTGGATTCGCCTCTGCCTGATCAGCCCACATCTCCATCGTCTCGACCATCAGTGGATGTGGAATGCGGCTCAGATCGCGACCGGGCAATTCGCTGCCGTCATAGAAAGTAGCGTCAACATAGGCGACATCGACGCCTTCAAGTAGTTGCGCAAGGAGCCCTTCGTGCCGGCCCCACTGATCGACGTCAGGGACCCACAACAATGTGCGTTCTGGCCCGTGTACTTTGAACGCGACCGTGTCGCTGTGTTCTTCACGATGTGGGACCTCGATGAACTCGACCCGCAGACCTTCCAGCGGCTGGCAAGACTGTCCAGGTTTCACGGGGTGCACATCCACCTGGCCATATTCAATAACCTGCGCCCACGGATCATTCTCTTGCAGAAAGCTCGCCATCCGCGGGGTGACATGTAGCGGTATGTGATCGGTCGCGGCGACTTCTTCGCCGAACTGCATCAGCCCCGTGTAGTGACCGATGTGCGCATGGGTGATCAGCACTCCATCGACGGGCTGGCGACCGCGGCCCGTGACGCCTGCCAGCGTATGGAGCATCGCAATCTGCGGCTCGACCGCAGGCGTTGCTTCGATCAGCAGGAGCGATCCTGTTTGTCGATCATGGATACCAAGCGAGCAGGGATATTCGACATGTCCTTGCACCCGGGCTTCCACGCAGCACGGGCGTTCACATCCAAGATGTGGCACGCCACCATCCTGCGCGCGTCCAAGCAACCAGGCGTCATATCGCGATCCATCGACCATGGGACTCTCCAAACTGGACGTCGTACTGTGACAACTGCACATCCCGGCTACCGCCGCCAGTGCCAGTAATTGCAGTGGGCCCTTCATAGACACCACCCTAGCATGCTCTTCTTCGCTCATCCCCTTTGATTGAGCGTTCCTTTCTTGCACCGCACCTGACCGGCCAGTAGGTTGAACGCATTGCCTTTGGAGATGAAGGATGTCGCCAATCATTGTGAGCCACAGGTGGGCCCCCATCGCAGGCGTGGCCGCGGCCATCGCCTGTCAGGCAGTTGCCGATCTTCCACAACGCTATGTCGTCACGGTGCTCGAGCATCCAGAGGGCAACGACACCAAGACGCTTGTGCCATTCGATCTGAATGATGCCGGACGGATCACTGGGTTTGCCTTCCATGGCTTTGGCTTGGATCTCACTCGCCAGCCCTTCTTCTGGGAATCCGGCACTCCACATCTGGTTCCAGTCAACTGGGACTACACCGAGGCGCACCAACTTGCCTCCGATGGCACTGCCTTCGGTATCGACGGCACCACTGACACCATCATTCACATTGATACAACTGGCACGACGCCAGTGGCCAACGGCGCGTTTGGCCCGTACGCAGCAATTACCCACGTCACCGAGACCGGATATGTCTTGGGCAACGATGCCAATGACGGCTTCGTCTGGCATCAAGCAATCGGCAGCGTTCGCTTCAGTTCGCTCAGTGGCGTAAGTGCACCAGCCTATGCCGCTGACATCAACAACACCGGGACGGTCATCGGCACGAGCAACTTCAATGATGGTGGTTCATCTCGGGCCATGTTGTGGCAAGACCAAGAACTCATCGACCCGGCCTTGACGCTCAGCGGCGCCACCAGGGGCATTGCCATCGATGATCAAGATCGTGTGGTGCTGGCACACGCACCCAACGGGTTCTGGCCCGGCGGTGACGTACATCACATTCATCTAGCGCCGCTTGGCCAAGACGGCGCGGAACTTGGCGCACCAACGAAGACAATTCCCGAGGCATTCAACCTGAAGGTGCTGGCCAACCATGATGGCGTGATAACAGGTTGCTGGAACACCGCTGATGACGAACCAAGGTTCTTCATGACGAGTCCTGACGGACTTGATGCGACTGAACTTGTGATTCCCTCGAACATGATTGCCATTGAGTTGGATGGCATCAGCGACACCGGCATGGCATTCGGACGCTTTCTTGATGCGGGCTATGTCACGTTCGGCTTTGTCGCGACCGCTGAGGACGGCGTACAGCTTCTGGGGCATCGTTTGATTGGCGCCCCACCACTGTCCTTCTACGGAGTGCCGCGGGACGCCAATGCATCGGGTGCGATGATCATCAGTTGGGCGCACAACTACAACTTCAGCCACTGGGCACTCATTGAACCAGCCTTGTCAGGCGATGTCGATGGAAACGGAATGGTTGATGTCACCGATGTACTCAGCTTGATTGCATCCTGGGGCCCTCAACCAGTTGACCCTCTGTGCGGTCCGGACCTCAATCTCGACGGCGTAGTTGGTGTAGACGATCTCCTTGAAGTGCTTGATGCCTTCATGCTGAATCCATAAGTTCGGGCTACTCCGCCAACACCCCGTGCGTCAAGGTGCAATCTCTACGGCATTGCCATTGACAGTGAGGTTCTCGGGCACGCTCACAGCGCCAGTTGCAATGAAGCCGATTGTCACGCTCTTGCCTGAACAGATTCGGAAGTTCCAATCATCGTTGATGATTCGGACCCGCTGACCATCTTGCGATACCAATATGCCATTCCATACCTCATCGACCGTGAAGCCAACATCAAACAGCAACTCCCAGCCGACGACGCACTGCGGTTCATCGTTGTGGATGGAGAGTGCACCCTGGAACCCACTCCCCCAATTGTCGATGACATCAAAGGAGAAACTCAGTCCATCAAACTGACACTCATCAAGTATGCCATTTCCATCGGCATCTCCTGTCGCCAGATCGCAGACATCGGGCACGAGGTTCAAATTGCAATCCTCATGTGTACCGCTGATGAGATCGCAGATATCAGGCACGCCGTTCCCATCACAATCGGACGTGTCTTGGCACGAATCTGGAATGCCATCGGCATCACAGTCCAGCGCGCCCTCTTTGATTTCAACGGAGTCGGGTGTGCCGTCAAGATCACAATCCGGCCCGCACGTCCCCCAACTTGACAGGAACAAGATCAAGTCCGATACATCAATAACCCCATCTTCGACGATGTCATACAACTCGTCCGATGACCCCCATGCAGCGATCATTGCCAGCAGGTCAATCGAAGTAACGGCGAAGTCACCATCGAAGTCGGCAACACATTCTGTTGGGTCGACCGATTGACCAAAGTCCACATCAGCGACGGCGTAGAACCCTTCTCCGACCGGATCGAGTCGTTGCCAGATCACATAGAGCACCTGTTTGCCGGTGCGGTGTGGAAGAATGGCATTGAAGCGATACTCCGCGCCATCGAGGCTCACTGGCCCGATGGGGACCTCTTCCATATGCGCCCAATCCAGGGGCATAGTTGGATCCCAATCTTGGGTCGTCATCCAGAGTCGGTGCACACTTGGGTCGTGAGGTGTCGTGGCGTACCAGACAAACTCAAAGGGCCCTGACTGGATATCGGTTGATGGCCAGTCGGTGCGGACCTGATCAAAGCCAGCAAACTTCGCATTGCCTGCACTGGCGAGTTGTCCATCTGGAATGTTGATCGAGTAGTCGATCACGCGCTGTTGATCATTGGTACCGGGGTGAAAGTTGACCAGTTCATTCCAGTCATAGAGTGGCTGGGTGCCACCGATCGCGACTGCGTCTGCCACGGCATCGGATGTTGGGTTTTCGGGCCCCTCATTGAAGGCGCTGTAGATGCGCGATGGCGGGTTCGCCAGCGATCCATGCCCCATGGCAATGCCAGCGCCAGCCAATACCGTTACGACTGCCAGTGCACCACTGACACCACGCAATTGAGTCGTCATTGAGGTTCTCCTGCCTGAATTCGCTCATACATCACATGGATTCACCTGAACGAACAGGGGTCCATATAAAGCCTTTGCGGCCAACACAGAATGAAGTCAAGGTCTACGATCCTTCCACCGTTCGGGTCGGACGGCATGGCAAAAAACCACCAAATCGCCCTGTGCACGCCCATAGAGTCGAACCCAGCAGCCTCAATCGGGATCTTGCTGGAGCCCGGACTTGGGTATTGCACTGTTCGTGTACGGCCAGCACTGCTGCCCAAACGTGTTGGCCTTATTGAATCGACACTCCATTTCATACACAGTCTCTTTCGCAGATCAGCCACGACCAGTTCTGTTGAAACCTGCTTCCGCAAAAGAATTTGCACTCGGGCAACTTGGCCAAGTGAACCATTCACAATGACTTGCGCGGAAGCGACCCAACCATGTTGTCGGAACAATCAGATCTCTGCTTGCCCCTTGTCCCACTGGAGTCATGTTGAGTGCGTTCAGGACATCTATGGAGTTTGCTCCGGCACACGATTACGCACATTTCCAAACCTCGCGACAGGCATCTCCATCCATTGCCATCGGCCTACCGCTGAAATCAGTCTTAACACCTGTATTCTGATCTCACCGGCGAGACCAGAGGGCGAGCCGGGAAGCCGCAAGGCAGCCCACAAAGATGGTCCTGACCGGTCGCAGGAAGAGAGGGCTCCCCATTTGCTTATGGCAGGTGGGGAGCCTATTTTTTCGACCTCCTCAGCGCTCACCCAATGGGCTTCACGGGCCTTCATGGCATCAAAACAGCCAAGTTGCTTGCACCGTGCACTGCCCGTGGTAAACTTCCGCACTCGACTGACTGAGCGTGCTCAAGCCTGCAGCTCAATCAGCCGAAAACAACACACCCTGCGGGTGTAGCTCAGTGGTAGAGCGTCACGTTGCCAACGTGAATGTCGGGCGTTCGAATCGCCTCACCCGCTTTCAAAAATAACCCCTGCTTCGGCAGGGGTTTATTCATTGAGGTTGCGCTGACTCTCACCATCCACATTTCGCAGAAACCACCGACCATCCATTTCTACCATCCAGATGGTGGTTATTTCAGAAAGAAGACAACCCCCCTGCGACGACTGATCGAGACGTGATCAACGACTTAACCACGCACGCCACACGCCCTGACCAATCTGTCCGCCGCGAGGTCCATTCCATGCCTCGCGGCGTGCTTTTTGATGCCCAAGAGTAGGTTTCCGGTCTTGACCCGTGCCTGAGACCTGCCATCATGGAAGGATGATCACTTCAGCCTTCATCGTCGCCGCCGCCACCTCCATGGTTGGTGCGGATTCAGCCAGCTGGCCAATATCCATCCAGACCTCCGGTGAGGATGTTTCCTGGACCAGTCCAGACGAAGTTCGTCCGGACGGTGGTGAGTACGACCTGCAGGTGAGCATCACCGGCGTATCCGTCGACGTCACCTACTTCGGATTCAACTTCGGACCAATCGACGTGTCCGATCAGCTTCCCGATTCATCCTTCGGAGGCATCGTCGAAGGACCTTGTCCGATCGACGGTGGAACGACCTCCATTCTCGAACCGGCTCCGCCCGAACCGGTGACGATCGCGTTCGACATCGAGCTTCTGCTCGACGACAACGGATTCGGCAACATGCTCATGGACAACATCGTCCTGGGAACCGCCACGACATCGATCCCCATATTTGGTGAGGTCACGGTCCAGCTCGAGACGGTCTATGTCGATCTGGTGATGGATGTGGTTGCCATCGGTACACCATGCTCGAGTGATCTCAATGGTGACAACCAGACCAATGTGGACGACATACTCCAGCTTCTTGGGGCCTACGGCACCAATGATCCGGACTCGGATGTCGATGGTGACGGCGCCGTTGGCGTCAATGATGTCCTGGCGCTGATCGCCGCCTGGGGTCCGTGCTGATTCCAGTCGGGTAGTCGTTGCACTGGCCGCCAT
>JAQWLT010000010.1 GCA_029247205.1 Phycisphaerales bacterium | reverse complement strand
AACTGGATTGGCAACAAGCCGATGCCGAAAACAGGCTGGCACGACCGCCGCCACATCGGCGCAAGATGCTGCGAGTCGACCAGCAGCGAGCGCCTGAACTTGCGCAGCCATCCGAACTGCGATGGCGGCACGCGGACTACACGGCGACAATACCAAGTCGGCAACTTCGCCCCCAATCGATGCATCTCCTGTACCAAGTACAATCGACGCAATCCAGTTGTCAACATGGGGCGCTACTAAAATACGTCGACTCAATAGACTGGCCGACTCAAGAAATCCGGGTGCAATACGAGTGCGAACATCCTGGCCCGTTGCGCCAGTTGTCTGTTCAATGATTCGCTCAAGCACTGCTCGCTCGGGTGGACGGACGGTGATATTCATCAAGAATCGATCGACTTGCGCCTCGGGCAATCGGTGCGTTCCCTCTTGCTCGATTGGGTTCTGTGTGGCAAGCACAATGAAGGGGCGTGGCAACGGGTGCGTCGTTCCACCAACCGTGACCGTTCGCTCCTGCATTGCTTCAAGTAAGGCCGACTGCGTCCGTGGCGAAGCCCGGTTGATTTCGTCTGCAAGCACCACCGCATGAAAGATCGGGCCGCGGCGAAACACACTGCCACGACCGCGTGGCCCCTCGGCCATGACCGTCGTACCGGTGATGTCAGCTGGCATGAGGTCAGGAGTGAACTGCATACGTCCAACATCAAGCCCAGCCGCGGCTGCGATGGTCTTTACAAGCAGCGTCTTTCCGGTGCCCGGTACTCCCTCGAGTAGCGCATGACCGTCGGCAATCAAGCATGTCAACACGCCCGAAACCACCGACTCTTGGCCAGCTACATGAATACCAATCTCTTCCCGTAACGCCGCGAGTCCAGCCCGTGTAGCCGCCACGGCAGACAACACCGACTGATGGTCGCGTGGATCAGCAATTGGCGGGGGAAGCAGCGGAGCGGTCACGAATCACCCCCCTCATCAAGCCATCGCTGCCGGGCAGCACGAAGTTGTGACAGTGTGCTATCGGAATCCGCATCCATTTGCGGTGGCTCGTTTTTATCTATCGTTTGCGAGTCACTCGAAGTTTGATCTGAGCGGGCCTGCCTTCGCACACGCTTCCACGCCGACTCAGTGGATCTCGCCTCGCTCGCTGATACATCTGTCGCTCTTCTCGCCGCAAGTACTGCGCGGCGCTGCCTGTCTGGCACGATTCGGCGCACACCGACATCAATGAGCAACAGCACACCAGCAATTGCCGCAAGCAACGACCACGTATTCCGCTGACCTGCCGCAACATCAAGTCCTGCACGCTCGAAGATCACCGCCTCGGTCGGATCGCTCTGAAGCGAGAGCACCCGACCGCCGCTTCGCTGAGCTGCCTCTTCAAGCAACATGGCATTGCTTCGCACCGCAGCGTCCTCATCTGACCAATTGTGAATGATTGACCCTTGCACCCAGCCCTCGATCGGATCACCAGTCGATGAGTCGATGCCCTGGTAGCGCACACCCACAATCCACCCGCCAGACTGGTCCATGCGAAAGCTGCCGCGATACCGGCCAGGCCCAACCTGCTGCAGCGAGAGTGGCTCGCCACGGCCGCCTGGACCAAGGACTAACGCATCGGTCTGCAAAAAGTTCGCAATGCCTTCGTCGGCCGTGACGGTTTCGAGGTCTATGTGTACCTGGCCGTCATCACCCTGCCGAAGACTCATCGCAAGCAGTCCATCATCGCCTGGGCGCAAGAGCCACGCGATGGTCCGGTCCCACAAGAGCCGCGCTCCCGCCCAGTCCGACCATTGCCGCGTCCACATTCCACCGACCTCACTGGCAAAGACCACCACGCGGCCAAGGCCACGACTACCCCATACAAAGAGCGGATCTGGCCCCTGTGTGCCTGGCACGACCATGGAATCGGCAGCGAGCCCGCCGATTGATTCGGTCAGCACGTACCCATTGATCGCTGGAATCTCGCCGATGGTTGACATGATGCCGCCGGATACAGGGCCTCCACCCGGGCCGCTCCAACTCGGCTGGAACTGGCCCGTTTGAAGCAAGGACCGGGATACGACCTGTGCTTCTTGAATGAAGATGCGGGGCAATTGGGTTGCGTCCTGCACATCATGAAACCGACCGCCCGTCATCGATGCCATTGCTGCCATACGTCGACGGTCGGTGGGCGTGCCATGACCGCCCACCATCACGGTGCTCACGCTCACCTGGGCATGCACGAACGCATCAAGTAACTCTGGGCCCGGCGGCTGCGGATCACCATCTGAAATAATGATGACGTGTCGCTGTCCAGCGTCCACCCCCTGAAGCCCTCGCAGAGCGAGGTTCATGGGCTCGGCAAAGTCTGGCATGTCTCCATAATTCAGTGACGCCGCGGCCCGAAGTGCGGCCCGCTTGTCCCCCGCTTGCGAAAGAGGAAAGGCCCACTCACTACTGCCCATTCGATTGTTGTACTCAATGAGACCGATCAGATCGACGCTTGAGAGCGCCTCGATAGATGCTTCCGCCACTCGGCGTCCCCACACATTGCCCTGAGGCATTTCGCATGCGTGCAGAATGACTGCCAACGCGCCGCGTCGAACCTGCTTCTCGGCCGGCGGATCGAGCTTGACAGGCAAGACCTCAGCCAATTGCGAGCCGATCCATCCACCAGCACCGAGCGATGTAGGTCCGCCCGTGACAAGCAGCCCACCACCGCCGCGACGAACCCAGTCTGCCAACTCTGCATCGACATGCTCGGGAAGACTCCATCGCGGAATATTGACCAGTGCAATGGCGTCCCAGCCGGCCAGTGCGGGCGGGCCACCAAGTAACGACTCAACACCCGCCATGCTCACCGAGAGCCCGCGGCCACTGAGTTGCGAAGCAAGATGCTCCGCTCCAACCCCGCCATCGGACACAAGTAGCACGCGGCCTTCGCCAGCACGAAGTGTGACCGCTCCAGCTCGATTATTGCGTGTCTTGAGATCGCCGCTGCCTTGGGCTGGCTCGAAAACAACGTCATACCGCTGTGTCGCTCCACCACCCGCTGGCACCGTCAGTGGCACGACAGTCATACCGGCTTGAAGTTCAACGGGAATACCACTTGAAATGGGAACGCCACCACGCAAAAGCTGCAGGGTTCCGCTTGCGGCGGACTCACTCCGCAATACAGCACGCAGGTCAACGGCAGTGTCTGGTCGAACTTCACGTGGGGCAATCAGCCGCTCAACCATCACTTCGTCTTTGCGGTGATAGGTGATCGGCAATACGTCAATCGGAATGCCTGCATCAGCAGCTCGACCAGCTGCTTCGAGCACCGAGCCCACTGTTTCGTTGCCATCACTCACAAGTAGAATTCGGTGCCGGCCATCCTCCGGAAGTAAGCCCTTTGCAAACTCAATCGCCGACGCAAGATTGGTGCCATCACGCTCGCCCTGCAAAGGGTCGATGCCGACTTGCCCATACGCATCAGGCATCATCACCGCCGATGGTTCACGGGCTGCATGCACAACGGCCAAGAGGTCGGACTCACCTCGATCCCGCGTAGCGTCTTGCAGCCACTCAACAGCATGGTCCACCTCGGCAGTCGAGAGCGACGCGCTGCGATCAAGCACAACAGCAACAGTCAATCGGTCAGATGTCCGAACAAGTACCGGGTCGGCGAGCGCCAGTACCAAGGTCGTGATCAGCAAGCACCGCAAGAGGGGAACCAACACGCCCCGGATGGGGCCAAGCGTAACCCTCGCCCCTCTCGACCGCCAAAGAACGGGTACGAGGAGCACCAATAACACCAGCCATCCCGAGTGTTCAAACTGCATCACGTGCAATGCTACTGAGCAAGTGGCAGGACCAATGCCTCCCGCGGCACTTGTTGTATGCGGGAATTGCCGGTATCGAGCACATAGACCACATCACCTAGAGGGTCATACACCACGCCCCAAGGCATTCGGAGTCGACCTGGCTCCCGTCCCCAGCCTCCCCATTCACCAAGAAGTATGCCATCAGGGGACCATCTACTGAGCATGTGCCGCCCATTCTCCACCACCACAAGCGTTTCATCAGGAAGCACCGTCACGCCATAGGGCGATCGGAGCACCTCCGCCCCGATCTCGACCCGCATCTGACCGGACATCGGATCAATCCCTTGCACCCGATGATTACCCGCATCGGCCACCCACAGCATGCTGCCATCACCGCTGAGAGCCAATCCTTGAGGGCGACGAAACTGACCGCTCTCACGGCCTGGACCACCAAGCACACGTCGCAAGGAACCGGAGTCATCAAAGACCTGTACGCGATCATTGCCGCCATACTCCGACACAAACCATTCGCCCGCGGGACTCACAACAACATCGGTTGGGTAGATAAATTGCCCAGGCGACATGCCGTATGAACCAAAGACACGTTGCAACTCACCGCAGGAATCGAATACCGCCACTTGATATTCATGGGTGTCAGCGACAATAACCTGACCATCGGCGGTCAAACCAAGGCCCGCTGGCTTTCCATTATCAAAGGCGGGCATGGTCCACACACATGAAGCGCCTCCATGACCATCAAGACGCTGCACACGAGCCGACTTGTCAACAACCAGGACATCACCCGCCGCATCAACGGCAATTCCACGCGGGACATCAAAGCGGCCGGGTGTGCGCCCGGGCAAGCCCGACCAATCTGTCAGCGGAATCAGCGGTGGCGTAGACGCATACTCGTCTTGCTTACATCCAAAGCTCCCGACCGTCACCAAGCAGATCAGCAGCATGGGCATCACGCGACGAATTGACACGCAGCGAGCCAGCAGCAGACCCACCACAATCATGGGAATCGGCAGCAAGGCCAGCACACCAACAATGGCCTCTGGCCGCTGATAATGAATGGCATTGAGCATTGTGACAGCGAGTGGCGGCGAAGCCATCGGTGGTGCGAGTCGAGCGGCGAGTGAGATATCACTACTCGCCAGTGACAAGGCGATCAATCCCGCCGCCACCGCCGCCGCTCTAGTCGTTTGGCTTCCAAACCGATCTGCCCAACCGTCAAGCTTTCGCAAGTCTGCGCGAGAGATGGCTTCGGACCGTGCGGCCCACCGTGATGCAAGCAGCCCGATTGCGCCACCTCGAACGAGCAGCCCAAGCACCCAAGCCGCGCCGCTACTTAAGACGCTCCCCCCCCAGGCACTTGCTACGACTGCACCAATAAGAGGCGCAGGCATCATGGCCGCCGCCACCCACGTAAAGCCAAAGATCGAACTACCACGTGCCCGCCACACATCTCGCGTACAGGCAGCAAGTACTGCCGCAAATAACCCCACAAGACATGCACGCAGAAATGTACGACCTACGCTCGTCCATAGTGAGGTAACCGTGGCAAAAGCCGAGTCCGCCGACCAGTCGACCCGAAACCGGAGTTGTTCCAAGAGAAGTACTGGTGCCAAAATAAGGATCGCCCAAAGACACGCCGCCGAAAGGCGAGTCGACGTGGCCGATTGCGTGTGCTCAGACGAGGATTGTGGTGGACGCGATACCCACCACCACAGCATCCCTGCCCCGCCCAGTGCCAAAACGAATAAAGGCCAGGTCAACGCGGCCAGTGATGCCACACTCGCCCCCAAATCCGCTCGTGCGCGAAGTTCATTCGCAAGCGTAAACACACCAGCAAGGTCGAAAGCCGTTGTGCAGCCAGCGGTCAATAACGCAACCAATGCCCCCGCAACGAGCAGGCCCGGTCGCTCGATCCGCAACCGTGCGATGTGCCGAGCAACCCCGCCGGCACCATCAAGTTTCAAGCGGTCTTCCATTTCTCGAGTCCAGCGCATCGACGCGGGCACCAGACAACACACTGCAACCGGCCACATCGCAGAGAGCATGGCGACGCCAAGCAAAGCTTCCCGCAGAAGCGATACGCCCCCGGCTCCCCCAACCGCTACAGCAGCGTCGTACAGCGGCGTGCCAGGCGGGCACGCCGACCACCACACGTAATAAACCGCCCAAGGAGGCAGGACCAAGCCAATGCCGACGCCCGCAAAGGCCACCGCTCGAAGTCGCCCCGAAGCCGAAGCAATCACCCGCGACATGGGGATCGCGGCCACGACTGCCAATAACGCAATCGCCACCGACCAAGTCGTTGTATGCCAGAGAAGCGACCAAGCGTCGTGGAGCGGGGCGGCATGTGTCTCAGTCTCAGTGGAAGAACCAGCCATCTGCCAAATGCCCGAGACAACGGGCCAGCCAATCACCACCGCCCACCCAAGAAAAAGCGCAGCCCTACCGAACACGTGTTCCGCCCCATGCGGCGACCGATTCGGTGATTGCAGGCATGTGGTGCGCTTCAACCTCAACCAGATTCATATGCAATGGATCTTCAATAGCAAGATTGGGAAATTCGGCAGCCACAATCGGATCGATTGGCACATTGCCAGACACCGATTCGGCCAAACGCCTTGCGACATCACTCGAAAGCAACCAATCGGCCAACATCGCTGCCGTTCTCGGATTCGGCGCTCCTTGCACAATCGCAACAGTATTGGGCGTGAGCATGGCCCCTTCGCCGGGACGATCGCCGTGTCGCGAAGGCAGCATCGCCAGCGATGCGCCATTGCGATTGGCAGCGCGGACATCGTCAGCGTCAGTACAACCAAGGAGGGCCTCCCCTGTTCGTACAGCATCCACAACTGCTGCATTGCCACCCGGAAGAATTCGAACATCATTGGCAGCCATAGCATCGAGCCACGATTGCCAGCGTTGATCACCCTGCATCCACCACCGCATCGCCGCCATGTGCGAGCCGGTTGTTCCAAAGCGAGGATCGGCCACAACGACTTGACCCTTCCAGCGAGGGTCGGCAAGTTCTATCCAACTGGCTGGCAAGTCGGAAAGTTGCGTGCGAGCAGGGTCATACACCAGCACTCGCGGACGAGGGGAGAACGCATACCACCGGCGATCAGTATCCCGCCACTGAAGCGGCCATGCTTCAGTCAACCCAGAAATATGCGGCGCCAGCAGCCCATCATTGGCCAAGCCAATCGTTCCAAAGACTTCAGAAGACCACAGTACGTCGGCGAGGGGTGCACCCCGCTCGGCTCGAATTCTCGCAAGCAATCCTGATGTCTTCCGAGCCTCAGTGTCTCCGACCATCAACACATGCACGCCTGTCTCTTGTTCAAATGCATCGAGCACTGGACGTGCGATTTGCTCGTCAGTCGACACGTAGACCACGACCACGGGCGTAGCCCGGTCACAACTGAACACGATCAACGTGAGGCACACCAGAAGACAGTTCAGTGTTGCACTCATACGCATTGCTAGTAGTCGTCCTGCTCGTTTTGATTTTCGCTCTTGTCCGCTGAATCGTCATCTGGTTCTTCTATAGCCGCGGCGTCGTCGACAGCCGTCTTCTCTGATATCGCAAACCATGCGGCCACTGCCTGCCGGTATCGCCGTGGAATTCGCTGCACGTCAATACCACGCTCAACCCGTCTCTTCGCCGCTTGCACGGCCGCTTGACCTGCCTCTGACACATTGCCACGACGAAGCGGCCCCTCAGTCGGCGACGTACCGACAACCTGTGCCTGCTCATCGACTGTCATGGGAGCCTGATCGATGACACCAACAGGTGGTGGCTCACCAGCGAATGGTCGATCCCCACCACTAGGCTGCGAAGCTCCATCCTTCATTGACAACCCATCGCTAGCCAAGCCGCTTCCAGCGAGGCGTCTACTCGATGCACACGCGCTGCTGCAGGCCTCTGCTTGATCCCCTGCTTGTTGGTCCTTTGCGAGTTGCTCGCATGCCGACGGCTCGTTGGTCGATTCGCCCTGATCTGCAGGATTCCGGCACCGCTCTGCAGCTTGCTTGCACTCCTTGGCCATCTGTTCGATGGAATCGGACGCGGCTTGTTGGTCCTCAAGCAAGCGACGCAATTCCTCTCGCGTAATGTCATCGATGTGTTCGGACTCGGTTATGGCATCTGCCAAATCTTGTTCTTCGGTGGTCTGCACGCCTGCTTCTCGCAGCGACTCACGCAACTTTGCATCGCTTATGGAAGCTGCTTCGAGATCATCAGCAAGTGACTCAAACACCTCAGCACGTGCAGTGGCATCGTCGCCTGACGATTCAATCTCGGCCATCGCATCGGCGGCCCGTTGAAAGTCCCCCGCTGCCAACGCACGCCGTGTGTCTGCAGAAAGATCATGCGAGCCCTCATCGATTTCAGCCAGTCGGTCCTGTACGCCAGCAATCCTTCGCTGTGATGGCTCCAACGCGAACGCATCAAGTTGACGCTGCAACTCGGTTAGCGACTGCACCGTGTGCTGGCGTAGCACTGTTGAATCTATCTCGGCAATCGGCGGGTCGAGTACAAAATCCTCTCCCAAATACGCTTGGATGTCGGGCGACGCCGAGAGCGTTTTCAACATCTCAGCAATTGCTTCGTCGGTTTCGAGACGCGCCTCAACAAACTGAGCAGTATCTGGCTGCTGCGCAGTACCGAAGAGCGATGGCATACCCGCTACAGCACCCGCTGCGAGCACAACAACCACTGGCGACCACCAACGTTTGGGCAGCGATATCGGTGTGGCGGCGAGCACTTGCCCAATGATGCCTGGCTGATTCGCTACCGCGGCCGCGGCAGCTCGCTGCGCCAGCGTAAGCGGCGTGTCTTCAGTATCGGCCATTGCCAAAGCGGTCGAAAACGTGTCATGCAAGGCGAGCCGTTCATCAATGACTATGGCGGCTACACGCTGCTCAACGTGGCAAGCGGTCCAACGTGTCGCAACCCCGATGACAACCGCGAGTGCCAAACCACCAGCAATCCACCACCATGGCCAATCTGGCGTTGATGACAATCGACTACAGCACGCGAGCACAAACCCGATGACCGCAGCTGGTACTGCAAACCGAAAGGTTTCACGCAGCAACTCGACAGTTGTTAATCGACGAGCGGCGCGAACCGTCAAAGCGGTAATCGGCATCGTGCTGAGACGATCAGAATGCATGAGTGGGTTCGCAGGCACCCATCAATTGTACGCGTGAACGCTCGTTCGCCACGCGACCCAGCCGCAACCCGCCCCCACACCCAGTAAAACAATTGCTAGTACACCCGGCACGATCACCCACCACAGCATGGGCATAGCGGGATCAGGGCCTATCGCGATGATCGCCATTCCTCCCTGCTCACTCGTTGGATCAGCATATTCAACCGTCCAATGCCCAGAATGCGACGCGCGAAAGACGCCTATAACGTGACCAGCGCGATCAGGCATGACGTAGGTGATGTTTCGAGCAGGCTCCTCAAGTGGAACCTGGTTGCCCATCGGGTCGCTCAGAACGAGATCTTGGCGGGCGACATCCTTTCCGACAGACGCAATGCCATCAACCATGGCTCGCGACTCGCTCGCAACAATCCAGTCACCCAGAGCCGAGACTTCAAACAACAACGATGGCTGGCGAAACGGAATCGTCTGCAAGGGGAATGCGTTGATAGATCCGATGGCCCCGACCAAGAGCACGCCAATTGCGCCAAGCCCACAGCTCACACCAATCCAGACGAGCCGCCTTGGGGTCACAACTCGACCGAATCAATAGCGTGATCGATTTTCGCGGCGCCTTCTGCGAGCGTGCAACTCAATTTGGCTCCAGACGCATGCACATGCCCGCCCCCACCAAGTTGGCCGGTAATTGCCCGCACGTCCATGAATGGACCGCCCGGCTCAGCCGGCGGTTTGGACCTGAGGCTGGCTTTCACCCCACCGTCCTTCTCTTCAATCAAGAGTGCGGCCATCTCAACACCATCAACAACCAGCGGCGCATTGACAAGGCCTGTGACATCGCTTCGCCGCCCATCAGTTTCGTCAAAGTCCTTTTGTGCAAGCCGCATGATCGCAACCCGACCGTCACGGATCCACTCGACGCTTGCCAACGCTCTCGCATGCAGAGCCAGCCGCGAAGGACGTGCCGTCTCTTCAATCACTCGGTACAAACGGTCCTTCTCGACACCGATTGCAAGCAGTCGCGCAGCAGCGGCAAAGGCCGCAGCATCGGCATTCGCTTGGCGGAACCAACCCGTGTCAGTTGCAAGACCGGCAAAAAGCGCATCGGCCACCTCAATACTTGGCTCAATCTGAAGAGCGTCTAGTAGTTCTAACACGAGCATCGTGCACGATGCTGCTGAAGCATCGACATAACGAACGCTTGCAACATCATCGCCACTGGCATGATGATCAACACCGATGACTCGATCGTGGCGATCTCGTAACCATTCCGCCATGGGTTTGATCTGACTCCATGCGCCAGTATCGAGCACAATCACCAGATCGGGCTCAAAAACCGGGATGTCGTCGGGACCGGCGATGTTGTGACATGGCGTACCACCTTGCATGGATTGCATCGGTGGTGGCACCGAACCCATCAACCAGGCATGCATCTCATGCGATGGCGAAAGCGCACGCACCAAGGCGAGGACCGACCCCATGGCGTCACCGTCTGGCTTCTCGTGTGAAGTGCAAACAATTGTCTTCGCCGCACGGATACGGGTGGCCAGTTCTTCAAGCGTAGCAGTCGATTCATATGTCATGAGATCGCCAAGGATATCGACTTAGGAGCCGGAGACGGCGAGATCACGCGCAGCTGCGATGTCCAAATCAATCTGCGACTTCAGGGCGTCTACCGAATCAAAGGCCACCTGGTCCCGGACCCATCGATGCAACTCCACCTCAAGATGCCAGCCATAGTCATCACTCGGACCATCCCAGTCGATGAGGTGGGCTTCAAGTACGCGAGGCGTCTGATTGAAGGTGGGTTTGGTCCCAATGCTGATCGCCGCGAAAAACTGTCCGTGGGGCGTACGAGCACAGCCCGCGTACACGCCATCTGCAGGCAGCAACAAGTCGCCGTGGTCAAGATTTGCCGTCGGGCACCCAATCGTCCGCCCACGCTGATCTCCAGTGACGACAGATCCTTCAATCAGGTATGGGCGACCGAGCACGCGACTGGCGTCACGTACACGACCCCGGTCGAGCAACCACCGAACGGTGGAAGAGCGTGCCGGCACGGTTTCGAGATTACAGAGCGGCGCAAGTTGAGGCGGCAACACATGAACATCAAATCGGTGTTCTGGAGGCTGGTCTCGCCCAAATTGTGCCAGCACCTCCAGATCTCCCGCACGGTCACGCCCAAACCGAAAGTCTGACCCTTCAACCACCATGTCCGGGCCTAAAGGCAGAATGTGATTCTGAATAAATTCTCTGGGGCTTTGATTCAACCAATCACGGTCGATCTGCTTCTCGACAACATCGTGAACCCCACACTGCTTCAATAGCCGAGTGCGGCGAACTGGTGTACAGAGCCGCCTTGGCTGCTCGTTTGGATGAAAAAGATGCCCCGGCAAGGGATCAAAGGTCAGGGCGATCACGCGTCCTGCATCCCCTGCTCGCATACGGGCCTCGCTGACCAGTGCCTCGTGCCCACGATGCACGCCGTCAAAGTTTCCGATGATCACTGCGGTGCATGGCATGGGTGATACGGTAGCGGCCCTGGACGCTTGCGTTCCATGGGCCAACCAACCTCTTTTGCCCTTTTCGCAGCCATGGTTGTCCGGTATTGTTCCCAAATGTCTGCAGGTCCCCCAACGCCGGCCTCCCACCCCATCGACAACACACTCAATGTCGTCGATCAGGTAGTTGATTCACTTCGCGCAACCTCTGAGGAGGTCGTGCCGTGGTTCTACGAACAAATGACCCATGTCTACTTTCAGGACACCGATGAGGAAACTCGTCTTGTGCACCTTCGGGCAATCATTGCTGCCAGAGCAAGCGGGCGTCCCGTTGAACTGACACAGCGAAGCGAAGATGGGTCAGAGTGGACCAGCATGCGGCCGCTGGACTATCCAGGTGTTCTTTCAGAACTCGTCGCAGAACTTCCTCGCGACCTTCCATTGCGAGCCGCGAAAATCCATACGGCCCGCGACGGAACGCTCGTCATCGATACATTTGAGTTTGGCGAAGTCGACCCGTGCAATCTAAATGACCCCGAACAAGCGGAAAAACTCAAAGACACCATTGCCTACGCTGCAACCGAAGTCCCCAACTGGACTCCTGATGCCATCCAAGAGTTCTTTGAGCGATGTTCATCCGATGTTGTCTTGACGCTCACGCCCTTGCGGATGGCTCAGCACTGGAACCTCTTTCAGCAAGTCAGCGGAACTGAGAGCACGGCAGTCGTACTAGAACCTGAGTCAGACCTCACACAGAGTCGCATATCAGTTGCCGTTGCCAACAGCACACGCCGAACAATGCTTGAGCGGATTGCCGAGCGGTTGAGCAATGCATCTATCAATATTCACCGCGCCTATCTCGACACGCTGGATGACGGCGCCAACGGCAATGTCAGTTTCGTCGGGTTTGTCGTTACCGACCCCACAGGAGGCCCGATCGCCCCGGACAGCCGACTCTGGCAGCGTGTCCGCCACGATCTGCTTCGCATCAAATGGGCAGACCAACGGGCGATTGATCTCAGCCAGCGGCACGCGGACTTGGACCTCACACACGCCGAATTAATCGTAGCGATTGGCGATCTCGTGCATCAAGTTCTCGTGGCAAAGAATCGGTATGCATTCACATCAGAACGGGTCCGACGACTGGCCATTGACAATCTCTCGCTCACAACAGCGATCGTAGACCTGTTTCTTGATCGTTTCCAACCAGACCACCCCATCGACGAGAATCGATTCAATGATCGCGCAACCACGCTGCGCGAACGGATTGACGCTGACGTCGATCTTGAAGATGCTCGGCACGTTCTCCAAAGCATGCTCGATGCGGTGACCGCCACACTGCGAACGAATCTATTCATCGAAAACCGCTACGCCTTGGCGCTGCGATTGGATCCAACGTTTCTGCAGTCAACAGAACGCCCGGACCTTCCCTATGGCGTGTTCTTCATACATGGCCGAGGCTTCAACGGATTTCATGTTCGATTCCGCGATATTGCACGCGGCGGCGTCCGCGCCGTCCTTCCACGCAGCGGGCCGCAGTTTACGCGAGAAGCAGAACGTCTCTACGACGAAGCCTACGGACTTGCATCGGCGCAGCAACTTAAAAACAAGGACATTCCTGAGGGCGGCGCCAAGGCAGCCATCTTGGTACATCCCAATGAGTCATGCGATCGAAGCGTGAAGGCTTTCGTAGACGCGATCCTCGACTTAACTGTCGAGGACCCTGCTATCACGTCTCGAGTCATTGATCGGTTTGGCACACCAGAACTCATTTATCTCGGCCCGGACGAAAATATCTCGCCCATGTTGATTGACTGGATCGTTGCACGGGCCACGCAGCGCGGCTACTCGGTTCCCACCGCTTTGATGAGCAGTAAGCCAGGCGCTGGAATCAATCACAAGGAATTCGGCGTAACAAGCGAAGGCGTCGTGGTCTTCCTCGATGTTGGATTACGCTCGATTGGCATCGACCCCAAAAAACAACACTTCACCGTCAAGATGACTGGTGGACCCGATGGCGATGTTGGTGGCAATGCCATTCGTATCATGCACCGGGAGTTCGGCAAAAACGCTCGGGTGGTTGGCATTGCCGACGGCAGTGGCGCCGCCGAGGACCCCGACGGGCTCGACCACACCGAACTGCTGCGATTGGTCGATGCGAGCCTGCCGATTGCAGCATTCAACCCGGCAAAACTCGGCGATGAGGGCCGCGTATCGGATCTCGAAGAGACCGAAGGAGTGCGACACCGCAACACACTCCATAACCGAGTTGTCGCTGACGCCTTTCTGCCGTGCGGTGGACGGCCAGCGACGATTCATGCGGGTAACTGGCAAGAATTTCTGCGTGCCAACAACTCACCGTCTTGCAAGCTCATTGTGGAGGGCGCAAATCTCTTTCTCACACCAGATGCCCGCACCAACCTCGTCAACACGGGCGTCGTCATCTTCAAGGATTCGTCAGCGAACAAATGCGGTGTCATTTGCTCCAGTTATGAAATCGCAGCGAGCATGCTGATCGCAACCGATGAGTTCATTTCGATCAAACAACAATTCGTCAACGAAGTGCTGGTGAAACTTCGGGAGATGGCGAGACTAGAGGCCGAATTACTCGCCCGCATGTTGCGGCAGCAGCCAAATCTGCACCTTCCCAAAGCTAGCGTTCGCCTCAGCCATGCGGTTATCCGTACAGCAGATGCCATTGAAGCGACGCTAGAAGATCTCAGCGACGACCAAATTGAAGTCATGACCACAGTTCTGCAGGATCACTTGCCTGCTGTACTTCTTGAAACGGCTGGCCGTCGCATCCACGAACAAATGCCAATTGCCTACCGCCGTTGGTTGATTGCAAAGTCTCTCGCAGCTCGCATTGTGTACCGCGAAGGCATCGAAGCTGTAGAGGGCGTTGGAGTCGAGTCGATTGGACCGCTCGCGGCTGGATTCTTGCACCGTGAGGCCGAACGGGAAATCCTTGCAGGCGAGGTCGAATCATCGACGATCAAACATGCGGCCCAAATTGCTGACGTACTTCGTACATCATCGATCCTCTCGACCGTCGTTGAGCGCGGCGAGATCGAGTTGTCATGACTGGCATGCTCAGTCTTGCATTCCTACTTTCGGTGGCGACACCCCCCGCTGCATTGCCACCGAACGCCCCCCCGCCGCCGCCAGACGAAACAATCAGAACCAGCGATAGCCGCATCATCTTGCACTTTGACGGCCGGCAACGCATGTGCGGGCATATACAGCAACAGACTGCGGATGCAATCACGCTGATCACAAACGATGGCAAGGCACACACCATCGAGACCAGTCGAATTGTTGACATCGAGCCTTTGCTCCAATTGCCTGCGCCGGCTGAAGGCGTGGTCAGGCTGGTCGACGGACGTGAGTTTCGTGGCATGTTGCGACATGATGACTGCGACGTCGTCGAGTTGCTGATGCACGATACACCACTGAAAATTGAGCGAAATCGGGTGGCAGCCGTATGGCTGCTTCAACCTGTTGAGAAGCGATACGAGTCACTCAAAGCCGTCATGCCTGTCGAGCGGCCAGAGTCTCATTTTGCCCTTTGCCAATGGCTTGTGTCAGAAGGTGCCTGGACATTAGCCATCACCGAACTGGAGGCACACACGGCCCTACATCGTTCTCACGAAGCGGCACGACTGCTACGAGTTGCTCGGGCACAGCAGGCCCTTGCCCAAAGCAGTGACACCGATTCCCGTTCCCCAAAACCTGTAAGCAACCCCACTGGCCCACCGCCCGTTGATGATTCAGCAGTGAATCTCATCCGCGTATATGAAATTGACTTTGACAATCCACCGCCGATTTCGATCGATGCCGATGTTCGTCGCAACTTCCTAGACAGCTATGGCACGAGTTCACTGCTGCCGCAAGATGATCCTGGCCGCGAGGCGCTGATCAGCGGTGAAGCGATTGAAATCCTGAAACTCATGTTTGCTCATCGCGCCCGCGAGTTCTACGGCCTTGTCAAGGTAGAAGCCGAGCCAAACGCCCTGCGACAATTCAGGCAGGCCGTCCACGATGCGTGGCTGGTGCCGCGTTGCGGCATGCTCGCCTGCCACGGTGGCCCAGATGCCGGCAAATTCAGGCTGTTGCATGCTGCCCGATTGAATGACCGCATTCGCACGAGCAATCTGTTGATACTGGATGAACTGGTGCTCGATGGTGTGCCAATGATTGATTGGCGAAACCCCATGCAATCAACGCTCATTCAATATGCATTGCCGCGTGAGCACGCGGCCCGCTCTCACCCTGAAGTAGCGGCTTGGAAACCGGCCCTTGGCACGCCGGACAGCCATCGCGCCCGACTCGCCGCCAAGTGGATCGAGTCAATGCTTCGCGATCCAAGGCCGGAGTACCCAGTACAGGCCCCTAGCCTCATACACCCAAAGCCTCTGGACACACCTCGTATTCCTCGGTAATGGGCCCTCGCTGTTATAGTCCTCGACCGTTATACGATCATTCACTTTTTGGGCTTTGGGAGTGTCTACATGTTGGCTCGTTCACGACACTTGGTGGGACTGGCAACCTTGGTCGCCGCAGGGCTCACCGCCTGTGACAATCAGAATGCGGCTGATCACCGCGCCCAGACCGAGGTCGTGCGATCTGCCACCGTGGCAATGCAGGCAATTCCAACCACTGGTCCAAAGGCAACCTCACAGCTGAAGGCCATCACCCAAGACCTCCGTGGCATTCGCGGTAATTCCAAGACACTCGAGAGCACTGCCCAACGCTTGACCAGCGAAGCAGAAACCCGACTTGGCATTCTCGCTTGGCAAGCAGGCGCCACCGAGCGTACCGATGCCACCGAGGCCGCTGCTCGCATCGCTGGCTACCTCGCATCGGCTAGCCGCCGACAAGAGCACGTTGTTCAATACGAGGAGTTGCTTGACTCACTCAGCACCGACGAACTCGAAGTTTTGCGCAGCAAAGCAACCCAGCAGCATGCAATTACGCAGCAACAACACGACGAGCAGATCCCAGCTCTTGAAGAACTCGATCAGGCCAATGCAGCCGCAGCCAAGAAAGTGCTTGACTTACGCTTGCGTGCAGCCGATCTTCGGGCGAAAGCCAATAGCGTTGACGGTGTCACTGGCAAGAATTATCGAATAGAAGCTGCAGATGTCGAACATCAAGCGGCTGTCATCGAAGCGGAAATGGAACGCCGCGGAGCAAACGCTGACCTCAACCACCGGCAGACGGTCGATCAGTTGGCGATGCGAGCCGGCGGCGCGGCCGTAGAAGCCGCGGTTGCGGACGGCGAGATCACGCGAATTCAAGAACTGTCGGTCGCAACCCGGGCACGGTCAAAGGATGGCCGCTCGCAACTCGACCAATTGTCATCGCGACTCTCAGACGAAGGCAATCGCCTGATTGATCTGCTGATAGGGCCAACACAAGACACATTTGCGACCACAACACAACACTACCAGCAGGCTGCCATAGCAGCCAATAAAGCCATGCGACTTGGTTCACGGGGCGACCGAAAGACCGACCAATTGAGTGCCTTGCAAGCCGAGATGGCAATGCTCTCTGTGTCGCTTGAGCGACAGAGCCGACTGCGACTGGCCATCCGTATCCTTGGCGACGTCTCTGCAATGGGCGAGGTGCAAGGCATTACAAGTCGCTGGAGTGAAACTCGTCAACTCCTCCAGGATCGCATGGACGAAGCAGCAACGATGGTCGAACAATCTCGATCAAAGGCTGCCGGTCTTGCAGGTGGGCTCGGCGATGGAGTCGGGGATGCACTGCTCAATATGCTCGAGCTACCCGCGTCAGAGAGTGATGACTCGGATGACTCAGCTGCCTGAGCAGTCTGAAACAGCAGCAGTTGCTGCCGAACGAACAATGGCAGGCTCATCTGGATCTTGACTGATTGCAAGCAAACGTTCACGCAATGGCGTGTGTTCGCTCTGCTGAAGTATGTTCGATGCCACAATGCATGCATTGCGTCGAATCATGTCAAGCTTTGCTCGTGTCATCTAAGTGCCGGCAATGGCCACAGTGCGATCCTCGGCCGTCCAGTCAAGCACACCCAAGACGTCGAAGGTCGTGAATCGCGGCGTGTATACGTCATTCCAAACTGCCTCGCCTGTTCGCGTCGTTGGCGCATTGTGCGGACAGACGGTCTGGCACTCGTCACAACCAAAAAGCCAAGATCCAATCATCTCATGCAACTCAGCCGAGATCTCGCCGCGATGCTCAATGGTCAAGTACGAAATGCAGCGACGAGCATCAACCTGCCAAGGCGTAATTGCACTCGTCGGGCACGCGTCAATGCACTGCGTGCATGTGCCGCATGGATCCTCGGATGTGCCTGGAGTGCTGGAAATGTCCAATGTTGTCAACACTTCCCCAAGAAGAATCCATGAGCCAATGCCCGGATCAATAAGCATTGTGTTCTTGCCAACGCGGCCAATGCCTGCAGCCTCGGCATAGGAACGTTCAAGAATTGGAGCAGTATCAACGCAGGCTCGAAAAGAAGCCTCAGGCCAGGCTTGAGTCCATTGATCACATAATCGATGCAATCGCTGCTTCATTTCGCGGTGGTAATCGCGACCCTTGGCATAAGCCGCAACTTGCCCATGGTGTGCTGGTAGCTCACTCGACGGTGCGGGGTATCGATCCGCGACACAAATCATGGACTTCGCGCCTGGCAGCAACGTGGCCGGATCAGCTCGCAAAGATGCATGGCGAGCCATCCACTCCATCGACCCGTGCATACCAGTGTTCAGCCATGTCTCAAGAGATCCCACATGAGGCGACGGTGTCGCAGCTGTGACCCCAGCAAGCGCGAAGCCAGCGTCTAGGCAAGATTTCAAAAAAACTGCCGAGTCGAGCATCCGCTAGAAGTCCACACTGCCGCCACCATCAGTGGGCTCGAGTGAAGCATGCGCAGCGGGTAATGTTCGTGGACCGAATTCAACAAAATCCACAGTGACCGTAGCACCTTGCGGGCGGCGACCAAGACGAAGTACGCGGCCAAGCCCAAAACGTGGATGTCGCACAGGCTGACCAGGATGGACATCAATACTGGCCGTCGCGGGCATACCCCACGGATCATCAGGCTCAACTCGTCGAACCGAATCTGGCGGTAACTCACCAAAGAAAAGACTCTCGGCCTGACGCTCTTGTATGCCTCGCTGAGTTCGCGAAATTGCGCGACAGAGATAGAGGTGCAGTCGAGCGCGAGTCATGCCAACGTAACACAGTCGACGTTCTTCTTCGAGTTGGGCCATATCATCAGATGCGCGGGCGTGAGGAAGAATCCCCTGCTCGCAGCCAATGATGGCAACGGCATCGAATTCAAGACCTTTGGCGGCATGCAACGTCATGAGAGTGACGGCCCCTTGCTCTGGGTCCACCATGTCTGCATCAGCGACAAGCGTGATCGACTCAAGCCACGCGGCGAGTCGTTCTGCGAGCGTGCCCGCAGCCATGCCTTCTGTGTCATCGTCGGTCATATTGTCACGATCTGAAGCGGCGCTGATGAGCTCTTCAAGGTTCGCGATACGGTCAACTTCTTCTTCGCCCGAGCGTGCCCGCAACATGGCCTCAAGGCCAGACTCATCGAGCACACGCGCTACCAATTCGGCCAGAGATATCTCGATTAAAGATCCCGCAAGCGTGGATCGCCACCCATCAAGCATGTTGATAAACCTTGCAACGGCCGTAACCGATCGTTTGGCGAGTGATTCAATCTCGCCGCAGCGACGCATCGCATCGGAGAGAGTCAAATCATGTCGAGCAGCAAAGCGATCAATCCGATCGAGCGTGGTACTACCGATGCCCCTCGCGGGCACGTTGACGATGCGTCGAATGGAAATGTCATCGGACTCATTACGAATTGCACGAAGATAAGCCAATGCATCCTTGATTTCTTTACGTTGATAAAACGCGGTGCCCCGAGCAACAACGTGCGGTATCTCAGCAACCCGAAATGCTTCTTCAAGCACGCGACTGAGCGCATTGAGCCGATACAAGATAGCCATCTCATTCCACGGAATACCATCCTCGTCATGCAATCGACGAAACCGGTCAGCTACTTCTTTGGCCTCGGCATGCTCATCAAACGTGGCAATGAGTACCGGCTGCTCACCATCGCCGAGTTCGGTGTGGAGATCCCGAGCGCGATGGCTCTCATTTTGCGATATCAGACCAGCCGATGCTTCGACAATACGAGCCGTGCTACGAAAGTTGCGGCCTAGAGAAATGGCCACCGCTCCCACATATTGCGACTCGAAGTCGAGGATATTTCCAATATCAGCCCCCCGCCATGCATAGATCGACTGGTCTGGATCGCCTACAACACAGATGTTTCCATGAGCCTGTGCAATGGCGGTAGCAATGATGAATTGCGCATGGTTGGTGTCTTGGTACTCATCAACCATGAGATACCGATACCGACCGCCAAGATGATCGCGAAGATCGGAATCATCTCGAAGTGCAACCGCAAGCAAACGAAGTAAATCGTCAAAGTCAACTGCATGCGATCGCTCAAGTATTCGCTGATACGCCGTGTAAATGCGAGCCATCGACTTGGTATAAAAGTCACCCGCTTCAGTTTCGATTTCACGCGGACTGCGTAGTGCTTGCTTAGCGCGACCGATCGCGGCGAGTACCGATGCTGGTGGCCAATTCGATGCATCCATGCCTGCGTCAACAACTGCCTGCTTTGCTGCGGACTTCTGATCTGCAGCATCGAATATGGTGAAATCAGGCGGCGCACCGATCCGATCACCCATCGCGCGTAGTTGTCGCGCTGCAAATGCATGAAACGTTGCAATGGTCAAGCCGCGCGCTTCATGCGTGCCGACAATCGTTTGCACTCGACTGCGCATTTCACCGGCGGCCTTGTTGGTAAACGTCAACGCAAGAATGGACCAAGGCGGCACGCCCTGCTCAAGCAGCAATGCGATACGTCGTGTGACCACCGTGGTCTTACCCGAGCCAGGACCAGCAAGTACCAACAGGGCCCCATCCTTACGCGTTACAGCATCCCGCTGTGCCTGCGTGAGTCCCTTCAATAAGGCCGAATCGGTGTCCATCTCAGGGATGCTACCGAGGGCAACGGATAAGCCCCACATAAAGGCCAAATCGATGCCCCAGAGGTCAAAAAGAGGGATATCGACAACTCATCCACCGCCACAGGCAGAAAGTACCCGCCCATAAAGCTTGATGCAGGCGTAATTTGGGTGATTTGATAAGTCAATTCACAAGATTGGGTATGTGTGGATCTTGATGCCCCAACATGTAGTAGTACGATAGGCCCCTAGCAGAGGACGCCAAATCCCCGCTATGGGGCCTTGGCACGCCGTCGGCACTGATTTGTAAGCCGTTCGGCGAATTGCGTGTGAGGCGAGTATGAGCCTGGTGGAGGGCTCAATCGCAGGAGAGTGGGATGGCTGCCATGAGGGTGGCTTATGCGAGCGGCCGTGGCCGACCGCGTATTGCGAAGCGAGGCACTTACATGACCGTGTTGTGCGACCAACAGATCCAAGAAGTCATCGGCATCGAGCCATTCTCGGCCAACGAGTCTCGGCAAGACACAGTGTCGTATGGCGTGTCGAGTTATGGGTACGACGTCCGCGTTGGTACCCGTTTCAAGATCTTCACAAATACAACCAGCGGCGGCACCGCAGTCGTCGACCCAAAGTGTTTTACCGATGATCTCTTTGTCACGGTCGACACGAACCAAACGGGCCGTGACCACATTTTGATTCCACCGAATAGTTTCGCGCTCGCTGAAACTGTCGAATGGATTGAAATCCCCCGCAACGTGTTAGCGATTTGCGTTGGCAAGAGTACCTATGCCAGGTGCGGACTGATCGTCAATGTCACCCCGCTAGAGCCCGAATGGCGAGGCCGCGTCACGCTTGAAATCAGTAACACCACGCCCCTACCTGCCAAGGTGTATGCCAATGAAGGCATCGCCCAGATGGTGTTTTTGGAAGCCCAACAAGAGTGCAATGTGAGTTACGCAGACAAGCGTGGCAAGTATCAGGACCAGACGGGGCTCACGCTTCCGCTGGTCCAACAGTGAGTTGAGTTCTATGTGCCCGCTTGACGAGTGTCGCCGCGGGATCTCAGTGTTGTTCTAGGGAAGACGGGCATGGAAGCCCGATGGAGTTGCGATGAAAGTAAAACGACGATTTACGAAGTCTGGAACCGATGTCTTTTCTTGCGTCGAGTGGGAACGCAGAAACAGTTGCATTTCTAATGCAGACGGTTCCGTCGTCTTTGAAATGAAAGATGCTTGGATCCCCAAGTCTTGGAGCCAACTCGCCACCGACATTATGGTGAGCAAGTACTTCCGCAAGGCAGGCGTACCGCAAGTAGACGATCAGGGCGAACCAATACTTGATAATCAAGGCCGACCAGAACTCGGTCCGGAACGTTCAGCACGGCAGGTCATTCATCGCCTTGCTGGCTGCTGGCGGGCTTGGGGAGAGAAGCACAACTACTTCGAAGCCGAAGAAGATGCAGAAGCCTTCTATGACGAACTCTGCTGGATGATGCTCAATCAGGCCGCAGCTCCGAATAGCCCACAGTGGTTTAATACTGGCCTTCACTGGGCCTACGGTATTAGTGGCCCACCTCAAGGCCACTGGGTCAATGACCCCGCAAGTGGACGGCAGATGCTGGCCGACGACGCCTACTCACACCCACAGCCACATGCCTGCTTCATCCAAGCAGTCGACGACGATCTCGTATCGCCTGGTGGCATCATGGACCTCTGGACCCGCGAAGCGAGATTGTTCAAGTTCGGCTCCGGTACAGGCACCAACTACTCGGGCCTTCGCGGCGAGAACGAACCACTCTCGGGTGGCGGCAAGAGCAGCGGACTGATGAGTTTCCTCAAGATCGGCGATCGCGCCGCCGGCGCCATCAAGTCTGGCGGCACAACCCGCCGCGCCGCGAAAATGGTCTGCCTCGATGCGGATCACCCGGATATCGAATCCTTTGTCAATTGGAAGGCACGCGAAGAACTCAAGGTCGCCGCGATGGTCGAGGGCATGAAGTCGCTGTCTGCCGAACAAGGCAAACTGGCCAACGAATTAGGCCTTACTTTGGACTACGACTTCAACGGCGAGGCGTACCAAACTGTCTCTGGCCAGAACTCAAACAACTCAGTGCGGCTCTCCAATGACTTCATGCATGCGGTCGAACAGGACTCGGATTGGGACCTGATTCAACGGACCGACGGCAAGGTGTGCAAGACACTCAAGGCCCGCGAATTGTGGGACCAAATCTGCCGTGCTGCTTGGCAGTGCGCAGACCCCGGCCTGCAATTCGATGGGACGATCAACGAATGGCACACATGCCCGAATAATGGGCGAATCAATGCATCCAACCCGTGTAGCGAGTACATGTTCCTCGATGACACTGCCTGCAACCTCGCATCGATCAACCTGCTGAAATTCTGGGATACAGAAAAGCAGACGTTTGACGCCAATGGATATGAGCACGCAATCGACATCTGGACAATCGTCCTTGAGATCTCGGTCTTGATGGCAGCCTTCCCCTCACGCTCAATTGCTGAGCAAAGTTGGCGATATCGAACGCTGGGCCTTGGCTACGCAAATCTTGGTGCCCTGCTTATGCAGGCTGGCATTCCCTACGACTCTGAGGAAGGCCGCTGCGTGTCTGGCATCCTGACATCGATCCTTACCGGCCGCTCCTACTCCATGAGCGCCACAATGGCCAGTGAACTCGGCGCCTTCGCCGGCTTTGATGAAAATCGCGATGCAATGCTTCGCGTCATTCGCAATCACAAGCGAGCGGCGGACGGTGAATCACGTGCGTCGGATGAGTGGGAAGACCTTGACATCCGCCCCATGTCAATTGACCACAACTGTGCTCGAAGCGGCAATATCAACATTGCCAATGCGGGTGAACTCTTGGATAGAGCCGAACTGGCATGGCGGCGAGCCCTACGCGATGGTACGAAGTACGGGTTCCGAAATGCCCAGGTCACGGTCATCGCGCCAACGGGTACGATCGGCCTGTTGATGGATTGCGACACCACCGGCGTCGAGCCCGACTTCGCCCTGACAAAGTTCAAGAAACTTGCAGGCGGCGGATACTTCAAGATTGCCAATCAATCTCTTCGACCCGCACTCCTCTCGCTTGGCTACACCGAAGACGAGGCAGGAGCGATCCTTCGATGGGTCATGGGCACGCTCGACCTTGATGTGCCAATGCCCAATGACGAAGGCGACATTTCAACTGACGCCGACACGTTCCGTGACTATCTCGTAGAACAGGGCTACACCGCCGACGATCTCGCAGCCGTCATGTCACAGTTGCCCACCGTGTTCGAACTTCAGTTCGCATTCACGGCTTGGAATATGCCCGAGCATGTACTCGAGCGATTTGCCTCAGGCGATGTTGAAACTCTTCGTTCTCGCGGTGACTTTGAAGGACTTGCAGCACTTGGGCTGACCAAGCCCCAACTCGTAACACTCAATCGCCTGATTTGTGGCACGCAGACAATTGAGAATGCCCCCCACTTGAAGGACGAGCACCTTCCGGTCTTTGACTGCGCCAATCGCTGCGGCCCCAATGGCAAGCGATTTATTCGCTCCGAGGGTCACATCCTCATGATGGCCGCGGCACAGCCATTCATCTCAGGCGCAATATCCAAGACCATCAACCTCCCGAACGAAGCAACCGAAGAGGATATCGACGGCTGCTATCGACTCAGCTGGCAGTCTGGCCTGAAAGCCAACGCCTTGTACCGCGATGGATGCAAACTCAGCCAACCTCTCAACACTTCGCTCGACGCCGAAACCCTCGATGATGACGAAGATGTGGTGGAAGTTGGACTTGCCCGTGAAGAAGTTGCGACCGAGGTTGCGATTGCAGCAGAAGCAGCCGCAACAGTCGGACGCATTGACTACGTGGAACGGGTTGTTGAGCGAATCATTGAGCGGCCAATGCGTCGTAGGCTCAACGACACCCGCAGAAGCATCACCCACCACTTCAATGTGGCAGGTCACGAGGGCTATCTCACAGTGGGGATGTATGAGGATGGGACGCCCGGCGAGTTGTTCATCACAATGTCCAAGGAAGGCTCCACGATTGGAGGCCTGATGGACAGCCTTGGCACGGCCATCAGTGTAGCGCTGCAGTATGGCGTACCAATCACCAGCCTTGTCAAGAAATTCGCCCATCAGAGATTCGAACCACAGGGCATGACCACCAATGCGGACATCCCGTTCGCAAAAAGCCTGGTCGACTACATCTTCCGCTGGATGGGCATGGAGTTTATTGAGGGCTACCGTGATGCCAATGCACCTGCCCGCCCTACACCATCTGCCACAACATCTACAGACACATCAGCAAGGGACTCTTCAAGCAAGGAGGACGCTTTATGCAAGGACGACAGGACGTCGCCCGAACAGATCGAGTCAACGCGGATCGCCTCGGGAACTACCCCGGGACGGATAGCCGCTTCCTCGACCATCGAAATGGACCAACGCCACGCCGCCCCGGAGATGATGCCCGTGGGCTCTGCGACAACAACACAAGAGGACGGCACGGCCGCAGCTACGTCGGGATTGAATCAATCAACAGCATCGCTCATGGGCGATGCACCGCCGTGTGATGGATGCGGCGCGATCACCGTTCGTAATGGAACGTGCTACAAGTGCATGAACTGCGGCAACTCGATGGGTTGCAGCTGACCCAATACAAGGAGCTCTTCGCACCCCACCCCTTGCCAAGGGAGGTGGGATGCCACGATGTGGGGATAGGGAGCAAGAAGCGCCCGAGCTCACCAGGGCCAACACGACAGGAAGTCGGTTGGCCCAGCGGTCGAGGGAACGATCCGCGGGGCAGGATGCCCGCCATTGCCTCACAAACTCGCAACCGTCAAACGTTGCACTACACCTTGGCACGCAGGAAGGCGGACGTTGGTTGAACCGACACCCGCACTTCCTTTCTCTTCCCTCCCCCCCGGGCCAGCTCCCACCGCTGGCTCGGGGGTTTGTCATCGAGGCAATAGGCAGGTCCACCTAGAGAGACTCGCCTTCTGACCATCTCAAGCATTACACTCCCCACATGTTCCTCGCAGACCAACTCCCGCTCTACCTGCCCATCGCCATCCTTCTATTGATGGCCGTTGGTTTCGGCATCGTCAATATCATCGGTTCGCAGCTTCTCGGCCCTCGCAGTGAGGGCAAGGCGAAAATGAGTACGTACGAGTCGGGCATGAACCCAATCGGAACTGCACGCCGGCGATTCAATATCCGCTTCTACATTCTGGCGATGACGTTCCTTGTCTTCGATGTCGAGATCATCTTCCTCTACCCATGGGCAGTTGACTTCGCGCAACTCGAACCAGGAAGCCCCGATGCAGGCCTCTTCCTCGGCCGCATTCTCTTCTTCCTCTTGATGTCCGTCATCGCCTACGTCTATGCATGGAAGAAGGGCGTGTTCCGCTGGGACTGACCCTTGGGAGCATCTGGAACCTCGCAAGCCCCCAACGACCCCATGCCCTGGAAGGAGTAACTCATGCCATGCTGCGTAGTCTTCTTATTGGCACTGCTCTTTCCCCGAGTGATCCTGATTACAACCTGGATTTTGAGTCCTGCGTTTATCGATAACGCATACAGCACATGGGTGCTCCCAGTGCTCGGGCTGATCTTCCTTCCAATGACAACGCTCGCCTACGCTTGGGCCACGACCTTTGAAGGCGGAGCGACCAGCACTGGCGGCGTCATCATCATTGCCTTGGCCGTTCTCTACGATCTCGGCGCAGCCGGCGGTGGTTCTCGCAAAAAGCAAGCCGCGAACGCGTAGACCATTCGCCTCTCTGCGAAAGGGTCATGTCGCCCACACGGGCGGTGGCGACTCCACTCGAACATCCCCTACGACCAGTGCCCATGCGTGCAGTTGGGGTGTTCCGGCCTGGCCCCCATATAGTTCGTCGCCTGTAAGCGGATGCCCCAGATGGGCAAGGCCCGCACGAATCACATGGCGACGGCCGGGGCCAAGCAAGTCAACCCGCACGAGTTCTCCCCGATGGCTGTCTCTGCTGAGTACACGCCATGCGCATCGACCACGCGAGTGTGGTTCTCCTTTCGCAGATACGGTCACTTTGCGGGAGCCGCGATGTCGGGTGGTGAAATGAAGGTCGAATTCGCCTTGCTCAGCCAATCCAACACGGCAGCGAGCCAGATACTGCTTGGTGATATTCAAATCACCACGACCAGACATCGCATCACGAAGCTCTTGTCGTGTTGCGAGATCGGTTGCGGCGAGCAGGCATCCGGATGTTGGCAAATCGAGGCGATGCACCAGCCCCCCCTCATCCAGCATGGAGCAGGCCGGCACACGAGCGCGAAGCCAAGTCTCGATATCGGGTTCATCGCCAGATCCCGTGACTGAATGCCAGCCCGAGGGCTTGGCGAGAACAAGCCAGTGTTCAGACCGGTACAAAATGGCGGGTTCTGTATCCACAAATAGCACAGTACCGGGCCTGTCCATGCGGCACACTCACCAGCGGGCCGTGGACGCTAGAATGCGTACTCACTCGGGGCGTAGCTCAGCTTGGTAGAGCGCCTGTTTTGGGAACAGGAGGTCGCAGGTTCGAATCCTGTCGCCCCGACTTCTCTTCAGAAAGAGCCCTTCGGCGTTCTCGCCGAAGGGCTCTTTCTTTATCAACCCAATACTGACGGGCTTCATCTCGTCATCCCCATCGATATCTACTGAGCACGACCTGTCTTCCAAAAAAGGAAAGGTGCTGGCTGTTCTATTGATCGCGTAGTCAATCTCAATGACACGCTGAACGTCATTGACGACATCGGCCTACGCCCCAGTGTGGCTACTCTGCCAGAGTGAATCGCCCCAAGATGGTACGGTGGCGGACATGATCACTCCTCTGCGACTACTGCTTGCGTGCATGGCGACCTGGCTCCTTGCTGGCCACAGTGCTGGCGATCTTCCTGGTCTGAAAAAGTGGATGCAACAGCAAGTTGAACAAGGCAAGGTTGTGGGGTGCAGTGCCCAAGTAACGCAAAGAGGCGAGACCGTTTTCCTTGAGGCTTTCGGTGCCCGCACTCCTGCATCGAGCGAGGATCTCACAACCGATCAAATTGCCCGCGTCTATTCCATGACCAAGGCAATCACTTCAACTGCGGTGATGCAACTTATTGAACAGGAAAGGCTGGGCATTGACGATCCAGTATCGATGTACATCCCAGAGTTTGCCGACATGACGGTCGGACTGGGGGACACGGCTCAGCCCGCTCGGCGCCAGATTACAATTCGCGATCTGCTGATGCACACAAGCGGTCTCTCGTACGACTTCTCGGCGCCAACTCCCTACAAGGCGATTTACGAGGCGCCCTTTCAGGCGGGAGGCAACTTGGCGGACGCCGCAGCGAAAATGGGCCAGATTCCTCTTGTGTGCGAACCCGGCAGCCGCTTTGAGTACGGCATCAGCATCGATGTACTTGGGCGAGTCATCGAAGTTGTCTCGGGCCAGACTTTCGGAACATACCTGCAGGCCAACCTGTTCGAGCCCCTTGGCATGACGGACACGACCTTTTTCCCGCCAGACGATCTGAAACCGATGCACATCGTGATCGGGCCGCCGGGGAACTTACAGATTGACCAAAGGCATGAACAAGCAAGACTGGATCGGTCACTCAAGCCTAGCTTTGAGTCTGGAGGTGGCGGTTTGTGGTCAACACTGCATGACTACACACGATTTATGCAGGCCATGGAGCGTTACGGGGAATTGGATGGTGTGCGAATACTCAAGCCCAAGACTGTTGCCTTTATGACGCAAAACCAACTGAGCCCGGCATTCAAGAGCGATCAACGATTCGGTCTTGGATTTGGTCTTGCCGCGCCCGTTCAGACCAGCCGTGGCCCTCGGGGCGGCGGGCGTTGGACATGGGGCGGTGCTGCGTCCACCTACTTCTTCATCGATCCAAAACAGGATCTGACTGCGATATTCGTCACACAGAAATTTCCATTTGACTTCGCACTGGGCGAGGAGTTTCACCGCGAAGTGCTTGAATCCATCGCCGTCACGACACCCACGACCGTCGACAAACTCATGGGCGTGACGCCCTGAGTACGTGTCATTTCTCCGGCACTGCAAATTGCAGACCCAGCAGCCTGATAGCCTGACCGCTTCCACGACACGCCATTCATGGAGACGATCGCTGTGCAAACACTGCTACTGATATGGGCCCTTGCGACCAGCGTGCTGATACACGAACCGCAAGTGCATTCAGAAACAAATGGAACGAGTCATACCCCCACCGCTGACTACGCTGCACTACGGATGCGTGGATGGACAGTCCTTGTCAACCCTTCGCTCGATGCTCATCCACAACTCCGCGCACAGACTCTGGAATTGCTTGATGACCATCTGTATCGCATCACCCGGAGCGTGCCCCAGCCAGCCCTTGGCCACCTCAAGGAGATTCTCGTATGGGTAGAACTTGATCTTCCCAAGACCAAATGCATGTGCTACCACGTGTCACGCGACTGGCTGATTCCAAACGGTTACAACCCTGAAAAAGAAGGTGGCATTGAAATCGGCAACGCCCGCGCTTTCCTTGCGTGGACCCACGGACAACCCTGGATGGTTCTGCATGAACTCGCCCACGGATATCACGACCAAGTACTTGGGTATGACCACCCCAAGATCCATGCAGCATGGAAAGAAATCAAAGATCAAGGTTCGTACGAGCAAGTGTTACACATCAATGGAGAGCAACGCAAACACTACGCGTTAACCAACGACAAAGAATACTTCGCTGAAACCACCGAGTCATATTTTGGTTGCAACGATTTCTACCCATTTGTAAGGGGCGAACTTCGAATCGTAGATCCGCAGGGGCACGCGCTCATGCAGGAACTGTGGTTGGCAGACACAAACTGAATGACGCCCGCCCACTGTCATTGTCCGCGATCACCAACAGCAGGCTGCTTCTCTTTGATCGGAAACTGCTTTGCAATGCGTTCAGGCGTAAGGTGTACAGAGCGAATGAAGGGGGGTTCACCCTCCGCCCAATGCCCGTAGGTAATGATGACAAGTGTGCCATTAGCAAGACGCTCAACCGCCGGATAGGCGCAGTCCCACCGATGATGATTGTCAGAAAGCCGAACGACATACGCCCCCTCACCGCCGGTCTCCAGATCATCCCATGTACCGATCCAACCTACCCAATCGCCGAGCCACGGGCTCTTGGCATGTGTATCGCGAAACGACAGAAACAACCGACCATCTTCGAGATAGACACCCTGATGTCGATCGCCTGTCAGCGAAGCAGGCAACTCCATTGGTGTCGACCACGACACGCCTGCGTCTTCGCTGAAACAGATGTGACTGTTCTTCACGCGGCTGTTCTCGCGTAGCAGCATGGCCCAGCGTTTCCCATCTTTCGAGTGGACAAGTCCTGGCTCACAGAGATGCAGAACAGGATCGGCCGCCACCACACGCGGCTCGGTCCATGTCAGACCGCCGTCTGTAGTGTCGATTGCGTAGACCTCGAACATCCCTCGAGTTCCGCCGTCGTGAAGAAATCGACCGTCGTCATGAAAGAAGGCCGTGTACCCGCCCGGCATGGTGGGCATGACATCCGCGACCGCCACGATGCCGCCGAAGTCGCCAATGGAAGCAAGTTCTGACCACGTGACGCCATCGTCTTCACTGGTCGCAGTACGAATAGGAAACAACCCGCTGAACAGGATGAGACGACGCGTACCTTCTGCGTCGAGCATCTCATACAGGTGTGGGGTCTCCTTGGAAGTTGCCCAAGATGTCGGCACAGCGAGCCGATCGCTCCATGTGTGGCCACCATCTTCACTGCGTTTGAGCACCAGTGCCCCACGGCCGTGTCCCTTTGGGTAGACACAAAGCATGGTCTGGCCGTCTTGAAGAAGAACCGTCGAGGGGTGCCCAAGGTACTGCCCCGGCTCGCGATCAACTGTGCGCTGCACCGTATCGTCCAACGCCAAGTCAACTGGCATTGGGCCAGCGAGCATAAGCACGACAAGAGGTAGTCCGAGCATCGGCAGAGGATACGACAATTGCCAATGTAGATAACATGCACCCATGAATGCTCCAATCACTGCCCGTGCCATGGTCGAACTCATTGGGACGTTTTTACTTGCGTTGACCATCCAACTGATGGTGCTGCATGTACCCGACGAACTAAGTCCCGTTGCGCCGATGGCCATCGCCTTAGTACTTGTCGCGCTGGTCTATGCCGGCGGACCCGTATCGGGCGCTGTCTACAACCCCGCCGTTCTATTGGCATTTGTACTGGCCAAAGGGCTTCCGCGCCGTGACATAGCGCCCTATCTTGGCGCCCAAATTATTGGCGCCGCCCTTGCTGCTGGTGCCGCCCTATTCCTTCGAGGCCCGGCGATTACACAAATTGTTCCATCGCCTGGAATGGCGATCTTCGCCGAGGCACTCTTCACCTTTGCGCTTGTCTGGGTAATCCTTCAAGTCTCCAATCCAAGACAAGGGAGCAATCCTGGGTATGGGCTCGCAATCGGATTTATTGTCGGCGCGGGCGCCTACGCGGTCGGCGCAGCCAGCGGCGCTGCATTCAACCCCGCCGTATGGATTTCTCTGGCCTGTACCGGCAAACTTGCCTGGTCCACGTGGTGGCTCTATCTGATCGGCGAAGGGCTCGGTGTACTGCTTGCAGTTGGCTGCTACTTCGTCATCGAACAGGAGCCTGATCCATGAGAGCAAATATCTCATTCATCACCCTTGGCGTAACGGACATCGCAGCCAGTACCCGCTTCTACCAAGCACTCGGTCTTGCCAAACATCCACGAAGCAATGAACACATCACGTTCTTTGACATGTCTGGCCAAATGCTTGGGCTGTTCAATGTCGCATCGCTCGCAGAAGATGCAGGCCTGGGCCCACGCGGTGAAGGATTTGGCGGCATCGCTCTGGCACACAATGTGGCGACCGAAGAAGACGTGCAAACACTGATCGACCAAGCTGTGGCTGCAGGCGGAAGTCAACTCAGGCCCGCCTCCGAGCCGCCATGGGGCGGCCTGCGTGGCTACTTTGCCGACCCAGATGGCCACCCATGGGAAGTCGCTTGCAATCCAGGAATCACCATCGAGTCAGACGGACGCGTCTCATTCTGACGCAAAGAGGGACCGCTCAACATGTCTGGAACACTGCTCTTCTATGACTTTGAAACCGATGGCGCCGAGCCACAATTCTGTCGTCCGACTCAATTTGCATGCATTCGTACTGACATGGATCTCAACCCCGTGCCCGGACCGGAGGGCGAGGGGCTGGTGCTGTGGTGCAAACCCCCCGTTGATCGGCTGCCTGCCCCCGAAGCTGTACTGATCACAGGCATCACCCCACAGCATGCCGAGCACGAAGGCACAACTGAACGCGAGTTCTTTGGAAAGATCCACGCCCTTCTCAACGCGCCTGGCACCATCTCGCTTGGATGGAACAGCATTCGCTTTGACGACACCATCTGTCGATTCGGATTCTGGCGAAACTTCCATGACCCGTACACGCACGGTTGGTCACACGGTTGCAGAACATGGGATCTCATCGACGTAGCTCGCGCCTGTTACGCCCTTCGACCGAAGGGAATTGTGTGGCCTGCATATGCCGATGAAGCGTGGTCAGAAGATCGCCTGGCGATCGCCCCCGCCGATGGCTCCCCTGCCTTCAAACTCGACATGCTCGCCCCAGCCAATGACATTGAGCACTCTGACGCCCATGATGCCCTCGCTGATGTGCGTGCAACCGTGGCCTTTGGCAAGAAGATGCAACAGGCGAATCCAAAGCTTTGGAATCTCGCCCTTGATATGACTGACAAACGCACCGTCGAGAAGCTGCTCAAGTCAGGCCGACCGCTACTACATGTCTCGCCCAAGATCCCCAATGCCGTTGGCTGCGCATCACTCGTACAAGTTGTCGCGCAGCACCCAATCAACAAACGCGAGTTTATCGCTTGGGATCTCAGGCACGATCCAGCCGAGTTCATTGAGGCAGACGCTGAGACCATTCGCGCCCGCACATTTGTCAGCCGAGACGATCTTCCTGAGGGGATTGAACGCTTTGCCCTCAAGGGCATTAAGAGTAATCGCGCCCCGATTGTGATTGCCGCTGACAAGTCGCTCATGGATTCGATTGATACAGATCGCATCTCGCTCGACCTCGATGCGTGCAGGCGCCACTGGGCACAGTTAGAAAACGCCAAGGGCCAGATTGAGAAGACAGTGTCGACGGCATGGAATCGCGAACATACGTCACAATCTGACGATGCCGATGACCTGCTCTATGGCGGGTTCATGAGCGATGCCGACAAGACTATATGTGACGATGTACGTGTGGCTGACCCAGATGGCTTGCGTACACTTGATCGACGATTCAACGATCCGCGACTGCCGGATCTTCTGCTGCACTACCGCGCTCGCAACTTCCCACAATCCCTTGACGATGCTGAGCGAGCCCGCTGGAAAGACCGCTGCGCGGCCCGGCTCATGAACCCCCCGGGTCGTGATGACCTCAGCCCGGCCGAGTGGCTTGCTCATACCGAAACCTTGCTCGCAGATCACACCCGCACCGCCGAGGAACGCGACCACCTCAGCAAAGCAATCGCCTGGGCAGCACATATCCAACTCGATGGATGATGTATGTGTTTGCAGGACTACAGGCAACTTACCCGTCAGGTCGGTTGATCATAAACGTCGCGAGGTGGTCGAAACGGGCGTCGAGGAATGCTCGCAAGTCACCTTCGATGCCTCGCTCGTCCATGGCCTTGCCCATACACATCATCCACGCATCGCGGGCTGCCCTGTTGATTTGAAATGGCGCGTGACGCTGCCGTAGCCGAGGATGGCCGAATCGTTCAACAAAGTCCTGTGGCCCGCCAAGCCAGCCATTGAGAAACCAAGCGAGTTTGTCACGCGACTGATCGAGCGCCGGCGGATGCATCGCCCGAATCTCCGCAGCATCACCTTGACGTTCCATTTGATCATAAAAAGCGTCAACCAACGCACGTACAGATGACTCGCCACCGATCGCCTCAAATGGACTGTGCCCTGAACCAAAAGAGACGCCCTCGCCACCGCCCATCGGGATGCCAGTCATGAGGATGACTTCTGGTCTAAGCGACGAATTCGGATGTTCCGGAATGCCACCCGATCGCCATGATCTTGCAGTGCGATGTGCCCACTTGACTGACTTGAGAACGGAGACAGATTCCAAAACTTGCTGTCAGCCACGCGACGCTTCCAGTCGTCACTGCCGATCTTGCAGTCAACCGTCTGCACGCCATTCAACCAGAACTGCATGTGGTCGCCTTGCAATTTCACGACGGCACGATTCCACTGGCCTGCAGGCCGCGACGAATCAACGGGTGGCGGGTACAAGGCATAGCAAGCACCTGCTGAATGCAAGGATGAAGCACCATCGCCGTGCCCGATATTGTCAAGAATCTGCATCTCGGGAGCCGTGGCCCATATCCAATCGAATTCCTCGGACCCACGGAAGAAGATTCCGCTATTGCCTCCAGGCTGCACCATCCAATCAAGTGACAATTCGAAGTCACCAAACTGATCTCGCGTGATGATGTCTCCGCCGGGTGCTGCTCGAATCAACATCCCGTCTTCAACAACCCAACCATCAGGCAGCGACTTTTTCTTGAACCCACGCCACCAAGGAGAAGCTTCGGCGCCATCAAACAACAGCGTCCACCCTGCGGCAGATTGCTTCTCACTCAGTACATTGTGCGGCCCCGATGGCTCGGGACCAACATCGACCTTATTCGTAAATCGAGGTGCGACGGCCTTCGTGCCGGCCGTGATCTCCCGTTTCTCCGGCCAGCTCGAACGCATGGCGTCAGGCGGAATGGTTACGAATGACTTCGTACCCGGCGGCATCCACTCAAGCAAAAGCCGTGCGCTTGACCCACGCTCAAAGAACTTGACCTGAAACGGATGCACACCAGTTTCCAAATCCAAAGATCCTGCCTGAGCCTCAGCGCCGTGCAAGCCGTCATTGTCAATGACATGGTTACCGGCAATCCATAGTTGTGAGCCATCATCGCTCGTCAACCTAAAGTTGTACGTGCCGGGATGCTCGACAACAAATCCCCCATCCACCATTGCAATGAAGTCATCTTCAAAAGGGCCAAACGCTCCCCGCTCACCATCCAGATTGATGGTGTTCACGCGAATCCAAGCATTGGGCGACTGGCCTGGAACCAGCGGCGCCAACGCGGAGAGTGGACGGTCCACCTGCCACACCCGCATGACAGCGCCAGGCAATACATCGGCAGGCTGAGCAAAGAGCGTTCCAAGGCAAAGAGAAATAGGCATGAACATTTCTGATCAATCCTTCTTCAGTGCAACAGCGCTGATGCGTTCAGGTGACACACGAATAATGAGACCAATATCCGCAGCTAAAGTAGCAGCAGTCACGGTGTCCATCGATACCCTCGCGAGCACTCGGTCCTGGCCGTCGAGCAGCGACAGTTGGCAACGCACCAAACCATTATCACTCGTCATTCCGACCCACCGCCAATGACCACCCTCCACGACACGTTGCCCACTTGCATCAGCTGGCGGCAACTCGTTGGCAACGGTGAGTGCAAGGTATGAATCCTGAGCCGGGGGTGCATCTGAGAGACTTGCCTGCATGGCAGCAACCAGATCCAAACCTTGCACTGCATTAAGTCTCGCTGCAGCGAGCCACGTCGCTTGGCTTGGCTGTAACACGGCTACAAGCGTTCGTGGATCGATTGTGCTGTGTGATGCCGTTCGATCATAGACCGGCCGCTCGACAACCATGACCAACGGCCCACTTGGCTCTGCGTATTTGGCCACGACCGCATCGGGACCAGCCATGGTGAGCGGACGAGTCGGCGTGCCGCACCCAGTAAAGAAGCACAACGGAATACAGAGAACCAAGCGAATCATGCTTACTTATCACTCTCTTCGGCATCAGCAAACGCTGCGACCGCGGCGATCTGTGACGGCTCAAGGATCAATTCGAGTTGAGCCATCGTTCGCTCATCAAGTTGCCCTCGACGATACTTCAGACGCGCCATTGTCAGGCCCGACTCCATTCGATCCCGATTGATGGGGAACATCCCCCCGCCGCCAGGACTATCACGCTTGAGTTGAATCATCTCTCGCGTCAATTGCAACCATGACGCACGGTAGGCCGTGGCCCGACGCTCTACTTTCTGTTGCTGCTCAGGCGACAAGCCAATTTCTTGGAGTTGGCTCAGAGCGGGATCGACAGCCTGCTCGTCACGAAAGATGTCGGGATAGGCAGCACGCTCGTACGCATCTCGGAGTGACCACGAAGCTTGATCAGGCACCGCAGCAAACACGCCATCAGCCGCCTCTCGGTTGAAGAGCGCCAATTCGTCGGCCACTTCAGTGACCTCCGACCGGCGAGATTGCCATCGCTTTCTCATAGCCTGTCGCACCTCCGGTTCATAGTCCTGCTCGCTATTCCAGAGACGGGACTCAAGCGAGCGAACCTTCTCAAGCCGCACTTCAAGTTTGTCAATCAGCGGGCCAATCGCAGCGTCGTACACGATCAACTGATCGAGTACTGCAGATCGTTCCGGTGAATCGAGCGACTGAGGGTCGGTTTCAAGAATGACGGCTGTCAAATCGATGATTGCCTCCGATGAATTCCGAAACATCCAATCAGATGCTGCTACACGGGCTCTACGCCGCGAACGCTTGAAGGCATCTCGAATGCGGTCGATTCGTTCACGATCAATGGCTTCAGGCAGTGCCAAGACAAGATCATCAAAGAGTGTTTGCTCCAATTCGTTGACCTCTGCTGCGGCATCGCCTCGCCTTGCACTCCAGCGTGCCTGGCGTTGCCGCCAATCACTTTCCTCATCCTTGACATCTTGCTGTGCCAGAAACGCGCGGCCCTGCTGGTCGAGCAGTGCGGTGGCCTTTACCGCATAGTCGCTCTGCATGACCGCCATGAGTTGCAGTGACGCCTCGTCGGCACCAAGCCATTTACCAAACAACTCGACCTGCTCCGCAGTCAGCGGGTTGACACCTAGTTTGGTGACTACATCCGAGACCGATGTGTCTTTCCCTCCACTACCTGCCATCTTCTTGTCCTCTTCCGAATAAGAGGCCCCCTCTTCCTTTAAGCGAGCAATGACTACTTTGGCCTTCTCCAGAATCTGCTCCCGCTGCAGTTCAGCCGACTCCACTCGGTCTTGGGCCTCAAGCGGCTCCTCCTGCCTCAACTGCGCCATGGTTCGGTACTTTCGCTGGGCATCAAGAACCAACATGTAGCGATCTGAAAGTGACGTCCACGACTGATCAATTTGCTCGATCGCTCGGGTGGCCTCTGCTTCGAGCGGCGTGCCCTGATGAAAGTCAGCTAGCTTTCTAAGCGTGCTTCTTGCAGAAAGAATGCCGTTATTGACTTCCCGATAGCCACTCCGAACGAAACGACCGCGGAGATCTCGCGCTTGCTCGACCGGCAGCACCTCAATCAAGCTGTTGAATGAACGGCGATTTTCACGGCTCATTAACGCTGCCTTGTCTTGCAATGGCTTACTCAGTTCATCGAAGATGGCGATCATCCTCTGCTGATTGTTCTCATCCATTGCAAAGGCCATCATGCCGGCCATTTCCATGTCCCGAAGGCCAAGGTTGTCGACCTCATCAAGAAGATTCTCAATCATGTCCTTACCGGCCGACTCAAAACGGGCGAGGATTGAAAGCGTTCGCTTGGCATGAGCGACGAGGATTTCATCAACGGCATTCTCAATTTCACCATCTACTTCAATGCGCCGCATAATCGTAAGTAGGTCTGGACTTGCTCCATCGTTCAACTCGCCGATGATGTTCCGATGCAACATGGACAGCCTGCCAAGGGCCCGCCGATCACGCTCCTGCTCAAGCCGTACCAGTTGTATCTCGCTGAGTAGTGGCGCAAGATCGTTGAAGAATGCATCATCGATTTTTCCAAAGGCCCTGATCGCTGAAAGCGTCTCACGGACAAGGCCCATGATTTCGTCCTTGGGCGGAATCTCAAATTCGCCGCCCCACCACTGCACACGTGTCGAGAGATCGAGCAAGTGATCCATGACGACTTTGACGTCCTTGTCCTGCAAACTCTCAAAATCGAGGTTGTATTCCTCATAGTTCCCAAGCAGCGCCAACTCCTGCTCGCGGGAGAGTTCCAGTTCGTCACCAACAAGCCGAATGTCCTGCACCGTCATTGGCTGAACAAAGAATGGATACTCCTGAGCAGTTGCCTCGGCGGTCATGACCAACGGCGCAACGATCAGCAGCATGGGTATTTTATGGATCTGCATTGGAATGGCTCCTCATTTCTCAGCCCCCATCGTACTGGGCGGAGTGACATCGTAGGCACTCGGCACACATACGTCAGCGGCGGACCCTTGGGATCCGCCGCTGATGTTTGAAGGAGAGAAATTCGTGCCCCTACAGGAGGCGTATTGAATCCATCATGCCGCCTGCCGCGACTGACCAACTGTTCGCTGCTCAGCTGTTGCGCGACGCTCGGGCTGCGTGTTCATACAAGTGATCATGCCAGCTGGCGTGTCCGACCAGATGTCGGCGCCAATCTCTTCGGCCAAGCCCTCGGCTCGGTTGAAGACACCACCACCAACGGCGATTTGCGTGTTCGGACAGGCGCCCACTTCGCGAATCGTGTCAATCAGACGACGAATATTCGGAGCGTCTGCGGCGGCCGACGAGAACATCAGCAGCACGTCTGGACGCTGTTCTTGCACAGCGGCGAGTAACTCGTCGTATGCAATGCCGCCACCACCAAATGACACGGTGTACCCACCAGCTTCGGCAAGGTCAGCGACCATTTGTGCAGCAAGATCATCTGCTTCTGTGTCGCCACAGAAGAGCATCATCGAACGGCCGGAGCGATCCTGCTGCGTGTAGCACGCTTGAGCTTGATCGACGAGGCTGCGTAGAAGCCGCGTTGCGTAATGGTGTGCGAGTGTCGTCAACTGATCACGACGAAAGAGATCATTCACCATATCTAGGAGAGGCCAGTAGACCTCTTGGGTCAGTGTTTCTGGCTCGAGCTCTTCGTTCATCCACTCACGGATCGTGCAACGTGCACCGTTGCGGTCGCCCGTAATGAGCATTGGGAAGAGGCGTTCCACCATCGCCTGAGTATTCACTGGTCGGCTCCTTGAAGGTCCTGGCCTGTCTTGGCCATAAGAGGGCTGGTCTGATCCGCGACACCGTGCCGCGATGTTCCCCCTGACTGAGGGGCACATCGGAAGAGACAAGCATTCGACTCCCAGTTGTTTTCGATCGCTTCCAAAACGCCGCTTATCGGATCCTGTGCGCAGCGCGTGCGCGATCACATTCAAAGGGTCCGAGAACCGAACTGAATCAGAATGTTGCGGAACGGGGCGTGCGGGGGAATGGGATGACATCCCGCACATTGGCCATTCCAGTCGCATAGGCAATGGTTCGCTCAAAGCCCAAGCCAAAGCCGGCATGTGGCACGGTCCCGTACTTCCGGAGATCTCGATACCACCAATAGTCAGATGCATCAAGTCCCATTTCAGCGATCCTCGCATCCAAGACATCCAACCGCTCTTCACGCTGGGCACCGCCAATGATCTCGCCAATGCCAGGGGCCAGTACGTCCATCGCCGCTACTGTTTGGCCATCATCATTCTGCCGCATATAGAAGGCTTTGATGTCACGCGGATAGTTCATCACCACTATTGGGCGACCCACATGTGACTCGGTTAACCATCGCTCATGCTCGCTCTGCAGGTCAATGCCCCAAGCAACCGGGAAGTCAAACTTGTGACCCTTTGCCACGGCACCTTCAAGCAAGCGAACAGCTTCGGTGTAGTCCATTCGCTCGAATGGTGAGTTCACGAAAGCCTCAAGTCGATCGATGCATGTCTTGTCAATACGGTCGCGGAAGAAGCCCATGTCATCGGGCAACTCATCAAGCAATGTGCGAAAGAGGTACTTCAAGAAGTCCTCAGCGAGATCGGCATCATCGGATAAGTCGGCAAAGGCAATCTCGGGCTCGATCATCCAGAACTCAGCCAGATGCCGTGATGTATTCGAGTTTTCAGCCCGAAAGGTCGGACCAAATGTGTACACCTTGCTCAACGCTAGGCAATAGGACTCGACATTGAGTTGCCCTGAAACTGTCAGGTTGGTCTCTTGCCCAAAAAAGTCCTGCGAATAGTCGATCCCGCCAGCCTCGTCCCGTGGCGTGTTCTGGAGGTCCAGCGTGGAAACTCGGAACATATCGCCCGCCCCCTCGCAGTCGCTCCCCGTAATGATTGGCGTATGCACCCACAAAAATCCTTGCTCGTGGTAATACCTGTGCACGGCCTGCGCGAGACAATTGCGGACCCGGGCGATGGCAGAGAACGTATTCGTTCGTACTCGAAGATGGGCCACTTCTCGCAGATACTCAAAAGTGTGCCGCTTCGCAGGAACCGGATACGTGTCTGGATCCTCGACCCAACCAATTGGCTCAATCTCTGTGGCCTGCATCTCGACCGACTGCCCCTTGCCCTTCGACTCGGCAATCGTGCCTCGGCAGATCACCGAGCAACCACTTGTCAGCCGCTGCACGTCTTCTGCATAGTTGGGAAGATCCCCGGAGGCGACGATCTGCACTGCATCAAAACAGGACCCATCGTGGATCTGTAAAAAGGAAAGACCCGCCTTCGAATCGCGTCGGGTTCGAATCCAGCCACGCACTTCGACCGAGTCACCCACCCCACATCCGGTGCCGGCAAGGAGGCTCTTGATAGTCACTATGGGCGTTGATGATGGCATCCAAGGGCTCCAAATGGGGAAAAGGAACGGGAAGCATCCTCCGCAGGCGTTCCTACGTCAAGGGGAGCCACCCACACTCCGCCAGAACGGCAGATCTCAAAGCCCACAGTGATCGCCTTGGCGGCAGCATATAGACCCCCCTGAGCCGTCAGATCCCACTTCAGGCGAGCAGTTTCGGCACACCAGTTGCAGGGAGTGAGATCTCCCATGCAACATACTCCGCAACAATATGCCCATCTACAGCCCCAAGGACCTGGGGGGCGGCTCAATCTGCTCCTCTCCTATGGCGGCTGGAGAGAGCACGCAGCGGTCCGGCAATTGCCTCAACTGCTTGAGCCGATGGGAATCTGCTCCTACCAAGCTGATACCGGCGAGGAAGCAGCTTCGATGATCCAGCAGCAACCAGTGCATATTGCGGTGGTCGATTTGGAGATTCCGCTCACCCGAACGGGCAGCAGCGTCTCCGCTGGGGGGCCCCGCATTCTGCAACTCTTGCGGCGGCTCGAACCAGCCCCTCCGACCATTGTCATTCGCCCTCGACAGGGCAGCAGGCGGGAAGCAGCCCGAGGGCTAGCGGCCTCCCTCCGTGACGGCGCGTTTGCCGTCATCGATCGACCACTACACATTGAAGTATTACTCGAGACATTGCGGCGTGTGCTGCGGCGTCATTACATGGATACATGGCCCGTTGCACACACAACTGGCACACATGATCAGGACGGCCGGGAATGAACCCTGCCCAAGGAAGGAGTGTTGAGATGAAGGTCAAGCCCCTAGGTGACAAACTACTCGTCAAACGAGCTGAAGCCCGCGACCGAACTGAGTCGGGGATCTACCTGCCCGAATCCGCCAAGGACAAACCCAAGGAAGGAAAGATCATGGCAACTGGCGCCGGTCTTCTCAACAAGGAAACTGGCAAGTACATGCCATTCAGTGTCAAGAAGGGTGACCGCGTGTTGTTCTCCTCATACGCCGGCACGGAGGTCAAGATCGAAGGAACCGAGTACCTGATCATGACCGAAGAAGACATTCTCGGAATCATCGACTGAGCCAACCATGGAACGCGGACCAATTCTCAACGTGCTCACCGACATGATCGGGACTTCTACCGAACTGGACTTGATGCTGAACGCCAATGCCACCCCGCTTGAGTTGCGGGATGTCGTAGAAGTTCAGCCACTACACAGTTCGCATGGAATTCGAATCACCACCAAGGCCAACACCATTTGGATCGATGCAAGTCATGTGTCGGCGATGTGGCAAGCTCGCGTGGATATCGGCTGAATACTATGAACGACGACCAAGTCAGAACGGCGCTCAACGACCTCAATGGCATGCGGGATGTCCGCATCCGGTTTGAGGCTGCCGATGATTGCTTGGTTCGCACTGCCCTACTCGTACCCGTCGAGGACGACGGTCTCACCAAACTTACAGACGGGACGACCGAGTATGTCGTCGACGCCGATCGGATCACGTGGATCGAGATTGGCCCCCCAAGCCCACACAGATAGTCGCTACGCCACCCTCGGCGTAGACAAGAAGGAATCAGAACAATGACTGCCAAACAAATTGCCTACGACATCGATGCCCGCGAGCAAATGCTTCGCGGCATCCAGAAGCTTGCCAAAGCTGTCAAGACAACGCTCGGCCCTGCTGGCCGAGTCGTCATACTTGAAAAATCCTTCGGCGCCCCCACCGTCACCAAAGACGGCGTGACCGTTGCAAAGGAAATCGAGCTCGAAGACCCATACGAGAACATGGGCGCCCAGATGGTCAAGGAAGTTGCTTCGAAGTCTTCCAAAGATGCGGGCGACGGCACAACCACTGCAACGGTCTACGCTGAAGCTATCTTCACGGAAGGCCTGAAGAACATCACTGCTGGCGCTAACGCAACCCAAGTCAAGCGAGGCATCGACCTCGGCGTCACAGCGATTTGTGATGAGCTTGCCCAGATGTCCAAGAACGTCAAGCGTTCGTCGGAGATCGCCCAAGTCGGCACCTGCGCTGCCAATCAAGACGAGACCATCGGCCGCATCATTGCAGAGGCGATGGACAAGGTTGGCAAGGATGGCGTCATCACAGTTGAAGAGGGCTCGAGTCTCGAAACCAGTGTTGAGTTGGTCGAAGGTATGCAGTTCGATAAGGGCTGGCTGAGCCCTCACTTTGTGACAGACACAACCAATATGGAAGCCACACTTGAAGACTGCTACGTGCTGATTCACGAGCAGAAACTCTCTTCTGCAAAGGATCTCCTTCCGATCCTCGGCAAGGTTGCTGAAGCTGGCAAGAGTCTGCTGATCATCG
>JAQWLT010000005.1 GCA_029247205.1 Phycisphaerales bacterium | reverse complement strand
CGATGATCTTTCGACCGGCCGACGGAGCAATCTCGATGGCCTTCCAGACGAGCAACTTCAGTTCATCGAAGCGACGGTGCATGATCAAGTGGGGGGAGGGTCACTGCCTGTATTCGATGAGATCTACCATCTCGCTGCGGCTGTCGGGGTCAAGTTGATTGTTGAATCGCCTGTGCAGTGCATCGAGAACAATGTGCACGAGACATCACTCTTACTTCGAGCCGCTGTCGAGTGGGCGTGCCCCATTCTTATTGCGTCCACATCGGAGGTCTATGGCAAATCCGAGCGTTTGCCTTTTTGTGAAGATGATGACGTTACTTACGGCCCGACGACCGAGTCGCGATGGTCCTACGCATGCTCCAAAGCAATCGATGAGCATCTCGCACTCGGGTGGCATGCATCAAGCGGCCTTCCGGTTGTCATCGCCAGGTTCTTTAACACCGTCGGTCCGCAGCAACGTGGAAGATGGGGCATGGTGCTCCCTCGCTTTGTGGCTGCCGCTCTCAGGGGTGAGCCTCTGCATGTGCATGGCGACGGAACGCAAGAGCGGTGCTTTGTCGATGTGCGCGATGTAGCACCAGTATTGCCTCGCCTGCTTGGAAATACGAGTGCTCATGGTCGGGTTGTTAATGTTGGGCATGATGAATCTGTGTCCATCAGTGATCTTGCTACTCGCGTGATCGAGGTGCTCAACAGTTCATCAGACATCAAGTTGGTCACGATGGAAGATGACTATGGGCGCGATATTGAAGACCTGCAAGCACGGGTGCCGGATCTTCGTCGTCTTCGCTCACTTTGTGAATTCCATGCCACATTTGATCTTGACCAGACCATTCTTGATACTGCCGCCGCGATGCGTGCTGATAAGAGTGGCCCATGAGCAACTTTGCGACCACAGTGGGCGACCTGTCGGTTTCTGGTTTGTTGTCAACCTACTTGCCAGTGTTGGTGGTTGCGTGGGCTGTGACGCTGATCAGTACGCCAATCATTAGAGTTGTAGCGATCAAGACTGGTGTAGTCGATCGGCCGGATGAGGCTCGTAAGCTTCATCGCAAGCCAATTGCGTATCTCGGCGGGTTGGCTGTCTTCATTGGCTTGCTCGCTGGCATCGCAACGAGCTATACACTTGATGTCCCACTTCCATTTCGTCCTATTCCCATCTCCATTGTGATTGGAATGTTTGCGATTGTGGCGACGGGATTCGGAGATGATGTATGGGGTTGGGATCCGCGACTCAAGATCATGGGCCAACTCATCGCGGCCGCGGGCCTCTCGCTCTTTGGGATTGGTACCCAAACGGCTTCAGCCTTCCTTGCTTATTTTGTGGGTACTGGCGAGATTGTGTTCGAAATACCTATCTTTGGTGGTACGACCATCAATGTCACAGAGTGGATCGGTGTGGGAATTGTTGCTGTCTTGGTTCTTGGTGGATGCAACGCTACCAATCTCATCGACGGCCTCGACGGTTTGCTGAGCGGAACAACGGCCATCATTGGCGGCGGCTTACTCGTCATTTCACTACTCCTGGCCTTGCACTTGACAGGTTCAGATCTTGCGAAGTTAGAGTCGACGTTGCCGGTAGCTGTTGTAGAGTCTGAGGGTTTGACGCTCGCAGGTGCAAGGATTGCTTTATGCATGGCGCTCATCGGGGCCATGGTTGGATTTTTGGCCTTCAATTTCAACCCGGCCATGATTTTTCTTGGGGATACTGGAAGTCTGCTGGCCGGCTACTTCTGCGTAACGATCATTCTGACACTCGGCGAACTTGGTCAGACACACTTTGTTGTGGCTGGTCTCATTGTGTTTGGGCTTCCAATTGTTGACACTGTGTTGGCTATTACGCGTCGGAAGGTGCAAGGCTTGAGTGCGTCTACAGCAGATGCGAATCACCTTCATCACATTCTGTTGCGTCAACTTGGCACCGTCAAACAAGCGGTGCTCGGCATGTGGGCAATCGAGATGGTGCTTGCGATGATCGGCGTAGCTGTGGTGGCAATGTCGGTGGCTGGTGAGATCAGGGTGTTGGTGACGTATCTCGTCTTCATCGCAATCTTTGGGGTCGTAGCATTTGCAGGCGTCTTCATAGGACTTCGGAAGCGGCAAAGGAAATTATCTTGAGTCCTCCGATCGGAGTTCTCTTTGTGTGCATGGGCAATATTTGCCGTAGCCCAACGGCCGAGTCGCTGTTCCGGCATCATGCAACTGAGGCCGGTCTGCTCGACGCCTTCGATATTGACTCAGCTGGCACCGGTGGCTGGCATGCCGGCGATCCACCCGATGGTCGTATGCATGAGGCGGCCATGGAACGAGGTATTGAACTTGTTGGTCAGGCGAGACAGATTGTGCACGAAGATCTCAATCGCTTTCATCATGTGCTGTGTATGGATGGCGACAACCTGCAGGGTGTTCTTCAACTTGGCGAAGGATCTGCCGCTGTGTCGCTCATGCTGTCGCATCACCAGCCATCCGGGCTCGAGGATGTCCCCGACCCCTACTACGGTGGGGCCAGCGGCTTTGCTCATGTAGTCGAGCTGCTTGATGTGGCCTGCCGCAATCTCCTGCAAGACTTGATCGATCGGCACGAGCTCGAGGCGTGAACGCAATCGATCGTGCGCTGCGTTCGCTCGGTCTCCCATCTCAGGCCAGTGCATCACCATTGACCGGTGGCTGTATTCATGATGTGCAATATGTCACACTGAAGTCTGGGGACTCTGTGGTGTGCAAGATCGCGTGCGGTGATACTGGTCGCCGCATGCTTGAATCTGAGTGTCGGGGCCTCGGGGCACTTACAGAAATGGTAAGCGTCACCGTTCCGTCGGTATTCGGTTTAGTGACTGACGAGGAGACAACGGTCTTGGTGTTGGAGTATCTCCAGCGTGGCGGGAGTGCGAACTGGGGGCTCGCGGGCCAACAACTGGCCGCCATGCATATGGCTGATGTGGGCGAGAGATTCGGCTCGGCGGAGGAGGTGTGGCTTGGTAGTACTTGCCTTGCCGCGGGATGGGATGACGACTGGTGCCGCTATCTTGCAGAGCAGCGGCTGCGTCCACTCTTGCGAGATGTAGTGGACTCGAAGACGATTGATGCGTCGGTGGGACGACACCTCGACAGAATCATCGGCAGCCTCGAACAACACATGCCATCGAATCCTCATCCCTCCCTGCTTCACGGCGATCTGTGGGCTGGAAATTTACATCCAACAAGGGATGGTTGTGTGGCCTTGCTTGATCCTGCTGTTTCGATTGGGGATGCGGTTGCGGATGTAGCAATGACAACGCTATTTGGTGGGGTTCCCAATGCGTTCTTTCAAGTATGGCGAGAGATGATGGGCGAGCTTGTGCAGGAACGCGAACGCATTGCGGCGGTTCAAATGCTGCACTTGCTGAATCATGTGCGTCTGTTTGGCAAGGGCTATGTTCCTCGCCTGATGGCCGTGGCCGAGACACTTGCGTGATCAGGATCTATGGCTCGCTGCAAAGGTGCTCATTAAGTCGGCCAACTTCAAACATCCTTCTTCAGGAAATGCGTTGTACACCGATGCCCGGATACCTCCAACGCTGCGATGCCCTTTGAGTGAACTCATCCCCGCCGACTTGGCGGTAGCGATGAACGCAGCATCAAGCTCTGGCGACGGCGTGGTGAAAGGGATATTCATCAAGCTGCGGCAGGCAATGTCGGCGTGACCGGTATAGAAGCTGTCTGAGCCATCGATGGCGTCATAGATGATGGCAGCTTTGCGGTTGTTCATCTCGGCAACTTGGTCGAGCCCGCCGAGCGATTGGATCCACTTGAACACGAGGCCCGCACAGTAGACCGCAAAGACCGGCGGTGTGTTGTACCGCGAACCTTTGTCAGCATGAATGCCGTATCGAAACATGGCGGGCATTTCAGTACGTGCGGTACTCATGAAGTCTTTACGGATAACAGCCAAGGTCACACCAGCGGGTCCCATATTCTTCTGCGCTCCAGCAAAGACCATGGCATGCTTGGACCAGTCGATGGGGCGGCTGAAGATATCGCTGCTCATGTCGGCGATGAGCGGAGTCTTGCAGGTGGTGGGGGCCGAACACTGCGTGCCATAGATGGTGTTGTTGGTGCAGTAGTAGCTGTAGGCCGCGTCTGGTGTCCAGGCGATGTCTGCAGATGTGGGAGTGTCGCGGTACCCGTCATCCTTGCCGCTCCACGCAACGCGTACATCGCCAATAGTAGAGGCATCTTTAATAGCCTTTGACGTCCAAGATCCGGTATCGACATAGTCGGCGTGGCTGCCCGTAGGCAAGAAGTTCATGGGGATCATTCCGAACTGCATCGAGGCGCCGCCCTGCAAGAACAAGATGTCAAAGTCGTCAGGGATACTTGCAAGGGCCCGGCAGTCTGCAATTGCTTCGTCAAACACACGGTCAATCGCGGGGCCTCGATGACTGTGTTCTAAGACGCTGATCCCAGTCCCATCGAGTTCGATGATGTCGCGTGCTGCTTGTTCTAGTACGCACTCGGGCAGGACGCTAGGTCCGGCAGAGAAGTTAAGCGTTGTACGAGTTGAGGTCACGGTGGCGTTCATGGTGTATATCCGTATTAGCGAGGGCGGATGGGTGCTGCGGTTGCGCCGAGCACATGTTCATGGTCTTGAATGTACGAGAGGCCTTCGGCGTTGATTACACCCGCCACTTGAATGCGAGCCACTGCGGCAAGTCCGCCTTCATAGATTACATTTTCCATCTCTTCAATATTCCGTCCACGGCGACCAAGCACATCAAAGACATGCGAGAGTACGCCTGGTTTATTGAGATGCCGGACCGTCAGCGTGGTGCTTGCAGGTGTTGTGGAAGCAATATTGACGCAGTTCGGTACTTCGCCCGAGTCTATCCACGTGGTTAACACGCGAACGGCTTCGCTCGCGATGGCTTCCTGAGCTTGCGTAGTCGAGGCCCCGACATGGTGTGTTCCGTAGACCCCATCGTGCTGAACAATCGTATTGGCGAAGGAGTTGTCGCCCGATCCTGGCTCTGCGTCATATACGTCCAGTCCAACGCGAATTTGTTTCTCTTCAATCGCTGCTGCGAGCGAAGACTCATCGATCACAGCGCCCCGTGTTGTGTTTACAACTATCGCGCCAGGCTTCAGTGCGCTACAAAATGAACCATTGACGAGATGTTTGGTCTCCGGTGTGGCTGCAACATGCAACGAGATGACATCTGACATGCGGGCGAGGTTTAGTACGTCCTCGCAGTAGCCGATGCCAAGTTCGTCGGCTTGGTCTTGGTTCAAGCTCCGGCTCCATGCGACCACTTTCATGCCAAAGGCCTTGCCTCGATTGGCAACTTCAATCCCAATTCTGCCGAGACCGACCACGCCAAGTGTTCGCCCATAGAGGCCTGCAGCCTTGGAGTATTCCTTCTTGGACCATGTGCCATTTTGAAGGTCGGCGCACTGATCCGGAATTCGGCGATCACACGAGAGGATGAGCCCCCATGTGAGTTCAGCGACAGCGATGGCATTCATGCCGGGGCAATTTGCAACAGGTATCCCGCGTGCGGAGGCAGCGGCAACATCGATCGTGTCATATCCGGCGCCTGCGCGGATGACGAGAGATAACTGCGAAGCAGCCTCAAACACTGCCTCAGGAACCTTGGTACTTCGTACAACAATCGAGTGAGGCTGGTGCGTGCGGACTGCGTCAACGAGCGAGTCTCCAGAGAGCGTAGGATCAATATGCACGTCGCATCCCAGCGATCGCAGTGTGTCGGCCCCAGTAGAGCTGAATGAATCTGCAATGAGAATGATGGTGCCGTTGGACGGAGCGTGTGTTTCCAATGAAGGGTCTGTAGTGAGTTGGCTCATGGCCGGGCCTCCTGAATGTCGTGGTTTTCTTCTGAATGCAAAGCAGCCGAGTCAAGCGCGTGGACAAAGAGACCACTACGAAGTTTTGGTTCAAACCAAGTTGACTTGGGAGGCATGCACTGCCCCGCATCAGATACATCAAGCAATTGTTCGATCTGAGTTGCGTACAGCGCGAATGCAACGCCACCATCTGACACTCGTCGTTCTAGTTCGAGTGTTCCACGGCTGCCTCCAACAAATCCAATGCGAGTATCGGTGCGAGGATCGCCAATACCAAGAATTGGGCTGAGTACACGGTCTTGAAGCAGTGCGACATCAAGTGAAGCAATGACATCAGAACTGTCGGCCTTTCGATCATCCATGGTGAGTGACCACCAGTGACCGCCGACATGAACACCGAAAGTGCGAGGCTGCGTCGGTTCAGGAGTGGTAGACGGCGTGAGTGTGCCAACAGTGCGCAGCGCTTCAAGGAATGCCTCTTCGGTGAGCCCATTGAGGTCATGGACAACGCGGTTGTATGGCAGAATCGTCAATGTGTTTGCCGGGAAGAGCACCGAGAGAAACCAGTTGTACTCTTCTTCGCCAGTGTTTTCTGGGTTTTGAGCCGCTCGGGCTTCGGCTGCTCTTGCTGCGCTAGCAGTTCGATGGTGGCCGTCGGCGACATAGATGTGCGGCACTTTGCCAAGCAACTGGATGTAGACGTCTGCGTCATCAACTCGCCATGTTGTGTGCGTTACGCCATCGGGCGTAATGAAGTGGCACGACGGGCGGTGGGACATGTCCTCGGCAACTTGGGCAGCAATGGCTTCGTCCTCATGGAACGCCAAGAATACGGGCCCTGGTTGCGCATCGAGGGTCAATAAGTGGCGAGTGCGATCGTCTTCCTTATCCGGACGTGTCTTTTCGTGCTTGCGGATGACATCGTTTCGATAGTCGTCCACATGACAACAGCACACGATTCCAGTTTGGCTTCGGCCTTGACGAACCTGGCGGTAGAGATGAATGGCTGGTTCATCATCCCGAATCAATACATTCTCGGCCATCAAGCGATCAAGGGCCGTCTTTCCAGCTTGATAGACAGCATCGTCATGGGGGTCGGTATTCTCGGGCAGATTGATTTCTGGTCGAATGACATGCAAGAAGGAGCGGGGATTGCCTTCCACAAGGGAGCGAGCTTCATCGGTTGAAATGACGTCGTATGGAGGCGACGAGACTTGCGGCGCCATGTTGGCGGGTGGTCGAATTGCTTCAAATGCCTTGATGTGGACCATTCTGGCTCCTCCTACTCCGGTTAGCGTGGAGCGCAATTCTACCAGTGGAGGGGTCATAATTGCGCTGGCAAGTAGGTCTCTGCGGGCTGGGGGGGTCACACACTTGGCTGCACCGAGGAGTTTTGCCGAAGTCGAGCACCTGCGTGAAGGGAGTAGGGGGTCGGGCCGATTGTGATTGCGGACTAGAAAGTAACAGCCCGGTATATCCCGGCGACCGCGTGGGTCGATTGGATAAACCCCGGTAGGGAGTTCTCTACAAGATGACCCGTAACATTCGTCGTGCCGCTGCTCGTGGCTTCACCCTCATCGAGATTCTGATTGTTGTTGTGATTCTCGGCATTCTGGCCGCCATCATCATTCCGCAGTTCACCAATGCTGCAGACGATGCCAGCATTAGTAGTGCCCGCACCCAGCTTCAGACCATGCGAAGCCAGGTCGAGCTGTATCGCGCTCAGCTCGGGAATTATCCCGCAGCCAGTGGTGGTGGCGTCGATTGGAGTGTTCTGACTACTGCCGATTACCTCCGATCCGCACCAAACTGGCCAACCAACTTTGTTGAGGTGTATTCCGCCGCTACTGGCGATCTCACGCTGACACTGGCTGCTGGCCATGCCTATGACATTGACGGTAGCGGAGCTGTAGACGCTGCAGACACAACGGCTGTCGAGGCCTGGTGATTTGTTCAGCAACGTGGCCAACCGTGTTGTCACCTGAATTCGAACTGTGAGACACCGGGCATCGGTCGGAGGGGACCGATGCCCGGATCTTCTTTTTTCGCCCCTCTCACCGAAACAATGGTGATTCCAGCATGATCTTCTCTTGGTCTGGAGGTTCCGCTCCAGACACCCCTCCGTCCCGACCGATGGCCCAGTAGGACAGCACGGAGGCTCCAACAATGAGACCTATGAAACGAGACACCTACCTTTCACTGATGCTTACGGCGACCGTGGTTCTGCTGACGGCAGACCTGGCGACCCGATTTGTGGCCGCTCCGCCTTTGCTCGACACCGCCGCGCAAGCGCAGGTAGGTCGGGCACCGACCCGCGGTGCTGGATCAGCTTCAACCCTCGCCTATGAGCAGCGAAAGGAAGTAATCAAGCTTCTCAAGTCGCTCAACGGCGAGGTCTCCGGCCTACGAGCCGATATCAAGGCTGGGGCCATCACCGTCAAAGGTATTCCAACCCCGTGACACATACTGTGCTCAACTCAATGCGATTTGGCTACACGCTCATCGAAGCGTCGGTGGTGTTGGTCATTCTCGGTATCACCGCCATCCTGCTTGTGCCGCATCTGGGCAATCAGGGCGATACTGAGTTGCAGGGTGCAGCGAGGCAGTTGGTGGCCGACATCTCTTGGGCCCAGTGTGATGCTGTGGCGAGCCAGGAATATCGCCGACTGCACTTCTATGCCGATGGTCGGGGCTGGTGCCTGCTTGATATCACTGACAGCACGTTTGCGAACTCCTTCGATGCTGCAACGGCCGTCTTTGCCGAGGATCCGTGGCGAACCCGTCGAGGTGGCGGAGACTTTATTGTCGACTTTCCAAATGATGATCGCTATGTGTCTGTCACCGTGTCTGACATTACGACTGCCGAGGGTGGCCGTGACCTGACCTTTGACCGGCTTGGTGGCACTGTGTCAGCACCAGGACTGGGTGCTGGGGCTGCATCTGTCACGCTCTCGGATGGAACCGATAGTTGGCAAGTGGATATTGCACCGGTGACCGGCCGCGTGGCCGTGTCTCGAGCCGAGTGACTGGAGCTACATTCTCGTGAATTTCATCGTTAATCGCCTCCGCGCTACCACCGGCCACGTCGGAATCGCTTTTGAAGAGCGAGACATTCGAATGGTTCAGGTACGTGAGCACCGCGAAGGCCTGCGTGTGATCGGTGGTGCCATCGTGCCAATGACTGAAGGCGATGCGGCATCTCGTTCGCTCGGCGAATCTCTGAGGGCCGCGTTCATTACTGGTGGATTTACCGGGCGGCCCTGTGTGGTGAGTATTCCTCGCAGCGAAGTGTGGTCGCAAATTGTTCGCATGCCCGACATGCCCGATCGTGAACTTGATGAGGCGGTTGCATGGGAAGCATCTGAACGATTTGGGTTCGATCGTAACGCTATGCAGTGCGATTGGATCGAAACTGAATCAACGTCGGATGATCGTCGCGAGATTCTAATTATTGCCGTGAATCGTGCATGTCTCGATCTGCGGCTTGAAGCCGTATTGAGTGCCGGGCTGCGCCCTGTAGCGGTTGACACAGGTTTTGGTGGTGTTGCACGGCTCTTTAGTCGTCGATTTCGCCGTGATGCGGACGCGAGTTCCTCCCGTGCCGTTCTTGATGTTGGACCGAGTGGGTCGATGTTGATGGTGCTACGTGGACGCAAAATTGCATTCTGCAAGCCTGTTTCGATCGGTGGGAGACATCTTGATGCGAGGGTCGCAGAGCGACTTGATTTAGACACAGTGGGGGCTGGCGAACTTCGCCGCGCCCGCTTTGAAGGCGGCATACCGCTGGACCCCGCCACAGATGGTGCTGTTGCAGATGCCGTCAAACCTGTGCTGGCCGAGCTTGCTCGCGAGGCGATGCTATGCCTTCGGCACTACAGCGTGTCGGTTCGTGGCGGACGACTTGAAAATCTTGTTCTGAGTGGCGCCGATGCTACTGAGCCAGGTCTACTCGATCTTGTTCAGACGGCAAGCCGCTTGCCAAGTACGCTCGATGACGACTCAAATTGTCTCGGGGAACTTGCCGATGGGCTTGCTCAGGTGATGCCGGCGATGGTTGGTCCAGTTGGTGGCTGGGCAGCTGCGGCTGGCCTGAGCCTGCGTGGCATCGAAGCACGCCGCAGTAGCGGAAGGCGGGCAGCCTGATGACGACTCGCGCCATCGATCTTATGCCGGTTGAAGTTCGCGACCGCGCTGAAGCAGGGCAGCGTCTCCGCCGCACAATTGGATTATGTTTTGTGATTGCAGCGATCGCCGGAAGTGCGGCAACGTGGGCCCGTGTTCGAGTAGATAGAGCAGGTGATGCTTTGGTACGCCTTGAAGCAATGGCCAGTCAGTCGCTTGAACTTGAGTCTCAGGCAATTGCCTGTGGTGATGCTGCAAATGCAATTGAAGCGGGCATGAGTGACTATCACTCGGTTGCCATGCCCATGCCAATTACATCGCTGGTTGCTGGAATCATTGGAGCATTGCCAAGCGGCGGAACTTTAGAGTCACTGTCTTTAGAGTACGACAGCGGTCGTCGTTTGGGTATCGATGGTGGCTCGCCACGACGACTACTTGGCGAAATCAATGGGTTTGCATCAGCCGATGAAGATGTCGCCATCTTGGCCAGACGGCTAACGGGACAGGCGCCATTTGAAGATGTTCGTCTTGAAGCAAGTCGATCCCGAACTATTCGTGGTCGTTCGGCTCGCGGATTCAGCATTCTTTTCGTGGTTGATCTTGATCGACAGTTTGTCGTCAGGCGTCCGGCGGACGTGTTACTTGATACGTCCATGGCGAAGGCCCAGGAGGGCGAGCAATGAATAGTACACAGGTAGAACGAATCGCCATTGCGTGCACCATCCTTGGTGCCGCAGTCTTGACATGGCAATTGACATGGCCTGACTGGCAATCGGCAGATGAACGTGTTGAACGAATCGTCGAATTGGAACGTAAGGTGGGCGAGTTGGCGAAGGCTGAGTTATCACTTGTGTCGCAGACAACCCGCTTGTCCGAAGCACGGGCACGTCGCGATCGTGAGTGTCGACTCATTCCACAGTCGGCCAATGTGGCTGAGTTGATGCAGGCCTTGACATTGGAAGTCGATGGACACGTTGTCAGGAACCAAACATTTACGGTAATGGATCGACCGACCAAAGAGGCTGGCCGGTTTGAAGTGCTTCCCGTGCAGATTGAAATGGAAGCCGATTTCACCAATGTGTGGTCGGTACTTGATCGAGCGGAGGGCCTTTCCCGACTGCTTCGTGTTTCTGGGTTGGAGATCGCCATGGATGACAGTGAGCATCCAGCACAGATCGGCCCACAGGCGTTACGCGCGACACTATCCCTTGACGTTGTATACGCGCCTCCCGAGGGTGGAGAAATATCACCATGACTCGCTTTGTATTGCAACTTCGACGATTTGGAGTTCGGTTGACAGCAGATCGGCGGCGCTTTGGCATTCTTTGCCTGTTGATGGCGGTCGCCCTGCTGTTCTGGACTCGACTGATTGTGATCAAGCGAATTCCACGAACCGCACTTGCTGAGACGGAGCTTCTCATTGCTCAGGATAGTGAGAGCGATGCGCATGACGCTCGTATGGAGATCGTCACGGTCGTGCTGCCGGACCAGCCGCAGCGAGATCCGTTTGAAATCGATCCATTCGTGTTCCCAGTAGCAATTCCAGAAGCACAGGCTCCAAGTAATGAGCCGGCTACACGGCAGGGCGATCCCAAGGCTTCGGTGTCAGCGATGCGTCTGGATGCTTCGATGCCGCCTGGCATTGCCGTTATTGACGGTATAACTCGTCGCCGTGGCGATAGCGTATTGGGTTCCGAGGGAATGCTCTTTGAAGTCCTTGAGATTCGGCCGAGAAGCGTTGTACTGGGCCGGACCGACGCCCGGTATGTGCTCCGAATGGACTGAGGATGACCACGTAAAGACCGATAAGCAACTGGTCGAAGGTGTGCCAATCAATGGACCGATATCCAACATCGATGCGCAAGCAGATACTAGCTGTGTTGTTTTTATGTGGCACTGTGTTCGCCCAAGCGGTGGGCGTTGATGCATCCGATAACTCATCCGATCTTGTCACTGAAACGGTAGATGTTGACCAGACTGCGCCGCAAGTATCGCCTCCCAATGAGCCCGAGCCCATTGAAGTGCAGGAGGGTGAGCCCGACGTGGCCGCAACCGACTATGGCACCTTCAACCTTAATGCCAGGGACATCGATCTGACTCAGATTCTTGAAATGCTCTCAGAGGTCTCGCATCGCAATATTCTTGCTGGGCGAGATGTGACGGCGACTGTGAGCGTCAATCTCTATGACGTTACGTTTGATGAGGCCCTGAAGGCGGTGTTGGAGGTTGCTGATTGCGGTTCGATTGAAGAGGGCAACTTCATCTATGTGCACCCTCGCGAACATGTTGAGCAGGTTCTTGAAGCTCGTCGTAAGCGCGACACGCGTGTATTCGAGTTGTATTACCTCTCGGCCAAGGATGCAGCGGAAATTACGATACCACTCTTGAGTGAGGGCGGCACCGCAGTTGCGCTCGGCGATGTCGAGGAGGGCTACTTAGCCTCGGTGGCATTGGGTGGATTGGATGGCTGGGCGTTCTCGGCTCGGCTCGTGGTGAATGACTACGAGCCTGAACTTGATGCCATTGCTGAGATTCTCAAGGACCTCGACTTGCCGCCGACTCAGGTGCAGGTTGAGGCAGCGATTCTGCTTGCGTCGGTCAGGGAGCGCAACGGCTTTGGGGTTGATTTTTCCTTCGTCACCAGCATGAACTTTACTGACTTTGCGGGTCCACTCGGACCTCTGACGCCCGTGAGCCCAGTTGGCATCGTGAACAATCTGCTGGGCGGTGAGACGTCCTCCACCAACGTAGTTGCTGGGCAGGGCAATAACGGAGCTACTGGTGAGGGCACCTTCAAACTCGGAATTATCAAGGATGGCTTCTCTGTCTTCATTCGAGCATTAGATGATGTGACGGACACGACGGTGCTCGCTCGACCGAAGGTCATGTGCTTGAATCGCCAGCGAGCAAGAATTCATGTTGGCCGCGACGTGGGCTATCTCACTAGTACGGTGACAGATACGTCGACGACGCAGGCTCAGGATTTCCTTCCAACTGGCATCGAGTTAGTTTTTCGCCCATTCATTGCACCCAACGGCATGATTCGTATGGAATTGAATCCAAGTCTCTCAGATGCCATTTCGCGAGATGTGCAAGGCTTCGATGGACAGCCTGTCACTGTGCAGGACAAAACGACTAATAACATCATCACGAATGTACGGGTTCGTGATGGTGAGACGATCGTACTTGGCGGTTTCTTTCAAGAGAAGAGCACCGTTATTCGCAAGCAGGTCCCTTTGCTCGGCGATATTCCAATAGCGGGCAATATGTTCCGTGGTCAAGATGACGACATTGATCGTGTTGAGATCATCTTCTTGTTGACGCCACGCATTATTCGCGACGAGCAATTGTATGAGATGGGCCAAGATAGTCTTGAGATCATGGACACTGTTCGGGTTGGCGTTCGAAGCGGCTTGCTGCCTTGGAGTCGCGATCAAATTACGGCGAACTACAATCACGATGCTCTGCAGGCTTACCGGGATGGCGAGTTGGATCTTGCGTTGTTCTACGCGAATGCGTCGCTCCGTCAAAACATTGGTCAGCCTGAAATGCACCGCTTTCGCGAGGAACTTTCTGGTGAGCGTATGCCACACTGGGAGCGGAGTATTGGCCACCGCATCTTGATGCGTGAGATGGAGATGGTTCCAGCGGATCAGCTTGATTTAGCCGAGCCTGTAGAGCAGTTTCAAGACGGCGATCGCCCAGCGCCTGTCCCTCCGATTCCAGCAGAAGAACCTCACAAGTCGGTTTCTGCAGGAGAATCTATGACAGGATCTACCTTGGAGTCTGGCTTAACTGCAGCTACGTTCGGGGAGGGGCATCAATGAAACTGAATTGCATGATGGCACTCCTGATATGTGGCGCAACGCTCACTGCTTGTAATGGGCCGAGTAGTCGCGGCAAACAAGTGCGAGAAGAAGCGTATTCGCGCATGGATGCGGTCAACGCTAGGTTGGTGCATGAGCAAGCGGTGTCAGCATTTGAGACCGGACAACTTGAGCGTGCACGAAGCCTGATGGCCGAGGCAATTGAACGCTTCCCAAAGGAGCCGGCTTGGTACCTTCTGATGGGACGAATCTTGCTCGAGCAGCATCGGCTCGATGCCGCCAAGAGGACACTTGAATATGCGCTAGAACTGAGCCCAGAGAGTTCAGAGTGCGCGTACTACCTTGGAGTTGTGCACGAGCGTTGGTCCGATGATGAGGAAGCTGCTGAGTATTACCGCACCGCGGTAGAACTTCGATCTGACCGACCTCAGTATGTGTTGGCTTGCGCAGAGACATTGATCGGATCGGGCCAGGTCGACGAAGCACGAGATCTGGTTGAGTCCAAGATGGACCACTTTGAGCACCATGCAGGCCTGCGTCACTTGTTGTCGCACGTCGAGATGTTGTCGGGTGATCACCAGGCTGCAGCAGAGCATTGCGAGGCAGCTCGTCTGCTCGCTCCTGATGACGATGGAATTGCCCATGATCTCTGCCAGATGCAATTTGCGGCCGGAGATTGGAGCGAATGTCTGTCCTCGATTGCAGACATGCGCACGCAGAGTGGTGAGGTGCCGCCAGTGCTTGAGCGACTTCGGGTTCGTTGCCTGATGGCGACTGGTCGCAGCGTCGAGGCACGATCTGGACTGCGGGCACTCTGTCAGGAAAATCCGACCAATGGCGAGCTCTGGCGCGAATATGGCATGCTGAGTTGGGATGTAGCTGATTGGAAGTCTGTGACGGATTCTGGCATGCGACTTCAGGGCTTGGCAACATCACAATACGAGTCTGCACTCTTCTTGGCCCTTGGGAAGCGGAGTGTTGGGGACTGGCAGGGTGCCTCTGACGATCTAGAGAAGCTTGTCGCGATATTCCCGGACCGTCCTGAAGCATGGGCTGTGCTCGTAGGGGTTCGAATGCGCCGAGGCGATTTGGCCGGAAGTGAAAAAGCTCGTGATCTTGCGGTTAAGTGGTCCCCTGATACGGCCGATTCAACAGCCGTGTCAGGAGTGTTCGGCACTTACGGTCCCTGACGGACCGCACTCCTGACCGACGCGAGGTCGGTATGCAGACCGTGATTCGATCAATACTGGGTGGCTTGACGCTTGGCGCTCTTATGCTGGGTGTTGGACTGACCGTCATGTACGCTGCTGAGCTATTCGGCTTGCCAGCCGACCTCTGGTTGGTTGTGACTGGGTCGCTCTGTGGCATTGTCGTACTTGGCTGTGTGGCAGGTGTCGTGATAAGCCGGGGCATCGACTCACTGCGTCGAGAGTTGAGTGGCGACTATGGATCGCGACTGGGCATTGGTCCTCGATGGATGCGGCCAGTGCTCAAGACACTTGCCGAGTATCAAGTACGGCATCAGCAGGTTGAAGCGGCTTGGCGAACCCGAGAGCGAGATCTTGAGATTCGCGCGCACGTCGCTGAGTCATCGCGCATGCAATCAGAGGCAGTTCTTGAGGTGATGGACGAAGCCGTCATTGTCTGCAATACGCTGCTCGAAGTAGTTTCAACTAATCAGGCTGCATCGCGGCTGCTTGGCTTTGATGCCACGCAGGCGGTCGGCCGACCTGTGTCTGAGGTTGTGAAGGACAGCATGCTTCGGCGGCTGATCAGCACGACGCTTGAGGCAGGGCATGGAACGGAACATCGTCGGGGTGAATTGACGATGGGTGAGGGTGCCGATGCATGTGCATGCGAAGTCGTGTCAGCTTGTGCGATTGATCGAAGTGGTCGCCCAACGGCTGTTGTGACAGTGCTGCACGACTTGACTCGCGAACGAGAGGTTTCGCAGATGAAGAGCGAATTCGTTTCGAAGGCCAGCCATGAATTGCGGACGCCGTTGTCGTCGATGCAGGCTTATGTTGAAATGCTTGTCGATGGCGAGGCCGCGGATGAATCTACACGCCAAGAGTTCTACGGCATCATTCAATCCGAGACCGAACGGCTCTCTCGCCTGGTTGACAACATGCTCAACATCAGTCGCATCGAGGCGGGCATTATTGAAGTTGATCGCCAGCCAGTCGACATGCATGACCTTGTTGACCGAGCCGTTCAAACGATCGAGCCCCAGGCTCGAGCGAAGAATCTGGATATTCACACTGAGGTCTCGCCCGTGGGCACCTTGGTGCAAGGTGATGCGGACATGTTGCAGCAGGTGATTATCAATCTGCTCTCCAATGCGACAAAGTACACGCCGGACGGTGGTCGAGTCACAGTGACAATCGATGCCGACACGCTCACTCGATCGGTCCACGTGGCCGTTTCAGACACTGGGCTGGGAATTGCCGCGCGAGATGCAGAGCATGTCTTTGAAAAGTTTTTCCGAGTCGAGAATTATAAACGAGTGGCGAAGGGGACCGGCCTTGGGTTGAATCTCTGCCGTCACATCATTGAAACGGTTCATCGCGGACAG
>JAQWLT010000043.1 GCA_029247205.1 Phycisphaerales bacterium | reverse complement strand
CAAAGTGTTCAGCGGCATGTGCATCTGTATTGATGGCGATCGTCGCTCCAGCCTCAAGGGCGATACGCACATGGCGGTCACGCAAGTCAAGCCGCCTTGGATTGGCATTGATCTCAAGGGCCGTCTCGTTCGCGGCTGCTGCGGCGGCGAGGGCTTGCATGTCTGGCTCCAGTCCAGGCCGCCGGCCAATCATGCGGCCAGTGGGATGGCCCAAGATGTGCACATGCGGATGCGAGACCGCTGCGATGAGTCGGGCTGTTGCATCCTCTGGTGATTGTTTCAGGGAGGCATGGGGCGAGGCCACGACGATGTCCAACTCGGCGAGCAACTCGTCGTCATAGTCCAAACTGCCATCAGCATGAATATCTACTTCCGACCCTGCAAGCAGACGAATATCCGGCATCTCTGCATCCACCGCGTGAATTGCAGCAATGTGTTTGCGAAGCCGGTCCTCGCTGAGGCCATTGGCCTGCACGCTCGACTTGGAGTGGTCGGTAATGGCAAGGGTGTGAAAGCCACGGCGAATCGCCTCCTCTGCCATCTCGCGAATGGTGAGGTGTCCATCACTGGCCCGTGTGTGCGAGTGCAGATCGCAGCCGATATCTGCTACTTCCAAGAGTGTGGGTGGTGTGGTGTCGATGGCGTCTCGTTCTTCACGCAGTTCTGGCGGATGCCACGGCAGTTGTAAGGCCGCGTAGATGTCTGCTTCGGTGTGGGCAGCGATTGGCTTGACGCCGCGTGACTGTGGCGTTCCTTCTTCGCCATTGTCTGGAAATAGGCCGTACTCATTCAATCGCAGTGATCGCGTCTGCGCCACATGCCGCAGGTGCACATTGTGCTCTTTCGAACCGGTGAAATACAACAGTGCGGCCCCAAACTCTGCTGGTTGAACAATCCGTAGGTCGATCTGAATGCCAATATCGAGGCGAACAGAAGCCTTCGTATCGCCTGAGGCCAGAACCTTGGTCACGTCGTCGCGTTCGGTGAGCGCGGCGATGAGTGATGGGGGATTCGCAGCTGTTGCGAGAATGTCGATGTCGCCAATGGTCTCTCGCCCGCGACGAAGCGAGCCCGCGAATTCAATTTGTCCAACACCTTGGACTGCAGACAGTGATGCAATGATCGACTCGGCAAGGGGCAGAGCTTGCCCGATCGACGTGCGTTCAGCCGCTTTTTCTGCAAAGTCAAGCGAGTCAGAGATGTTTGCAATCGTCTTGGCGCCCATCCTCGGAAGTGAGGCAAGCCGGCCGTCGTTGATGGCCTCTCGAAGCGTCGCCCGGTCGACGATGTCTGCCTCACGCCACAGCCGGCCAACCGTCTTGGGGCCGAGTCCAGAGACTTCCAATAGGCCGATAAGCCCTGACGGAATCTCTGAACGCAGTGTTTCCAGATCAGCAATGGTCCCGGTTTCGTACCACTCTCGAATTCTTTCAGCGCTGCTCTTGCCGATTCCGTCGAGTGCTTCGAGCGCACCCTTGACTGAGGCCGCCGCGCGGAGGTCACCTTCATACTCTTCGAGCACGCGGGCAACTTTTCGCGTCGCGTTGATCCGAAATGCGTTGGCGCCGCTGATTTCCATCATGGCGGCGAGCAATTCAAATACCGCCGACAGGTCGCGTTGATCACTCATCCGACGTCTCCCAGTCCGAGCCATTGTCCGTGGGCTTTCAGCAGCCGTCGCCGCAACAGAGTGTGCGGTGGCTGCGTCAAGAGGGGATCTTCCTCGATCCATACTTCTGCATCGCGACGAGCAAGCGCAAGCAATTCAAGATCGCGCGGAATCACTGCGATGCGAAATGGTGGTACACCTGACTGCCTAGCGCCAAACAATTCACCAGGGCCGCGGATCTCAAGATCTCGCTCGGCAATCTGGAATCCGTCGGTAGTCTCGACCATCGCCTCGATGCGGCGGTGGGCTTCGTCAGTGGTCGGTTCAGCGACCAAAACACACTTGCCCGCACGATCTCCTCGTCCAACACGGCCTCGCAGCTGGTGCAATTGCGCGAGACCAAATCGATCAGCGTCTTCAATCACGATGAGCGTAGCTTGCGGAACATCAACGCCAACTTCAATGACTGTTGTGGCAACCAGTACGTCGAGCGAGCCCTCACGAAACAGATTCATGATGCGTTCTCGTTCAGTCGTATCAAGCCGTCCGTGCATGGCCGCGATCCGACAGTCCCGGAGTGGCCCAGTTGCAAGGCGATCGAGATGTGACTCGAGATCGGTGAGCCCAGTTGGCGACTCTTCAATGACAGGCACCACGACAAAGGACCGCTCGCCTCTGCCCGCTCGGGCGGCGACGTCGGCGTAGGCTGCTGCAGCGCCTGCGCGATCAACAGCGACTGTCTCTACGGGCAATCGGCCGGGCGGCATTTCGTCAATGACCGAGACGTCTAGGTCGCCAAAGAGTGTCAAGGAGAGTGTGCGAGGAATTGGAGTGGCGGTCATGACTAGTTGGTGTGGACAGTGCGTCTGGTCAGAGCCTTTGCTTCGTAGAGTGGCTCGTTGCTGAACGCCAAAGCGGTGCTGTTCATCGGCGACTGCGACTGCGAGGTCGCGAAAGACGACGTCGTTGGTCAGGATGGCGTGTGTGCCCACTACGATGTCGACTCGGCCCGCACCAATATCCTTCACCAGTGATCGCCTTGCCGATCCAGTGATCGATCCAGTCAGTAGTTCCAATCGCATGGGAGCATGCTGCAGTACTTCACGCAAGGTTCGCTCGTGTTGTTCGGCGAGTAACTCGGTGGGCGCAACGAGGGCGGCTTGTCGCCCATTGGCAACAGCCTGCAACATGGCCGCGAGGGCAACCATTGTCTTGCCACTTCCAACATCGCCTTGGAGGAGTCGATTCATCGGAATCTCTTCCGCCAAGTCCGCCGCGATTTCGTTCATGACGCGGCTCTGGGCGTCGGTTGGTGTAAACGGAATGCGAGCGGAGATGCGTGACTGTACATCTTCGGTAAGTGGGAGCGATACAGCCTGCAAGTGTGTTCGACGGTGAAAGCGTTTCATCATGACACCGAGTTGCAACATCAGGAGTTCATCGAGGGCGAGTCGACGTCTGGCAGTGTCAATATGCTCCTCGAGTTCAGGTCGGTGGAGCAGTCTGTACGCGCGAGCGAGCGTGGGGAGGTTGCGAGAGGCGCGGTATTCGTCGGTTAAGTGGTCATCAAGTAGGGCAGTTGCGTCAGGAAGAGTGGCCAAAATGATTTCAGCAATGCTGTCCGATGACAGTTCGTCGGAAGCGGGGTACACCGGTGTAAGTTTGGCATGTTCGTCCTCACACGCTGGTGCGACCAGTGAGGCGTCGTTGTCGATTCGTTGCCAACTCGGGTTGGCGATCTGTATGCGTGAGCGATATCGGCGAGGTCGGCCCACCACGCTGATACGTAATCCTGGATGAAGCTTTCGCTGTATCCATGGTTGGTTGAAGAAAACAAGGTCGACTTCGCCCGAGTCATCCTCGAGCACAGCTTCGACCTTGGCGCCCCGGCCAAAGCCACGCTCGACTGACACAATTTCGCCGCGTACCTCAAGATCATCTCCGCTCTGAGCATCAGCGAATTCGGCCATCTGCGACATTGATTGCCATGAATGTGTTCGTCGGTAACGAGACGGAGCGTGCAGCAATAGATCAGCGACGCACCGAAGGCCGAGTCGGCGCAGAGCCGCTGCGGTCTCTGGGTGTACACCCTGAAGATCGTCAACAGCGGTTGTCAGCGTGAGTGTGGTGGGGTCCATGGCAGGGGTCAGTATCGCTGATCATGGAGAATGGTGTGGCATGTTCTCATCGCCCATCCGTGGTATAGAACATGCCCATGAGTCAGTTGCCATTCGATTGGACCCCAGGGGGGAGGCCTCCGGCCATCAAGCCGATGACCGTGAGCGAACTCGGCCATCGCATCGGTGCGGCGCTTGCAGGCGGATTACCTGACCCGGTGGTGGTGGCTGGCGAGGTCGGTACCTTCAATGCCCGAAATGGGCACTGGTTCTTCACGCTTCGTGATGACGATGGGGTGGTCAATTGTGTGATGTGGGCCTCGGATGTTCGAGGAGCCGCGGGCATACTTGCTGCTGGAGAGGCCGTTGAGTTGACCGGCACCGTTGTGCACTGGCACCGACAGGGCCGAACGCAATTGCGGGTGCGGTCCTTTCTCCTGGCGGGTGAAGGCAACTTGCAGGCGGCATTCCGTAAGTTATGCGAGGAATTGCGTGGGCTTGGATGGTTTGAGCAGTCGGTGAAGCGTCCGCTTCCACGTGCGCCTCGAGCAGTCGCAGTGTTGACCAGCGCGGCAGGGGCTGCGCTAACCGATGTTTGTGCGACGGCCGCAAGAAGATGGCCGGCCTGCCGCCTCGTGCTCGAAGATATTCCAGTGCAGGGACATGGCGCGGCTGAGCGTATCGCAGCTTGTATCGCCCGCGTAGATGCATCCTCTGCAGCCAGAGGCATCGATGCCATCATTCTGACGCGCGGTGGAGGTTCGGCGGAAGATCTCCAGGCCTTCAACAACCGCGTGGTTGCCGCGGCCATCCATAACGCTCAAACACCGATTGTTGCGGCCATCGGGCATGAAGTTGACACGAGCATTGCTGAACTGGTCGCCGATCAACGGGCATCCACGCCAACAGCGGCGGTTGAACTTTTACTTCCGGATCGTGAGGAAGAAGGGCAGCGATTGGACTTGCTCGGCTCCTCGTTGGGCTATCGGATGCAGCGGCGAGTACGCGCATGCAAGCAGGCAACCTCGGGACTTGCCGCATCGCTGCAGTCCACGATGCAACTCGCTCTTGAGCGAGCACGCAAGCGAGTGCTTCAAATTGACAGTGAACTGCGTGTTCGTGAGCCACACGCCGTACTTGCCTCGCGGCGAGTTCGAGTAGAGCGTCTCGCAGCCCAACTCGGGGACGTGACTCGCCGCCACGCCCAACTCGCATCGGATCGATTCGGAAGACTGCAACTCGAGGCTTCGGCAACCCGTCGGCTCTCTGCTGCAGTTGCAATTCTTGAAGAACGACGCGGTGTGCTCGAGGCGATTGGCCCTGATGCCGTGCTGGCCCGTGGTTTTTCGATGACACTCGGGCTGGATGGACGGATTATTCGCACAAGGGCTGAGGTCACTGCAGGGGATGAAATCGAGTCGAGGCTCGCTGGTGGCTCGATCAAATCCATCGTTACTGATCCCTCCTCAGGTGGCGAGTAAGCCCGTGCCCTCGTACCCTCTTCCTTGATGACCGACCCCACCCCTGACACCGCTGAACTTCGCTTTGAGGATGCGATCGCTGAACTTGAGCGAATCATTGCGAGCATTGACGCGGGCGAGATCGGGCTTGAAGAGGCGATGGTTGCGCATCGTCGTGGTCGAATGCTTGTGTCACGATGCCGAGAAGTGCTCGATACCGTGTCCAAGGAACTCGAGACGGCGTCTGATTCAGCCGCTGAGGAAGCCGACTGACCCGTGCTCGCCACTATTGGTGCTCTCAGTGAATTGCTTCAACACGGACCGTGGCTGGTCTTTGTTTTTGCATTTGGGGCCTGTGTAGGGAGCTTTCTCAATGTTGTGAATTGGCGGCTGCCGCGTGAGATGTCGCTCTCGCATCCGCCGAGCCGCTGCCCAATTTGTGGCGGTCGTCTCCGTTTCTTTCGAGAGAATTTACCGATCCTCGGATGGATTCTTTTGCGTGGACGGTGTCGATACTGCAAGGCAAAGATCAGTCCGATCTATCCAATCGTTGAGTTGGCGATGGCCCTTGTATTTGTTGTTTTATACATCGTTCTATTCATGGTCGGTCCTGAGAGCACTTGGTGGTGGGAAGTTGGCGGACCGTGGTGGTCACGTCAGCAATTCGGTTTGGGCTGGCCCGCTTGGGTTGCCATCGCGTTCTTGTTTGCTGGGTTGTTCTCGATGACGGTGATCGATGCGCGCACGTTCATGATTCCTATTCAGATCCCGACCTTCGTCGCGGTCTCGGCTGTCGTGCTGTGGCTCTTAGCGGCCATTCTTTCGCGGCCGGGCGGGTTCGGCGTAGCGTCCTGGCCGATTCCATGCACGGGCTGGGCAGCAAGTGGCGTGGCATTCGGGGGGGTGATTGGGGTGGCGGTGTCAATGGCCCTGCTGATTGCGGGCATCTTTCGGCCAAGTTTCGCTGACTATGAAGACTTTGTCCCCGAGGGTGAGGTGCTGGCCGACTACCCACATGCTCGCCGAGAAATGGGCATCGAGCTGCTGTTTCTGCTTCCGGTTGTGCTGGGCATGATCGTGGGTGGGCTGGCCTTGGCCGGGTTTGAAGGTGCTCCGCCACGCTGGATTCAAGCAGTAGGCGGCTCACTGCTTGGGTGGCTGGTGGGTGGTGGTTTAGTTTGGGGTGTGCGGATTCTGGGGACGCTGGGCTTTGGCCGCGAAGCCATGGGGCTTGGCGATGTGCACCTCATGGCGGCGGTGGGTGCGGTTTTGGGCTGGTTTGACCCCATTATCATTTTCTTCATGGCCCCATTTCTTGGGTTGGCCTGGACGGCCGTGGCCGCAGTCGGTTCGCGGCTGCGTGGAGGCTTCCGCCGCGAACTTCCCTATGGTCCCCACCTTGCCCTTGCAGCAGTGCTTGTCTTCATGTGCCGACCGGCTGTGAATGATGGTTGGCGCTGGGTCTTGCCAGCGGTCGAAATGCCAGAAGCGGGGCTCATTGAGCCGGTGGACAAGTCGGCTGAAATGAGATCGATTGGACAAGGCAGCTCTCAGCGGGTCCAATGCCATTGGGCGCGGGGACCGCGTCATCAACCGAAGGAACGACAGTTTGTTGCGGAAAGGAAACCTACACATGCGTATGACCACTCTCACAATGTTGGCCCTCGGGGCCGCCGCCTTTGGCTTGACTGGCTGCGAGAGCCAGCAGGAAAAAGATCAACTGAGTCTTCTCCAACAAGAGAACACCGAACTTCGTACGCAACTGGACGAGCGTGACAAGGCTTTGGACGGCGCCAACGGCGAACTGCGTTCGGCCAATTCCGAACTTCGTGACTGGGAAGAGAAGTACAGCAACGCTAAGGAAGAGTGGCAATTGAGCACCAGCCCGGCGACCGGCGGGTTTGATGGCATTACGGGTGTGACGGCGACCTATGGTCCGAATGACGTGACCGTCTCGGTCGAGGGTGATGTGCTCTTCGACTCCGGTCGGACATCGCTCAAGCCTGCTGCTCGGAACGCCCTTGACCGCGTTGTCCAAGTGCTCCGCTCGCAGTATTCAGGGAATGCCATCATCATTGCTGGTCATACCGACTCAGATCCCATCCGAAAGAGCGGGCACAAGAGCAACTACCACCTCGGTTTCGAGCGTGGCTGGTCGGTTCGCAAGTTCTTGACCGACAAGGGTATTTCCTCGGACGATATTGCCGTGATGAGTTACGGGCCGGACCGTCCTATGGGCGATGCTCAGAAGAGTCGCCGGGTCGAAATCGTCGTCGCTCAGTAGCGTTCGGCCAAACAAATTGAGATGCCGCCTTTGGCGATGACCACCCGTGGTAGCCTGCGAACATGGGTGGTTCGTCGCACACACGAAAAGGCACACCGCTATTGATGCTCGGTGCTATCGGTGTGGTGTTTGGTGATATTGGGACGAGCCCGCTCTATGCACTACGTGCAACTCTGAGCCTAGCCGGTGGCGAAGCGGGATCACCCGAACAAGTGCTCGGCGTGCTCTCCATCATGATCTGGTCACTGCTTGTGGTGATTGGGCTGAAGTACATCACGCTTGTGATGAAAGCCGACAACGGTGGGGAGGGCGGCCTCTTTGCTTTGCTGGCCTTGGCACGGTCTCAAGATGATCAGTCGACGGGAAAAAACCGTCGCATGCTGGTGTTTGTTGCGTTGATCGGTGCCGCGCTCTTATACGGAGATGGCATTATCACGCCAGCAATCAGTGTGCTTAGCGCAATGGGCGGCGTGACATTGACGCACGTCGGGCAACAGGCGCACTGGGTTGTAGTGGCATCTGCATTCATTGTGGTTGGCGTCTTCTTAATACAGCGGTTTGGGAGCGGACGGATCGGCTGGTTGGTCGGCCCGGTGATGGTGTGCTGGTTCATTTTGATTGGCGCTCTCGGCGCCCGGGCGGTCATCGCATCTCCTGAAGTGTTGCAAGCATTCTCGCCGCTATGGGGAATCAAACTCATCGCGAGTGCTCCGCTGGCAGCATTTGTGATGTTGGGCGGCGTCGTCTTGTGTTTGACTGGCGGTGAAGCCTTGTATGCCGACATGGGCCACTTCGGCCGCCGCGCCATCAGCCTTGCGTGGTGGCTCATCGTGTGCCCGAGCCTGCTCTTGGCTTACTTGGGGCAAGGCGCTGTCATCATGGCAACGCCTGCTGCTGCAGAAAATCCCTTCTTTGCACTCGTTCCGCAAGAGTGGCTTGTGCCCATGGTCGTCGTCGCAACGATTGCGGCAATTGTGGCCTCGCAGGCAATCATCAGCGGCGTGTTTTCAATGACCCGGCAGTTATCACAGCATGGGCTGATTCCTCCGATACGAGTCGTACATACGTCCGATGTTGAAGGGCAGATCTATCTGCCCTCGATCAACCTTCTGATGGCGATCGCTTGTGTGCTCATTGTGTTGCTCTTTGGGACGGCCGACAGGCTCGCGGGGGCCTACGGGCTTGCTGTTACAGGAGTGATGGTTGTAACAACCGTGCTCTTCTCCATCGTCGCTCGCACGCGGTGGCAGTGGTCGTGGTGGCGGCTTGTTCCGGTGATAGGCGTGCTGCTGACAATTGACCTGCTCTTCCTTGCAGCCAATGCGTTGAAGATTCTCGACGGTGGCTGGATGCCGATTGGAGTAGCAATCTTGGTCTTGGCGCTTGTCGGGATTTGGCGTGCGGGGATGAGACGCCTGCACCGCAGCCGACTTGAAGGTGGCCTACCGCTTGTTCGATTCCTCGAGAGTCTTGGTGATGTGCCGCGTTGTCCTGGTACTGGTGTCTTCTTTGCAAAGGAGGCATTGCTCACGCCCATTACGATCCGCAAGTTGCAGCGGCATGTGCCATCCCTGCCCGAGACGATTGTCATCGTTCATCTGCAAGCACTGGGCGTACCGCGTGTTCCATTTCAGCACCGTCTTCGACTCAAAGACCATGGACATGGTGTGTGGTTAGCCACTGTACGCTTTGGGTATCTGCAGCGACCGAGTATTCCCCAAGTAATCGAAGCAGCCGCGGAACAAGGCCTGCCAATCGACTCGCCTAGTGTGACGTATTGGGTGCGGCGTGATCAAGTGGTGCTTGCTTCAGACCATCACAGCATGGCTCGTTGGCAAGTGGCAATCTTCGCATACCTGCTTCGCAATGCCACAGTGCTGCCGGACATGCTCGACTTGCCGCCCCGTCGGACCGTTGAAATTGGGATGCGTTCCCCGCTCTAGCCCTTGGTGAGTCAAGGCGAAATGAGCGGCCCGACACCCTCTTCGCGAATTTGCTCAACCATTAGTCGCATTGACTCGGCCAGACGCTCAAGTTGCTTGGCTGTCTCTCCGAGCCGGTTGTACAGATCTGGATTCGTGAGCAACTGGCCTGCAGTGCCTTTTCCATCGGACAGTACAGTCATGATGCCACTCGCCTGATGCAAGGCCGCTGAGAATGCGCGTCCAGCATTTGCGAGTTCTGCGCCAACCGTCGAGGACTCGGTGTCAAGTGTTTGGATCATGCCATCGAAAGACTCAAGTGCAGTGACCGCCCGATCGACCCCTGCGAGTGCCATGTGCATGAATTCGCTCGCTTCGCGGCGAAGGTCTGGGTCTTCCAGCCAAGACTGCGCCGCTGCGAGTACCTCATCGGCACGCTGGACGACGGCACCAAGGCCGGGCCCTGTGGTTTGTTCACCCTGGCCGAGCAGTATCGCCACGCCATCGCCAACTGGCGCCCATGCTTGACCGAGTTCGTCAATTGCAGTTAACGCGGGGCCGATACGCTCGTCGATTGCAAGTGTGATATCGCGGATTGCAGTTGACTCGATTGGACCCACCAATTCGGCTGTTCCGTCAATGGGCATGGCCAGACCGGTTCGAGTTGTCGGTGACTCGAGGTAGAGGTTTGCTGAGCCGGTCAGTAGTGACATCACAGACAACGTCTCTACACCTTGAGGGATCATCACATTTTCGTCGATGGCAGCCACGATGCGAACGCCCCAAGGGCCTGTGGAAACCGTTTCGACACGTTCAATGCCGCCGATGTGTACACCGTCGAGTAGCACTCTGCTGCTGTCTCCAATGCCGCTCGTTGCAGGTGTAAGAAGAGTGAGTCGCCAGCGGTTAGATGTGTCAATCTCGCCGAAGAGTTGCAGCAGGACAATCATCGACACAATCGCTGCGATCGCGCAGATGCCAATTAATGCATCTCGGTTCTGAGCATTCATGAGGCTGCTCCAGGCATGGGTTGCAAGTCATCGGCAGTTGCGTTGCCGTCAAGGAAACTGCGGACGATGGGGTCATCGCTCTCTTTGAAGACATTCGGTGCCCCAGCGAGATGGACGCGTCCATCGCGGAGCAACATGATGCGATCCGCCACCTTGAAGGCCAGCGGGATATCGTGCGTGACCACGACGCTCGTTGGTTGGAGTTCGCGGCGAAGCATGTGAATCAGTTTGGCGACAACATCACTGCGAATCGGATCGAGACCTGTTGTCGGTTCGTCGTACAGCATGCACTCTGGCCGAAGCACGACCGCACGGGCCAAGGCGACGCGTTTTTGCTGTCCCCCAGAGAGTTCAGCTGGAAGTCGATCAATGAGTTCGTCGACGCCGAGTAGCGCCAGCATTTCGTGAACCCGGTTCCGACGCTCTGTCGCATCGAGTTCGGTGTGTTCGCGGAGCGGGAAGGCCACATTCTCCAGTACGCTCATCGAGTCAAAGAGAGCGCCGTGTTGAAAGAGAAAGCCAATGCGGCTGCGGAGGGTGCCCCAGTCCTGCTCAGGCCACTCATCGACCCGATTACCTTCCAAATGGATCTCGCCTCGATCGGGTTGCAGGAGCCCGATCATCAGCTTCAGCATGACGCTCTTTCCGGCACCGCTCGGGCCAAGAATGACGGTCGTGTCACCTCGCTTGATCTCAAGACTGAGCCCGTCAAGGACCGGAGGCCCGTCAAAAGCCTTATGGACATCCTTGAATGCAATGAATGCATCGGTCTTAGATTGGGGTGCGGGGCTCAGCATGCGTCGGCACCGTATCATCCACACGCAGTGACGACCCGGCCAATTGAACGCGAATCCTTGCTTGAATGCCGTATCTTTGCGGTTGAGCGTTGTACGTGGACGGCCGGGGACGGCACCCCAGTGGTTCGAGAGGTCGTGCGTCACCCTGGCGCTGTCACGATTGTGCCTGTTCTGGAGGATGGCCGCCTCGTATTCGTGCAGAACTGGCGAATCGCAGTAGGGGGTCCACTGTGGGAATTGCCGGCGGGCAAGCGAGAGCCGGGAGAGCCGCCAATCGACACCGCAGGCCGAGAGTTGAAGGAAGAGACCGGATATGTGGCTGCAGCGATCCGCCCGCTTGGGCGGTATTACACCTCACCCGGTTTCGCTGATGAATTGATGTACGCATTTGAGGCAACCGGGCTGGTGGCAGGTGATGCAAAGCCAGAACCAGGGGAAGAAGTCCAAGCCCGAGCATTCACTCTTGACGAGATTCGGCACATGACCGAGTCTGGTGAGTTGATCGATGGCAAGACACTTGCCGCTTTGCATCTGTGGCACGCGTGCCGGGAGACCGCCTAATGGGGATCACTGATCGTCGGTATATGGGCGGGGCTCAAGGCCCACCAACGTACAAGCCACCACGCCGCGGGCTTGGTGGGGAGAAGCCCTTTGCCCGAACGGTCAATGGTTGGCTGATCATCTTGTGCATCGCAGTATTTGTGATTGACGGTTTCTTTGCCAGCGGCAGCGAGGCGATCGAGACGGGCCGGTACTGGGTTGAGCAGCCGAATGGAACCTGGACCGAAGTGACTGATACACCATTCTTCGCACATCAACTTCGCGGCGAGGACTTGCCACTTGGCGAAGAGGTCGTAGGTGAACGGGTCATCGTGGTTGATCGTAATGGCACGCAACACAAGGAGATGATCTCCGGATTTCCTGTGAAACAAGATGGTGTCACGGTGGCCATTGCAGAAGGTCATCCCGCGCCACCTCTGCAGCGAGCCTTGCACTTCTCGACCAAAAAGGTTGTAGGCGGCGCCCAGTTGTGGCGGTTGATTGGCTTCCAGTTTTTGCACGCTGACATGTTGCACCTCATGTTCAATATGATCGCGTTGTACTTTTTCGGTCCGCTCATTGAAGGTGTGCTTGGCGGAAAGCGGTATCTCGCTTTCTACTTGCTCTGTGGAATTGCCGGCGGACTGATGTATTTGCTACTCAATCTTGCGGGCTATGTGTGGGTTGATAGTCTCGGGTTTGTTGAAGTGCCGGGTCTACTATTCAACGCAGCCGGCACTCCACTCATTGGCGCCTCAGCTGGTGTGTTTGGTGTACTTGTTGGCGGGGCATTCCTTGCTCCCAATGTGATGGTCTTGTTGTTCTTTGTATTGCCGATGCGACTGGCTACGGTCGCGTGGGTGCTTATTGCAATTTCTATTGGTTCAATCATCATCGGCACTGCTAATGCTGGTGGTGAGGCGGCACATCTTGGCGGAGCGATTGCTGGCTTTGGGTTCATTCGTCACCCAGACAGACTGCACCGCTTCTTCGACTGGCTTGGCCGTTTCGACCCTACTTCAAGGCACTTTCGCAAAGCTGGACCGCGGCTGAACCATGCTCCGCGTGATGATGAGATCGACCGCATCCTCGCCAAGATCTCGCGGGAAGGGCTTGGCAGTTTGACCAAGCGGGAAAAGAAGATTCTGCAACAAGGGTCACGCTCTGAAGGCGGTGGCACGTGACCGGACCGCTACGCTTTGAAATTTCAGCCAAGTCAACTGTCTGCGATGCGCGGGTCGGCCGCGTCACGGTTCCGCACGGTTCATTTGACACGCCGGCATTCATGCCGGTTGGGACGCGAGCGAGCGTCAAGGGCTTGCTTCCGCAGCAAGTGGCTGACACTGGCTCTCAGATTCTGCTGAATAACGCCTTTCACTTGATGCTACGCCCCGGGGACGAATTGGTTCGCGATCTTGGTGGTGTACACGAGTTCATGCGTTGGGATGGCCCCATCCTCACCGATTCTGGTGGGTTTCAGGCATGGTCGCTTGCTGATACCAATAAACTCGATGATGACGGCATTACGTTTCGATCGTTTGTCGACGGACGCAAATTGCACTTGACGCCTGAGCGTTCGATGGAAGTGCAGAATAATCTCGGGGCAGACATCATCATGGCCTTTGACGACTGCCCGCCATCGGTAGCCTCATCCGACAGACTTCGCCAGCAACGTCCAGAACTCGCCGCAGCGCATGAAAAGCAGGTAGGTCAAGATCATCATGCCCGACTTGTTGCAGCCGTTGACCGGACCAGCCGGTGGCTCGAGCGATGCGTAGCAGCCCACGGAAGGCCGGATGAGCAAGCCCTCTTTGGCATTGTGCAGGGCGGGCCAAATGAGGCCCTCCGCATTCGTTCGGTCGAACAGATCGTCGGACTCGACCTTCCTGGCTACGCCATTGGTGGCGTGGCGGTGGGGGAGTCCAGCGAAGCCATCGCCAGAACCGTCAAGATGACATCCTCGATGCTCCCCGAAGACAAGCCGAGATACTTAATGGGTGTTGGGTATGAACGGGACATTCTGACTGGCGTCCGGTCAGGGGTTGACATGTTTGATTGCGTTCTGCCGACTCGTAATGGGCGAAATGGTGGCGTCTTCACCCGTTTGGGGCGTATTCAGATTCGTAATGCTCGATTCAAGAAAGATTTGGCACCTCTTGAACCAGGCTGCGACTGTGTGGCTTGTGCTGGGGGGTTCAGCCGGGCGTATTTGCGGCATCTCTTCATTGCGGGCGAAATGCTGGCCCCGATTCTGATGAGCATGCACAACATCAGACACTTCCAACGGCTCATGGTGGACATTAGGGGGGCGATAGAGGATGATGCGTGGTCTTCGCTGGCCCGAGCCTGGCCGGTACTGGAGCCCCCTGCGGGGGAGCCACCAGTTGCCGCCTCAGGCCCGGGGGACCCCGGCGAGCGGAGCTCGATCTCATGACCATGTTTGGACACAGCATTCTCTGGACTTCCTTGGGTACAACTGGAGCTGCGACGACTAATCCAGCCGCGGCCCCACCACCGGGCTCCTCAGGCCCAGGCGTCTCCAATACAACCGTTGTGGGCGAAGACGGGACTCCCCAAGAAGGCGCTGCTCAAACGCCGGCCGGTCCATTTGGCGACAACTTCTTCATGATCTTGATCGTTGTGATGGTGGCGGTCGTAGGTTTCTCAATGCTCAGCCAACGCAAAGAGAAGAAACGCCGCGCAGCATTGATTCACGCCATTTCTAAGAACGACACCGTACAAACCATTGGCGGCATGATTGGCCGCGTGATTGAACTCAAGCCTGACACTGCGTTACTTGAGGTCGATCGTAATTCTGGTAGTCGCGTGACTGTGTCGCGGGCTGCACTGCAGCAAGTGATTGAATCATCCGACTCGAACAGTAGCGGCAGCAACGCTGACAACGACTGAGCCCACCGAGCCCCTTACGAGAACACAACCCCCATGCAGAACGCATTCTGGAAATTGTTTGTCATCATCGTCGTGATCGGCGGCTGTCTTTGGGCGGTCAATCCGCCAGAGGACCGCATTCGTCTTGGTCGTGACCTGAGTGGTGGCGTCAGCCTTGTGTATTCGGTCCGCATGCCGGAAGGCGCTGATCGTCCCGCCCTACTAGAGCAGACGATTAGCGTTCTCTCCGAGCGAGTGAATCCACAGGGCGTGCTTGATATTGCGATGACGCCGCTTGGCAGTGACCGCATTGAAGTCGTGATGCCTCTGCCGAATGCTGAAGTGAAGGCACTCGCTGAAGCGTATCGAGATCACCTGAATGCCTTCGTTGCATCGACTGAAATCAAACGGTCCGCGCTTGAGCAGTCGCTCAAGAGTGGAAATGCTGTTGCGAAGTTTGGCGGGGAAGGTGATCGTGGTTCCTTGGTCGCCAATTTGCAGACCGCATTCAGTGCTGCACAGGCACTTCGAGCTGAGCGTGTACAAGTTGAAGCTACGGGCGAGCTCGCTGCAGTGAATGCAGCGCGTCAGGCGCTTGCTGATGCTGAGTTTGAAGCAGAATCACTACAAGAAGAACTGCTTTCGATGAGCCTCGACGGAAGTCGAATTATGCGAGTGCTGGAATTGCCAGACACGCACGAAGTTGTACGCAATGACGATGGCGACATTGTTATTGATGCAGAAGGTCGGGCTGTGTTGAAGCAGTCCCCCCGTGAGGCTGGGATTGAGCGGTTGACGTTGGAGTTCCCCGGTGCCGGTGATGGGCTTGATGAAATCATGGCTTCGTGGCGTGAGTATCAGTCGCGTCGAACGGGTCTCGATGACCCCAAGGACTTGCAGCGGCTGCTGCGTGGTGCGGGCGTGCTCGACTTCCACATCGGGGCTCGCCCTGGAGCGGTCGAGGGCGTAGATATCGACCGACTTCGCGCCCAATTAGCCGAAGTTGGTCCAGATAACACTGACTCGATTTTGGCCAAGTGGTTCGCTGTGCATGACTTGGACCAGTGGGTTGACTCTCCGGAGGCGTTGCAGGCTCTGGAGGCCGACCCCGTTGCTTATTTTGCCTCGAATAACAGACTTGTCGCTGCCGAGCGAGATGGGCAGTACTACGTGCTGCTCTATACGCAGCCAGGTAAGGCGATGACCCACCGAGGCGATTCTTCTTGGAGTATCGACAGCACGAGCAAGACTGTGGATCAACTCGGTCGACCGGCCGTCAGTTTCCGGCTTGATCCATCGGGCGGCAGTTTGATGAGCCGCATGACCCAGCCGCATGTTGGTGAGCCGATGGCCATTGTGCTTGACGGCAAGGTCTATTCAGCGCCAAATCTGAACGACACGATCGCAGGCAACGGCGTGATCAGCGGCTCGTTCTCGGCCGAGGAGCTTGGCTATCTCACGCGTGTGCTTGCCTCTGGCACGCTTGAGGCGAGACTGTCACAAGAACCAATTGCGGTCAGTTGGCTTGGCCCATCAATCGGCGCCGACAACTTGACTCGTGGTCTCGATGCGTTCTTGTGGGCTGTGCTGGTCGTTGGCGTGTTTATGTTCATCTGGTACCTCGGTGCGGGCTTGGTTGCTGATGCAGCCCTGATCATGAATGGCATCATCATCTTTGGCGTGATGGCCATGATGCAGGGCACGTTTACGTTGCCCGGTCTTGCTGGCGTTGTGCTGACGATGGGTATGGCTGTGGACGCCAACGTACTGATCTACGAACGTATTCGTGAGGAGTTGGAAGGGGGGGCTCGCGATCTGCGCGAAGCCGTTCGCACGGCGTACCGACAAGTGTCGCCGACAATTTTCGACGCCAATATCACCAACCTCATTGTGTGCGCGGTTCTGCTGATGATGGAGCCGACAACCGAGGTCAAGGGCTTTGCCTTGACGCTGAGCATCGGCATCGTCGCAACACTCTTCACGACGCTGTTTGTGACCCGATTCTTCTTTGATGCGTTCCTGTACTGGTTTAAGGGACGTCATCTTCCCATGCTGCCCTCGGTCATTCCGACGATTGGCCGTCTCTTGCGACCAAATTTTGACTGGGTCGGCCTGCGAGGCGTGTTCTGGGTATTCAGTGGATTGGCCATCATCGGTTCGATCTCAGTCTTCTATGTTCGCGGTGCCAACATGTTTGACACCGAGTTCCGTGGCGGCGTGGCAGTCACCATGCAGACCGGAACGCATGACGACGGAAGTCAGATCCACTTGCATCAAGAGGGTGCTGGATCGGTTACCGAGCGTGTGCATGCCATTGGCGAGCGGGCGAGCGAAGGCGATACGCTGGAAGCCCGCATCCTTCGCGAAATGCGACAAGCCAAGATTCTGACCGTCGGCGACAAGACGATTACGGGTGAAACAGGTCGAACGATGGGCAACTCCTTCCAAGTGAAGGTTGCCTCGCCTGCAGGCCTGGCAAGCGAAGAAGGCATTCAAGACGTTGTTGAAGCGGCTTTGCTTGCGGAGTTTGGAAGCGAACTTGATATCTCCCCGGCCCGTGCCTTTGCTGATGGCGGCGACTGGGCGCAGCGCACATCACAGATTAACGCTGACACCGTTGGTGAAGTGCTTGGACTTAGTGCGACGATTGCAGACGTCTCGGACTTCCGTGGCGGTGTTGTTGTGCTTGCCGAATCGATTGAACCACCTATCACGCTTGACGAGGTACGTCAGCGTGTCGACCACTTGCGTCAGGACCCTAGCTTCAGTGACACAATTGGCCGTGACGTGCATGTTGCTGGCGTTGAGGCCGCAGGCGATGGTCTGTGGTCTACAGTGGCAGTCAGTGTGCTCGACCCTGAGATCAACTATCTCCGCAACGAGGCTAGCCTCGTAGACGAGCGGCTTGCCCAACGAGAGTGGGGCCTGCTGTCTGAGGCGCTCGCGAGGCAAAGCAGCTTCGAGCAGGTCAGCAGTTTTGCTCCCGCCGTGGCCGCGACGCGAACGGCCAACGCAATCGGCGCAGTCGTACTTTCACTTGCTGGCATCCTGTTCTACATCTGGGTGCGATTCGGCTCACTGCGATATTCCATCGCAGCGATTGCCGCCCTGTGCCATGACGTCATCATCGTCGTGGGCTTCCTCGCCCTCACTGGCATCATCGCTGGCACGAGTTGGGCCTCGGGTGGCCTTTTGATCGAAGAGTTCCAGATTAATACAGGTATCGTCGCAGCACTGCTGACCGTGATTGGTTACTCGCTGAATGACACGATCGTTGTTTTGGATCGTATTCGTGAGAACCGAGGCAAGCGCCCAGTGCCGAGCAAGGAATGCGTAAACCGCTCGATCAACCAGGCCTTCAGCCGAACGATTCTGACATCGGTCACAACGCTCATTGCTGTCTTGATCATCTATATCTTCGGTGGTACCGGCATTCGCGGCTTCGCCTTTGCTTTGGTGATCGGCGTGATCATTGGAACCTATTCGTCAGTAGCAATTGCCTCTCCGCTGGTCTTCCGTGGAAGTGATCGGCCTGAACCCGAGCCAGAGCCTGAGCGAGACGACACCCTGCCACTTCCGACGGGTGAACCGGTCGCGAGTTGAGTGTTCTCACGTTGAGCTACGCTGACGGTCGATGAGCCTTCATGGAGGTGCTCTATGACAACTGGTGGTAAGTTCATCTTGCTCGCAGCCGTGGCGGCCGTCGTACTGTTGATTGTGTTCTACGGTGGAGGTCCGGTGCCTGCATCGGCATCCGTTGAGACTGCCAAGGCTCCTCCCGCAATCGCTACGGCTCCGAATCCGATCGTGGGCAAGATGACGATCAACACGCCCACCTCGTCACCGACGATACGGTCACCAGAGAAACCACTCACCATGAGCCGTGTCGCTGAGGTAAGCCAGCCTCTGGCCCAGGCGGTTGATCAGGCGGCGGTGGTGGAGATGGGCAAGAACGTCCCCGCCTCAGTGCTGCCGACCAAGATCAATTCGATGCCTCAGAGATCAACGACAACAGGCAGGCTGCTTCAGCCCAAAGTGCCTGTGCGGCCCCCAGCACCCTCAGCCCGCCCAACTCGCGTAACGATTCGCTCAGGCGACACGTTGACATCGATTGCTGCTCGCACGCTCGGAAATGGCAACAAGTGGCAGCAACTCTTGGATGCCAATCCCAAGATTGATCCGCGCAGCCTGCGGGTTGGTGGCACGCTCCGTATCCCCACAATCACCCCGTCCAGACCAGTGGCCCGCGTGGCCACGCCAAGTTTGCCCGGTCGCCGCCACCGCGTCGGAGAGGGCGACACCCTCAGTTCAATTGCCATTGACTACTACGGGGATTCTCAGCGGTGGAGCGAGATCTTCGAAGCCAATAGGGCAGCCCTTGGTGGGGACCCCAACCGGTTGGTGCTCGACGTCGTGCTTGTTGTTCCCTGACGACGGCGGAAATTGCCATCATCGCTGCGCAATCGCAACATTCGCTTCCATTCGGGTGCTGTTGAGGCTGCCGATGACAACGGACGCAACGCTGCTCGCGATGGGAGCGTTGTTCAGGACGAATTGCAAAGCCTCTGCTGCCGGAAGATGGCCGCTGCCGAGGACCTTCTTCAGCAGAACACCGACGCCAGCGGCCCCTGCCGCTTTGATCACTGCTTCGTGGCTGCGATCTTCCATCGTGTAGGCGCACATCAACACATCCGCCCACCCCAGAGCCGCTTCAGCGGCCTCTGTGGTCTTGCCTGAGAAGCCGATACTGCGTGTCTTGCCTTCGTCGCGGAGGCGTTGCAGCGTCTGCACGAGATCGGTGCCGTCTTGTAACGCGAGGTCATCGTCGTCGGCATGCACGAGTAAGACGTCGACATGATCGGTTCGCAGCCTTCGCAAGCTTTCTTCGAGGCTTTCGCGGACAGCCTTGGCCGAGAAGTCATGATGGCTGACTCCGTCCTTGAAGGTCTCACCGACTTTGGTGCAGAGCACGAGCTCATCGCGGCAGCCGAGGATGGCATCGCCGAGTCGCTCTTCTGCGAGTCCGTAGGCGGGGGCGGTATCAATGAGCGTGATGCCTAGATCGATCATATTGTGCACAATCGAACGTGCCTCTGCATCGCTCGGCAATGCAAAGGCCTCGGGGAACTTGACCGCCGTATTGCGGCCCAGTTTGACCGTGCCCCAGCCGACATGTGAAACACTTAGGCCGGAGCGGCCGAGTGGACGGGTGTCCATACGCGGTCCTCCTGCCAGGGTGGGGTTGCGGTGGTGGGTCTGGCCATGTCAGCGGGCACTTCGAGGCTGCCGCTGTTTGCACTGATTCGGTGTGCAATATCATCGGCTAGCAGTGGGGCGAGCGCAAGTTTGGTTGGCCATGCGGTGATGATTCGATCGTCTTCGATCAGCCCATGGCGATCCGGACGTCCACCTTGGCCTGTTGCGTACTCACTTCGTGGTGCGAGATAGGTGCTCCACTCGGTTCCCTCAAGCGAGAGGTTTGGCATTGCTGCACGAACATTTTGCACAGCGGCCTGAATGGTGGCGGCGCTGGTCATTTCTGCGCCACGTTCAGCAACCTGTCCGCCAATCTGCCAGACGCGCGTCTCTGAGTCGCCCGCGACAGTCGTGATCGTTAGCCATGGCTGAGTCGACCGAATGCAGTGACCATTCAAGACGGGAAGTGGGCCTCGAGCAAGGATCATCTGCAGCGGTCGGGTCTGTTCGCGATCTGCTGGAAGGTCAGCCATGCTTCGCAGTGAGGCATTGCCCGCGCCTGCTGTCAGAATGAGTTTTCCAGCACGAATGCGTAGTCCGCCTGTGAGTTCAACGTTTATACATTCATCGGTGGGCGTGATGCTGGAGATGTCGCCAAGCAATACTCGATTGTGGTGCATTGATCCAAGTACGCTGAGCAGGCTCATTGGCTCGAGTACCGGCTCGGCAATCTGCAGAATCTTGGTTCGCACGCCTGCGAGTGCCTCGGGCAGCGAGTCAACTGGCCACGGCGTTGGTTTTGTTCGCAGAGTGAATTGTGCGCCAAGCAAGCCGGCGATCGAACGCATGCCACTGGTTGCCCACACCGCGCATGCATTCGCTCGCATGTGTACGGCCGAGAGGTTGGGATCGGACTGGCCATTGAGCATGGCTGACCAGCGGGCTGGCATATTGCTGACCGCCCGGGCGGCCTCACCAGCCTCACCGCCGAGGGCATACTTGAGCCCGCCATGAATAATGCCCTGACTCCAGATGGTTTGACCGGATCCGAGCGCGTTTCGCTCGAGCAACCAAACGCGACAGCCGCGGCGATGCAGGGCATCGAGCGTCAGCAGGCCAGCAATGCCACCACCGACAATGAAGGCATCAAGTTGCGTCGCAGGCGGTGGCACGAGTCATATGGTCCGGCGTGGCCGTGACCGCGTCAAGTGCTCTGTTAGAGTGACGTGCTTTCCAGTCCCGTGGAGTACACCGTTTCATGTCCCATACAGCAGTACTCATTCCAGGCGATGGCATTGGCCCAGAGGTTGCGGCAGCAGCACAATTTGTGCTGGCCGAGGCCGGGGCCGAGATTGAGTGGGTAGAGCGGCACGCTGGTCTTGCCGCCGTTGAGCGAGGAGCGACAGAAACCCTTCCCACCGAGACTGTTGACGCGATTGCTGAGCATCGGGTGGCTCTCAAGGGGCCATGCACCACACCGATTGGTGAAGGTTTTTCATCGGTCAATGTCGCGCTTCGTAAACGTCTGAATCTCTTTGGAGCGGTGCGCCCAGTACGGAGTCTCGCTGGCGTATCTACGCGATTTAGCGATCCGGGTGTCGATATTGTGATTGTTCGTGAGAATACCGAGGGGCTCTATGCCGGCATTGAGAACCTCATCACCGATGGTGTTGTGACGAGCCTCAAGGTTGTCACCGAAGGCGCTAGCCGCCGGATTGCTCGGTTTGCGATGGACTATGCACTCACCCGAGGTCGACGCAAGGTGACGGTGCTGCATAAGGCCAATATTATGAAACTTGGCGATGGTCTCTTTCTGCGGTGTTGCCGTGAGGAGGCTGCGGCTTACGAGGGTAAGGTCGAGTTCGAGTCACGGATCATCGACGCAGGCTGTATGGCGATCGTGCAGAAACCCGAGGACTTTGACGTGCTGTTGTGCGAAAATCTATATGGCGATGTAATGAGTGATCTCTGTGCCGGGCTTGTTGGAGGTCTCGGCGTTACGCCCGGCGCCAACTTTGGTGGCGATCACTGTGCTGTATTTGAAGCCGTTCATGGTTCTGCCCCTGATATTGCAGGTCAAGGCGTGGCGAATCCGCTGGCACTGATCATGAGTGGCGTGATGCTGCTGCGACATCTTGCTACATCAACTGGCGATGCGCAGTGCAACCTCATTGCGGACCGCATTCGTAATGCCTATAACGCTGCCATGATCGCAGGCGAGAAGACGCGTGATCTTGGCGGTGAACTAGGCACCCAGGCCTTTGCCGAAGCGGTTGCGCGGAATCTGACGGTGTCAGGCTGAGATGAAAATGACCAATTGGGAACTTCCAGGAAGTAATGGGCTACCGATTCGAGGTACGACGCAACGACCGGTGGGCGATCCCCGCGCGGTGATTCTCGTAGTGCATGGGTATCTTGGCTTCAAGGAATACGGGATGTTCCCATGGATCGCGGCGCAGTTGTGCAGTGAAGGGCACATCGTGCACCGCGTGAATCTCTCGCACTCAGGAATGGACCACGGAAACGGCCACTTTGACAATAGTGTCATTGTGAAGGACACATGGAACCGTGGCGTGGAAGACATATCGCTGCTCTCGCAAGCCATCGATCGGGGCGTGTTGGCGGGTGATGGATCTGGGGTCGTGCTATTCGGGCACAGTCGCGGTGGCGCGACGTGTTTACTCACAGCCGGTCGTCATGCACTGAACGAAGTGATGTCACCGGTGGTGGGGGTGGTATCGCTGAGTAGTCCAGCTTCACTCCGGCGAATGAGCAGTGACGCGGAGAAACAACTACTTTCCAATGGCACTGTAGACATGCCTTCTTCCAGAACAGGGCAGACGTTGCATGTTGGCAGAGCTTGGCTGCAAGAGCAGATTGATGATCCAGAGGGTCATGACTTACTTGCTCAGGTTGCTCAAATTCGATGCCCCATCGGACTGTTGCATGGCGCCGAAGATCCGACGGTTTCAGCAAGCGACGCTGTCACGATTGCGCAAGCCAATCCATCGCGAGCCCTCGTTCACTTGATCGAGGATGGCGATCACGTCTTCAACACACCAAATCCGTTTGCAGAGAATGGCGAGCCGTCATCGCAACTTGCTGAAGTCATGGCGACAACCAGCGGGTGGATTAACTCTTGGGTGCAGTGAAGATCTAAAGACGTTCGTTCGTCTATGTTGTAGTGACCGCTCGAGGCGACTCCACCACAGGCAATTCGCCCCCGCTGGCGAAATCTTCTGCTTCGCTCACAGATTCTTCAATAGCACGCGCTGTCGCGGCCTTGCTGATACGGCCGTCTTCGCCGACTTCGTCGACGCGGACAGTGACGCGTTTGGAGACGCCGCGTTCTGGTTGGGTCACGCCGTACAGGCGATCGCAGGTGAGCATGGTGTGCTTGTTGTGAGTGATAATGATGAAGTGGCTGCGACCGAGAAACTGCTCAATCGTGCCGCAGAAACGGCCAACATTGGCATCATCGAGCGCCGCGTCGACTTCGTCAAGGATGCAGAAGGGAGCCGGGCGTGACTTGAAGATTGCGAGTAGCAAGGCAACAGCCGCCATCGTCTTTTCGCCACCAGAAAGCTGGCTGATGACCCGTGGTTCTTTCCCTGGTGGCTTGGCCTTGATTTCGATGCCTGACTCGAGCATGTCCACGTGGCCATCCTCGTCAGGCACGAGGAACAAGTCGGCACTGCCGCCGCCGAAGAGTTGGCGGAAGAGGCCGGAAGGGCCTGCGAAGTTCTCGCGTACCGCTACGAAGGTCTCCTCGAATCGCGTGCGGCTGGCAACTTCAAGTTCTCCGATCAGCGATTCCAATTGCACCCGAGCCCGGTCGATGTCAGCGACTTGCTCGATGAGTCCTTCATTACGGTTCTCAAGATGCTTCTCTTCTTCGATGGCATCAATATTGACGTTGCCAAGGGCTTTGATCTGTGTCTTGAGTTCGGCAACTTCCGCCTTGGCCGTTTCTCGATTCAAGGCATCTTCGCTCGAAGTCTTCTTCCAATTGGGGTATTCGGCTTGGAGATCGATGCCCAATTCCTCGAGGGTGCGGTCTTCTAGGCTCTCGCGTTTGACTTCACCCTCGCGGCGACTGAGTTCCAGCGCGTGGTGATCACGCTCGAGAATTTTTCCGCGGCTCTGGGCGGCTGACAAGTCATCGCAGGCTCGGGCAACTTGGTCTTCGGCTTCTTGAACAGTGATTTCGCTTGTTTGCATCGCCACAGCAACTCCCTCAATGGCGGAGTGCGCGGATGCAAGATTTGACGTTGCTGTGGCAATGGTGGCGGCGTGCTGATCGAGTTGTGCAGTCCGCCTGCCGATGTGCTCGCGCGTCGCTCGAGCACGGTCTACCTCTGCTTCGGCAGCGGTTTCAATGTGTCGGCGCTCACGTTGCGAGGCTTGGTGTTGCTCAGCAAGGCTGGCAGTGGCGATTCTGGCCGCTGAGAGCGACTCTTGGGCAGCGTCCTGTGTTTCTCGGGCCTGTTCGGCGCGGCCTTCGAGTGACTCGATGCCCAACTCCAAATTCGAAAGGGCCTCGGTCTGATGGTCGGCTTCTGCGGCGAGGGTGGCGAGTTGGCCGGCGAGGGTGGCCTGACGTACTTGCAGATCGCGGCGTTCGTCTTCAATTTCAGATCGCTGGTGCTGGAGCCGAGTCAGTTCGTTTGAAATGCCTTGCAAACCGTACTCCAAGTCAACGACTTGGTTGCTCGCTTGTTGTAATGCATCCGCTGCTTCGCGGCGTCGCTCATCTGCAGCGTTTGATTCGTCTCGGAGGCTGGCAAGATCTCGCTCAAGGCCGGTAATGCGAATGTCATGTTCGCACACGAGTGCTTCGAGATCTTCCATCTCCATTCGTCGAGAAATGAGTCCTGCGGCAGCGGGGCGGCCAATACGAATGCGTCCATCAGGCTCGATGACCTCGCCGGTTTCGGCGACGAGTCGCCAGTCTCGCATCGAGGCCTTGGAAAGGTGCGTGGCTTGCTCAAAGGTCGGGACAACGGCTGTGCGGCCAAGAAGCCGGACAGCGATCGATCTCGCGTCATCGCGAATATCAACAAGGTCCAGTATGTGCTGCACGCCGTCAAGACCGGGTGGAAGGGGTGTGCGGCTGAGCCGCGTTTGCCCGGCGACGGCAATCACTAGACCGAGGCCTTGACCGCGAGACCAGTCAGCCAGTCGTGTGGCTGCAGCCTCATCGGGTGTGATCACCAGTTCGACATCGTGGCCAAGGACGGCTTCGGCAATTGTTGCCCACTGTCGGGATGTGTGGATGGCTTCACCCAATACCCCAAGAATGTGTTCGCCCGATTCAGCGAGCGCCTGCTTGACGTCATCGGCGAGGCCCTCTTGGGCCTGTTCCATTTCAACAAGAAGATGTAATCGAGAGCCCGCGCCAGCTCGCTCGTGTCGCACGTCAGCGAGTGCATCGGCGATGGTGTCGTGCCGTTGGCCAAGATCTGTTGCGTCGTCGTCGTGTCGGCGGAGATCGACTTCGGCAACTTCCACAGTTTCGCGAATACGGGCGAGTGAATCTTGGTGCGACTGTTGGCGAGCGTGCGATTGATCCCAAGCTTCCGAAACTTCGCTCACGCGTGGTTCGATGCGTTCGAGTTGCTCGTCAATTGAGCGGACACGCTCGGCTGTGGCTGAATGGTCGCTCTTGGCTGCAGCATGCCGCTCGGCGACATCGTCGCGATTGCGACGTGCTTCACGCAGCTTGAGTGACACCGCTTCGACTTCTCGGCTCGAGGTTGACACAGTATCAGTCAGGTTGCCGATCGATGATTCGGCTTCGGCGAGTTGGGCACCGATAGTCTCGACTTCAGTCGTGAAACGCAGCAGGTCATCCCCGAGTTCGGTGGAGCGGAGTTCGATGGCAGTAAGCGTCTCGCGATCGGCGTGGATCTGCTCGGCGGCCTCGTCACGTTGTCGTGTGGCAAAGTCAAGTTGTTGCTTCGCTCGATCAGCATCGGATTGAAACTGGCTTTCACGGCGATCAAGCTCTCGGCGAGATTCCCTCGAATCATCGCGATGGATATTCGCTTCCTGCTGGGCACTTTCGAGCGACGTTGAGAGTTCTTGCAGTTCTAATTGCTGTTTCCCGAGATCTGTGAGCCTGCTGGTCAGACCAATGAGGCGTTCTCGCAATTCATCGAATTGATCAAACACGAGATCGTGACGTAGCGCTCGGTAGCGTGTGTCAAGTTCGTGGAATGTGCGGGCCTTCTTGGCCTGTCCGCGGACGAGGCGAAGCCGTCGCTCAGTGCCTTCAAGTTGTTCACGAACGCGGACGAGGTTGACGTCGGTTCGTTCGAGCTTGCGCTGCGCTTCCACCCGTCGAAGTTTGAACTTTGCAACACCTGCTGCTTCCTCCAGAATCGTACGTCGCTCGACGGGGCTTGCCTGCAGCATGGCTGCGACACGGCCTTGCTCGATGATGCAGTAGGCGGCATTGCCGATGCCGGTGTCGAGGAAGATGTCCTTGACGTCTTTGAGTCGTACTTTTCGATCGTTGATCAGATATTCGCTGCGCCCATCTCGATAGAGTCGTCGACCAACGGCTACCTCATCCGTGTCAACGGCAAGTGCGCGACGACCCGCGGTGATTGTTGCGGTTTTGTCTACGATGGGGTTCTCAAAGGTCAGCGTGACCGAGGCCATGCCCAGTGGTTTGCGGCCTGCGGAGCCAGCAAAGATGACGTCCATCATGGCGCCGCCGCGAAGGCTCTTGGCCGATCGCTCGCCGAGTACCCATTTGACAGCGTCTACGACATTAGACTTGCCGCAACCATTTGGGCCAACAATGCTGACCTTGGGTTGGTCAAAGTGAAAAGTGACCGTGTCGGCAAATGATTTGAAGCCGGAAACAGTGACGTTTGTTAATCGCATGGCGTGCGTGGACCTCCTGTCCAACATCCGTTCATCCTGAACGGGCCCTGCGTCAACGCTGACCAGGGAGCGTTCGGTGAGCACCGCTTACCGATGCCGCCCACTATATGTCGTCGTACGGCAGGTTGGTACACCAGAACCCCCGATTTTGCCCATGCATTGGGTGTTTTTGCTCACTCAGGTCGGGCTTGTCGCTCGGTCCCAATGGCCCCGCGACGCAGTTCGGCGAGGACGCGGTCCTGCTGAGCCTTGAAGTCGGCGTCGACATACTGCTCTTTCCACAGTGCATGGAGTACGCCGACGACCTGACTATAGGTCAGATTGAGGCCGGGGCTCGGGTTCTCAATGGTCGGCTCGTGGGCAAGCAGCAGAATGACATCTCGCAGGTCTGGGTCGATGCGGCTGATGATGGCCTGATGCGATGGGTCCTCACGATGGAAGATTTCAATTTCCTCATCATTTTCAATCCCACGCATCATGAGGGAATTTCCCCAGAGCCCCAGCGTCAGTGGCCGCTCGATTTCAATGGTATTGCCAAGCAGCACCAATCTCGGAAAGCGGGCCTGTGTGACATAGATTGCGGGCCAGGCGGAAGGGACCTGATGCAACTCGAATTTTCCTGGTAGTCGGTCACGACGAACATAGGGTGAGCCGAGTTGTTCAAGTGCCTCGTAGGCACGCAGCCTGACTTCGACGTCACGATTATCGAGCATGCTCCGCAGGACCTCTTCAGTGCGGGGGTCACTGGGCAATTCAGCAAGTAGATGGGCTGCTTCCAATTGTTCTGCGAGCGTGCCGTTGGCAGCCATTTTGCGAAGCGATTCCGCCGCAATCGGGTCTTTCAGTGCCGCACCTGCACGGATTGATGCCAGACGCGGCAATGCTTCTGGATAGTCGTACATTTTGCGGACCATGGGTAGAGCTTGTGGGCCGATGGCGACCCATCGCCAATAGGCGGTTGGGGCATCTGAGGGGTCGCGTTGCAGGGCTCGTCGCGTTGTGTTGGCAACGCGTTCTGCATCAACCTGCCTCAGCGACACATGGCGGACAATTTGAATGAACGTATCCGGGTCGTCTCGCATGGACGGCGGAACGGTCAGGGCAATGACGGCGTCACTGACGCCTCGCGCGGTGGTGGCAACTTGGCCACGTTCGAGCGGAAATCGACGATTGACCGCATCCTGAATGACACGCACCCGTGTATGACTCGGGTTGATCAGCCGCAATTTCAGTGGCATGTCTTCAATGATCTGTCCGCCATTGATCACGCGGCCAGAGAGCGTATTAATGTCGCCGGCTGCCGTTTCGTCACCGTCAATGAATGGGTTGAGAAAGATTGGTCCGCCCGCTTGGCCGAGTCGTCGTGCTTGCCGGTCGCCAGTCATCAGTGGGCCTGGAAAGAGATCGGTCGTGTACAAGCGTCCGCCTTCAAGGCTGGTTGTGCCGGTGCGAGGGTCGGCAAAGACCACGACATCGAATGTCGTTCCGGGAAGCATTTCAGGTTGGCGGCCTGAGGCACTCGGAGGCGTGCGTCGTCGGCCGACTGAACCTGGAGGTACAACGCCTTCGACAATGACAATTGCTGTGTTCAGTGAGTCAAGCATTTCCTCGGGATTGATGTCGCCGAAGCCGCCGCTCTCCTTGCCGATGCCTTGCCTTGCCATGAATTGCAGCATGTGCGCCCGCACATCAGCCGGTACATCGCGTGAGCCAGTGCCGTCAAGACCGACCACGAGACCGTAGCCGTGAATACGGACGGGTTGGTAGGTGGGGCTGGTGCTGTCATCCCAACCGAGCACGACGGTGTCGGCGCCGACCGTGCCTCGCATAATGCTCGCTGTCTGCAGGCCATCGAGTTCCTTGATGGTGGATGAGGCCTTCGGCCGTGGTCGGGCACGTTCGACCGAATTGCAGGCTGGAAGGGCCGCTACTGCGAGCACGCTGATGCTCAAGATGGCTCGGGTGAGGAAGTGCATGGCGAGCAGGGGATTCTACCAGCCCATCCTGCGTGGTTGAAGCGAAGTTCATGAGCAAGAAGCATGGCCTGCCACGGAGGGCACGACCAAGCTTCTGAGTCAGTCTGTCATTTGGTGGGGCTCAGGCAGCCTTGGGCTGCACGCGAGCCTCATGGTCGCTCTGCCACTGTGAGGCCTCGCGGCGGTTCTCGAACCGGGCGAGAATGATCGGAACGGACGTTCGTGAGCAAACAGCCCATGAAGAACCGATCTGCAGGAGCATGGTGGTGGTATTGGTGGGTCGAGCGGGGGTCTGATTGACTTGCATGGGTGATCTCCGGGGCAGGATGTATCGAATGATGGGTGATAGAGCGGCCTCCATCCACCCCCACCTATTGGGGAGAACACCTCCGCATGTGAGCCAATTCATGGATTCTTTGCGCTATCGCGATTTTTTACCCCGGTGACCGGTCAATAGGGCGACTTATCGGCCACGAATCTGGGCTGCAGCCTTTGCAAGCCAATCATCGCCGGGCATGGCCCATGGGCGGAATTTCTCGATCGAGCCGAACTCTTCGGTGAAGAGTAACGCTCGTCCGGGGCCAAGATCGGCCGCCGCGGTGGAATCAATCAACTGGCCCGAGTCATTGCCGCCCATTTGGAAGAGCACTTTGGCGTCAAACTCCCGCTGGCTTGCTCGGCTCAGACCTCGGTTGAGATTGTTGAGCCCATCAAGCCAAAGCAGCGAGTGCATACCTACGACGGGGCCCTCCTGCAGAATATCGGCGAGTTGGCGATCGGGCTTGGGGCCCGCGTCATCACTTGAGAATGAGAAGTCATCTTCGCTCGGGCGGAGCACGCCAAGGCGACTGTGTTCAAGGCCAATGATCAGAATAGTTGCCTTGCCGCCGTGTCCACCTTCGCGGCGGGAGTGGAGGATGTCGCTCAGACGCTGCATCTCTTCGACTGCGTTGCGTGAGGTGACGCGTGTGATCTGATGCGGCAGCATCTTGCCGAGCGAAGCAAGTTGGCCAGCAAACAGCGCGTCAGGTGGAGCGCCATCGAGTAGCCACACCATCAGGCCTTCGCAGTCCGGGTCATCAGTCGGGGCAAGGTCCGCGGCTGCCTGAATCATGGCCCCAGTGAGCAACGCATTGGCGGCTTCGGCATGCTGGCCGATGAGCAGGGCGTTGCAGCCAGAGCGTGGCCGAAGTGTCAGCCGAGTTTGCTCTGTGATGGCAATGGGGTCGCCAAGCACCAACTCCAGAGCGGCGGGGTCAGATTTGCTCACACCAGCGATGCGATCACGCATTGCTTCATCGGATGAGAGTTGCGAGGGGATATTTCCACGGAAGACGAAGAGTGGGCGGTCTGCATTTGGGTAGCGATCAGCATCGAGTTGTTTGAGCGTGTGGAGTACGTCGTCACGTTCGGTGTCATCGAGCCACACGACTTGAAAGGGTGTATTGCCTTCGAGTTTGCCGCCGGCGTCGTTATAAATCGCATCTCCTGGGCGACGAAGCATGCGGGCCGCAGGGTTGTCGTCGCTGAGAATGAGATACGAGTCGGACTCGGTGCACTGAAGCGCCACTCGCACGCCCATTTGTCCCAGCGTGCTGCGTGCCAATGAGAACGCGCCGTCGAGGGTTTGCGAACCCATCAGGATGTGCATACCGAAGGCACGTCCTTGCCGGACCAAGCGGTCCAGTAGCAGGCCCGCTTCTTGGGCGAGTGCGTCGTCATCAACAAAGAATTCTTGGAATTCATCAACAATCAGCAGCACACGCGGCATGATTTCTTCGCGCCGACTCCGCCATCCGCCGAGGTCTTGCACATTCGCTTCGCGGAAGAGATCGCCGCGGCGACGGAGTTCCTGGTCGAGCCTGCGGAGCACGCTCAGGCCAAACTCGCGATCGCTTTCGATGGCTACAACACGGGCATGTGGCAATGTGTTGAGGGCGTATGTTTGGAATTCAACGCCCTTCTTGAAGTCGACGAGGTGAAATTCAATTTCATCTGGGGAATACCACATGGCCAGATTTGTAATCAGTACATGCAGCAGCGTTGACTTGCCCGAGCCAGTGCGACCTGCGATGAGGGCGTGCTGGGTTGTCCCACGCCCCAGCTTGAGCTCGAGGAATCGATTGGCACCTGTTTGGCCAAGTCCAACACGCACCTCGTCCTTGGTCGACCTCGTCCAGAGATCGTTCGTGTTCGGAGCAATGAAACTAAAGGGAACTTCAACACGATTTCCGCCGCCTGCAGCTTCGCCAATGCGGTGGAGCATGCCAGCGGTTGCTTCGGTTGGAGTGGGTTGTGCAGGCGTAAAGGGGAAGTCCGCCAATGGAGGGTTGAGTACTTTCCACTGCCCGTTCTCATAACGCAGCCGCAGGCATGGTTTGATGCGGTCGGCGTCCTCAAGGTGTTCGGGTATCTCTCGGTCGAGATCGCACAGGATCAGGCTGAGTACACCGCATCGGCCGCCAGATGCCATGATCGATTCGAGTCGCTTGGCTGCGGCTGCATTGATGCCCGTTGGGTAGTCAGCGAGCACCATGGCGTGGTATCGCTCGGCAATGGCGCCCGCGTTGCGATTGTACTCGGCGAGGGTGTCAAACTCGTCGCGAAGGAAGGTCTGAATGACGCGTTCCATATGCTCGGTTCGGCTGCCGAGTTGCTCTTCGATGTGCTTTGGTTCGGACCAGACTCGAGATACAACCGCATCGTCATAGTCGGCCAGATGCATGAACCCTGCAAATGTCTCGCCAAGCCCGACTGGGTCTGCCAACATCAGCTGAAGCATGGCTGGCGGGAGTGATGTGATCAGGCGAAATAGGCACGTCTGCAACATTCGCACGCCTTCGTCTCGGTCTGCCGAGGCGCACTCGATGCGAATGTAGTTGGCAAAGTTGATATTTGGTCCAATGTCGAAGTCCGTGGTGGTTGGTTCAGTCCACGGAAGTCGCGGGTCATCGGGTGGTCCGGGGGGAATGTCGGTTGCCGAGATGGCAATTTGCCCAAATATGATTTCTGGATGTACCGTGGCTGACAGTGGCGAGGATTCCCATGTGTCTGATCCGATCGCAGGCATTGCGTGCTCGGCTTGAGCTTGGGCATCTGCCCGAAGTTGGCGGAGCGCGGCAAGGCCGGATTGCCAAGATGCCTGCATTGCATCCCAATCTTCTTGATGCATCTGCTCAGCATTTGCGATGGCTGCCTTGTAGGTATCGTCGATGGACTGCAGGCCCTCGGTTCGTTCGGCCGCGAGCTCCGACTCGGTTGCTTTGTGCCGAGCAGTGACTGCAGACAAGAACTTCACCCGTTCGGCCTTGATCAGGTCCTCACGACGCTCGGCGTGCTTGGTGATCTTCTCGAGGTCTGCCTGGAGCTCAGGGGCCACTTGGTCGAGCCGGTCACTGACGGCACTTCGAACTTCCTGAAGTCTCGTATTGCGGTCTTCGCGAGCAGAACCTTCCTGTTCAGACAGAAGATTATTGAGCGTTTTATATCGGTGGCTCGCTGCATCTACGGCGACATGTGTTTCGGCCGCTGCGCGACGAAGTGTGGCACTCGTCCAGCGTTTTCGCTTGATATACAGGACGACTGCCACAATGACGCCCATCGCAGTGGCGGCACCAGTCCACGCTATCCACGTGTCCATCGTGGTTGTTCGAGTGATCGCAGCTGCTCCGACACCGGGGCCAATCGCCACGATGCCGAGCGTGCAAGTACGCAGGCCGCGCCGAAACGCATTCTCTCTGGTGCTGTCTTGGAGGCGTTCAGCTTCATCGAGCATCGATTCAATGTCGGCAATTTCAATGAGGGCTGGCTCGGCATCTGAGGAGTCATCCGTGGTCGCTTCGGCGAGTTGCATCTGGTTGGAGCGAAGTCGAGCCGCGTCGAGTGCAATGCCTGCGAGTCGGTGCTGCTCGGCCACGTCCATATGCTTGAGTTCATAGAGGCTCTCGGCCAGCAGCCGCGCTCGATCTGCTCGCTTGGCGAGTTTGGACTGTGCTCGTTCGCTCTTATCGAGAATACGAAGTCGTTGTCGTTCGGTGCTCTCAGCTAAATCTTTGAGATCATTCGTTGATGTCTCGATTGCTTGATTGGTTCGGCGTTTCTTAGTCGCTTCGGACTCTTTGAGCATATTGTCGAGTCGACGCGTAAGAGTGTGGGTATCCCCCGCACGCTGGTGCTTTGCTTGGTTTATTGCTTCCGTACGCGACGTTTCAATTGACGACCGCTGCTCGGATGTTCGAAGGCATATCGATACAACACCTTGGATGTATTGCAAGGCAAGATGAACGAGGCTAGTTTCGGGTGTCGGGTTCATTGCACCGATGGCAGCGTTTTGAGAAGGACGCTTGAGCCTTTTCTCATGGTAGCAGCGGCTTGGTTCTGTTGTCGATGCCTCATGTCCATCCACAGTCGCGTTGGGCTTTGTCTAGGATCTGGGTCATGACTTGCAGGGCTTCGTCTGCCGTGGAGTAACACTGGTTGAGCGGTTCGATGTAGTAGTCGCCCATTTTGGCATGCTGCGCATCGGACCACTGTTCACCAACCCGCAACCATGCTTGCGTCAAGCTATTGATTTCCTCGCGAAGTGCCGCATTGCTTGAAAGTAAGCTCATAGGTCGGTCTCCTCGGCGGTTTGCTGAGTTCCGCCGCGTCCATGTCCTTCACTCGCCTCAGTGGGTCCCTTGTGTGGATCTGGAATTGGTGGTGCGGCCTGCGTGTAGCCTTGAAGATGCGATTCCAAGGTGGCGAGCCATTGGGCAGCTTTGGGCAGGTCGTGATCGGCCATGTTTCCGATTCGTTGCAGTTGACCGCGGAGAATCATCGCTTCACGCTCGAGTTTGATGACCCACTTGCGAATCATGCGAGTCTTCTCTGCGGCTTCTTCGACGCGAGCTTTGGCCTTTCGGATGGCGCGGTTGTGATCGAAGAAAGATCTGGGGTCTGCGTCAGGCTGTGCAATACGGGCTCGTTGCAGGTCAGACAGTGCAGAGTTGAGTTTCTGATTTCGCTTGCGGGCTTCAAGTTTCCAGTGCTGCGAGCACTCGCCTTTGAGCCATTGATGCACGCGGCGAACTTGGCTATTGCATTCGTCAAGCAAGCGTCGGATCGCCTCGCTTGAAGCAATGACTTGCCCTCGGAAGAATCCGATGGCGTCGATCGACCGGACGTCTGCTTTCTCACCCATATTGAGCCTTATTGTTGATTGAGGTAGTCATCCGCCCGCTGCGCCTTCCGGAGCAGGAAGGGTACGTGTTCAGTGACCTGTTCACGGAACCGACCGAGCGACCGCATGCTGTGCTCAAACTCTTCTGAAAACTTGGTGTGTTCCTGGTCTCGCCAGGTCTGTCCGAGACTGCGGTGACGCGACGCCAAGGCATTCATCTGTTCATGCATGCCGTCGGTGAATCGTCGAAGGTCAGCGGCGAAACGGCGAACCTCTGCGGGGTCAATGATTGCCTTGGCCATTGTGGCGTCCTTTCAAGCGAGAACCTTGTATCTCAACACAGGCTACCGACTCTCCCCGGGCGCGGGTTCAGAGCCTTTCTGCTTCAGAAACAGACGGTCCCAGACCCCGATGGGTTCACCCTTGAGATCACCGCGTATCGAGACGTGGCGGGCGCCCGCAATTTCAAGCGTGCCCTTGATGACGCCATCAGGCGCCAGGTCCAGACTTCGACCAAGAAAGTGCACTGTGCCGAGGTACTCCCCGTGCAATTCAGCAGCGCCGCCGAGAATGGCGATATCGACAGTGGCCCCATGGAGTTCAATATCGCTACCGAAAATGAGTGTTTGTTGGGTGATCGGTTCTATGAGTTCAATTGTGGGGCCATCAAGTCGGGTCCAGGTCTCGCCGGCGAAGCGGGCCTCATAGGTTGCGACTTGTCTATTGATTCGCCATGTCGCGATGGCGACGAGGAGGATGCCGCCAACCATGACGAGTACGAGGCTGGCGCACCCGAGCTTCTGGCTGCGGGAGCGGGTGGATGATTGAGGCTCGGTGGTATTCATGAAGAGGGGGACTTTCGCAGGATTCTGCTCGCCGCGTACAGGGCAATGCCGATTGGTGCAGGGAGCAACCAAGGCCAGGCTGCAGTAAACGGGGGGATGGGTTCAGCAGCGGTGAATGCCCATTGCACTTCATGTTCCACGCCGCCCGCTTGAATGTGCGTGTCGGCGGTCCAGCGGCCGCTTGCCGGAAGCGTGAACTTTGCTGCGTAGAGCAAACGATTGTCAGCCTGCGATCGCGTGGCCGTTGCTGACCAAGTCAATCCTTGCTCATCATTACTCAGGCGGAATTGCACATCGGCGTTCAGTACCGCCTTTCCCGTTGAGACATCTTGCAGGAGCACAGCAAAGTCGACCGGACCTGCGCGAACTGGTGTGGGATCGGTCATGACAATCACTCGCCAAGGCCCAGCGCGTTCACTCAATCGAATCAGGCCGCTGTCGGCACTGGCAAGAGGGCATAGGGAGGCAACGATGAACAGGACCGCAGGTATGTATCGGGTGAGCTGCATCATGGGAGCAGTGTCCCCCGCATCTGCATGGGTTGCAGCACAATCCATACACCGATTGCAAAGAGGATGACGGCGGGCATGCTCAGTAGCACTGTGCAACGGATCACCGCACGTTTGCAGGTGTTGGCGGCCAAGCGGTGCACGGTGATGACGGTCAGAAGCAGTCCGGCATCGAGCAGTAACAACTCCATGGGCAAGAGCCAAGTTGGGACATTGAGGCAACAGGCCAGGACCCAGGCCGGATCGCCCAGATTGATGCCTGCATCGGCTGCGAGTCGCTGGCTCACAGGCACAATGGTGCCAAGGCTGGTCAGCAGGTGGAACAGCATGTGCACGAGCCACATTGCAAAGCCGATCGGCACAAGACACAAAGAGAGCCGGCTCGTCGTGGCAACCAGCGAACCGCTGCTGCGACCGATTGTCTTGACGGCGGCTGCAATGAGGGGTAGCACAATGAGCGGGGCCAAGACGGTAACGCTTATCAACACAATCGTGGCTGGAATGACTGGCGTGGCGGCACCGATGCTGCTGGCGAACTGGTCTTCAAGGTCCAGCACTGGCCCGACCATGCCAAGCGCATTGGCAAATGCGCCGAAGGTAAGCAAGGCTGCGAGCGCAGCGATGTCTGGTCGAGTCGCAATGCGCCCGATAGCGCCCCGCCAACCTGGGAATGATGCGTCTTGCTGCAATGACCGTGTGACAACGCCCACGTTGTCGTGCGGGCACGTTCGAACGCAGTCCATGCACCATGTGCAGTCAAGGTTGCCGCGTTTGGTTGGCAGGTACAGATCAAGTTCACAGCCACGCCCGCCCGGGCCACCGCGTATGCAGTCTTTTGTTGTGCAGTTGTTGCAGGTGACAGCGTCAAGAGCCGCCACTTCACGCGGCGAGACAAGGGACTCAATGAAATGAAATTGACCGATCGGACAGACCCATCGACAGAATGCCGCGCCGCGGAAGAATGCATCGACCGTGAAGGCTGCTGCGAAGTACCCAATGACAACCCATGCAGTCCACCATGGTGAATCCCACAGGCCGTACACCTCGTAAGCCCAGAGATAGACAAGCAAGAGTGATGCAGCGAGCCATTTGGATCGAATGGCTCGTGGCCAGCGGCGAGTGGGGCGAAAGAATCGCTTACTCAGTTCACGCGGCAACATGAACGGGCAGGCCCAGCAGAAGGCATTGCCCGCAACGAGCAGGGCAATGACGACGAAGCCTCGCCAGTGTGTCCATGGCAATACGCCAGCGAGATTCATCGGCCCAAGTCGTGGGCCAAAGAGTCCGTCCACCACAATCAGGGCAGCGAGGGCGAACATGATCCACTGCATGCAGCGGCGAACACGAAGGCTTCGAAGGAGTCGGCCGAGTAGCGGTATGCGAAGCAGGTCATTGGACTTCTCTCGTGATGCCGCTGTGAGTTGCTGCCCAAGAATCGGCAACGACACTGAGCCGCGGCTATGTCTGCCCGGAATGCCCGCGATCGCCAATTGTGGCTGCAAGAGTTGTTTGATGATGAGTCCGACCGGTATCAGGAATACCGCAGAACCGGCAACCCACATGATGGCGCCTGCGGCAGCTTGATCTTGCATGGTTGAAAACCCAAGCAGTTCTGGCGTAGCCGCGTAGGTGTTGTAGATCGGCGTCTCGCGAAACACATAGACCGCAGAGAACAGTGTGTTCTGTAAGTCGGCGACGAGCAAGTATGGCAACAGCAACCAACGAGGCCACGTCGGTGTGCTCGGCCATGGCTGCACGATTGGCCACCAGAAGAGTAGGGCGGTGAGAAGAAAGGTCAGATGTTCGATCTCATGCCACGTTGTGTTGCGAAGCGCCAACTCATAGAAGGCTGGAAGATGCCATATCCAAGTAGCCGCAATGAAGAGCGTCAGTCCGACCATCGGGTGCGTAAGGCGATGAAAGCCCGCACGGACTGCGTGCGCGCCAAGAAACGGCCCGAGCCAATCACGACGAATGGTGTGTGGAAGTCCACGCAACATTGGGATGCCTGGGCAGGCGAGCAAGATCAGTGGCGGGCCGACCATCATCAGTAGCACGTGCTGCGCCATATGAACTTGCAGCAGCAGGCTGCCAAATGCGTCGAGGGGCGATGCAATCGCAATCCAGCATGAGGCGATGCCAGCAATAAAGCACACCAGCCGCCACGCCGGAAATTTGGCTGGCATCGAGCGGTTCAAGCCACGCCAGCCACGCCAGTACACCGCAATCGAGAGAAGTGAAAGCGTCAATGGCCAGAACTCAATGGTCCAAGACGACAAGATGGCGCTGGTCATATCAGGCATAACGGAGCGGCTGTGCCGCTAGAGCAGTAGAGCAGGTGAGCAGCAGAGGGGGACTGTTGCCGCTCGCTGGCTCCCTCTACGGCGGTGTGTTCCGTGTTTGAAGTCTGCCTACGGGGCCATAGGGTCCCACTTGTTGAATTAAGAGTTAGGCAGAATGGGGGGCACCGGGTCCTGCGTTGGGCGTGGATTGGTGGAGTAGCCAGCAGCTGGCTCGTGTTGCCATGCGTTGGTCATTGTCTGCAGGAAGGCCGCGAGTGCGCTGACCTCTTCGGGAGAGAGGTGCTTGCCATAGGCGGGCATATTGCCACCACCTTGCAGAACCTGACGAATGAGTTGATCGCCATTGAGTCGCGATGCGACATCGTCAAGTGCCGGCCCACGCTTGCCGCCACGCCCATCGAGCATGTGGCAATTGCGGCACTGTTTGTTCTGTATCACGATGGCGCCCTGCAACTCCAAGGGAGTGCGGCCCTTGACATATTCGATGGGAGTGGGAATGCCGCTCCATGCGTCCATCACCGGTGACCATGGCGACTTGTAGCCAAGATAGGTGAGCGTAGAAAGGATGAGCATCAGCGAGATAACAAAGATCACTGACATCGGTCGCCGTCGCCAGTGCTTCTCTCCGCCGGGTGAAAGGAAGGGCAGCAGAATGAGCGTTGAGAGAGCGAGAATTGGGAAGCCCAGGATCAAGAATGTTTCCATATATGGCGGCAAGAGCGCCAGCACTGCAAATGCAGATTGGAAGTAGAAGTCAGGTCGAGGGGCCGTTTGAATGTACGTCGGGTTCGGCTCTCCGGTTGGCCCAGCCGGGCCAAACATCATCGCGCAGAAGAACACAAGCCCGAGGGTTATGCCGCATGCAATCATGTCACGGCCGGCGGCATTGGGGAAGAAGGGCATGCCTCGTTTCTTGACGAGATCGTGATACTTCTCTTCGTAGTTAGACTTCTCGACGAGTACGCCAGGCGTGGGCTTCTCGTTGATTCCCTTCTTAATGACGAGCAGCAAGTGAAGGCCGATCAGTCCCATCAGCGTTGCGGGAATGACAAAGACATGCAGTGTAAAGAACCGGCTAAGCGACTCGCCACCGATGATCGCGCCGCCCAACACAAAGTGGACCAAGCCTGGGCCAATCCAAGGCACCCGTCCTGCCATCGACATGCCGACACTCAGGCCCCAGTATGAGTCTTGGTCCCATCTCAGAACTTGGCCTGTAAAGGCCATGCCAATCGTGCACAAGAAGAGGAGCACCCCGAGTATCCAAGTGAGTTCTCGCGGGAATTTGAACGCGCCGAAGAGAAACACTTGAATCATATGAATGGTCATCGCCGCAACCATCAGGTGGGAACCCCACACATGAAGGGCACGAAGGAACCATCCCATTTCTGCTTGGAAGGTGATGTACTCGAGCGACTCGAATGCCTGTCCAGCGGACGGGACATAAAGAAGTGAGAGCGAGATGCCAGTCGCGACCTGACACATGAAGAGCACGAGTGTCATCGATCCGAAGACGTACCACCATTTAGCGCTGCGAGGTACCGGATGGGTCATGCTCGGGCCAATAACCTCAGCAAGGTGCAGGCGAGATTCGAACCAGTTGATCAGTGGGTTCTTCATGGTTTCAGGCGGTCTCCTGCAAGGTCGGCAGTCGCCCAGCCTTGACTTGCAGGATTCCATCCTTGATTCGAGTTTCGTATGGATATAGCCCGCGCGGTGGAGGTCCGGCAGCATGCGCCCCGTCTGCGTAGTACACGCCACCATGGCATGGGCACATAAAGAGATTGCTCTCTGGGAACCAACGAACCGGGCACCCGAGGTGTGTGCAGTTGATCGCGAATACGGTGAAGTCGCCGGACTGGTCTCGCTTCACCCAACACGCTGTGTCTGCGGTGTATCCGTCCCACGGCGTACGGAATGGACTGACGTATGTTGCAAGGCGAGTCTGGCCCTTGGGGTACTTCTCGACGGTGTCGAGGTTGGTCCACTTCTGCCATCCACCTGATCGCCATGGACTAATGATGTAGCCAACAACCGGGACTGCAATGAGCAGCGCCGCGATGCCATTCAAGGCGGCCCCGAGCCAGAACAAGAAGCCACGCCGTGAAGGCTCGGGCCCCGAAGGGTCGCCCATCATTGCCGGGTCCGGTGCGCTGCGATAGTCGTATCGTTCGCCCATAGGGGTCAGTCGTCTCCTCGGAATCCCGGGGACGTATTGCCGCCGGCAGGGTATGGCTGTCCTGGGTACGTAACGCGGTGGGATGTGATCCACGCGAGCACGTCGGTGACTTGCTGATCGCTCAGCGGCGCCAAGCCTGCACGTTCGGGCACAGGTTTGCCATTGAGATTGCCTTGCCAGTCAGGCATGCCAACGTCGGGGCGGCCGCAGACGATGGTGGCGCGAAGCATTTGGTCACTTGCAAGTGCGAGGAAGGCCGAGTCGATGGGGCTTCCAGCCATGGCACCAACGCCGTTTTCGCCGTGGCAAGGACTGCAGTATGTGTTAAAGACAGTCCGCCCTGCGGTCGCATTCGCCTTCAATTTCTTCCAGTTAATAATCGCGGGAGAACTTGCTGCGTAGGGTGGTGGTGTGCCTCGCCAAGCTGTTCGCATGCCAGACACAAGCTCTTCAATTTGGCTATCAGTAATCCAGCCACCATTGTCGACCGAGTGCGGCGGCATCAAGGTGCCGGGGATGCCATTGGCAATGGTCTTGTTGAGCCACTCGTCGGTGACAAGGGACTGATACAGCGGGTCATTGAGTGGCCGAGCGGGGCCCCACATGCCGGTCTCGCCGTGGCAGCCTTGGCAATTGACGGACCAGAGGGGCGCAAAGCCGTGGACAGATGAGGGGTTTCCGCGATCATCCTGCGGGACGGTTGGTCGACCTGGCATCCAGTCACAACCGACCAATGCCGTGATGCCAATAATCAAGATGGTGCCGATTGCGTACCGGATCATTCGGCCTCTCCCATCTTCCGAACGCCGGGTGAATCGATGCCCATGCGTTCTAAGTAGTGCCAATTCTGCATCGTCGACACCTTCTCAGACCGAATGATCCACCAACCAGTCACGATACCAAAGGAAATCTGCGAGATGACAAACCACAGCCAGTTGATGTGTTCACTCAGTGCCGGGTTGATCACGGAGATAGATGCCCATGTCAGCCCTGACCACATGAGTGGGATGAGAATTGCAGCAAAGAGCAAGTGAAGGCGAGGAAGCAGTGGCATGACGACGCCATAGAGCAGCCCGACGCTCACCGACATGACCAGTTGAATCATTACGCCGACGATGATGCCAGCCGTTTGGAAGGCATAGAGTTGCTCGGTTGTTTGTTCAGCGAAGTCAGAGAGCATGCAGCCTGCGAGCAGATTCACCGTGTACCACAGCGACCCGTGCATGGCCAAACTCCAGCCAACGGCAACAAGGGCCATGACCACGCCACCGAGCAACCCACCGACGATGCCAGCAGAGTATGGATGGATGGCCAACGGAAGGCGAGCACGGTGACCGCTATCGCTGATCAAGTGCGCAACACCATCCACTCGCGGGACGATGGGTGTTGGTTTTGGGGCGGGTACCGCAGGCATCTCTTTGGACTCAGGGTTTGACTGGCCAAACCACTTCACGATGCCAACAAACATGATGACGCAACCGACAATGGCCACGATCCAGTTGGTCACGATGCCGGCCACCATCAACGTGAAGCCGAATGCAGTCACCATCGGCGAGGCCGTTGGTTGGGGCAATTCGATCTCGCGAATGTTTTTGGTATGAGTGGGTTCGGTCATGTGATCGCCTGATTTCCAAAGATGTACACGACAGAGAAGACCACAATCCAGATGCCGTCGACAAAGTGCCAGTACCAAGACACCAGATCGATCTTCTCGACATTGCGTGGCGTGACGTGCCCAAGTAGTGCCAAGATGAGAATCAAGGTCAGCACGATGAGCCCCATGGTCACATGGAAGGCATGGAATCCGACGACGGTGTAGAAGCCTGAACCGAAGAGATTCGTGCCGATCCACACCCCGTCATTGACGATCATGTCGTACCACTCCATGCCGGTACCGACAAGGAACTCCGCCCCGCAGACCACGGTCAAAGCCCACCAGAAGATGAACGCACCCATGCGTCCTTTCCGCATGGCCCGAACGGCAAGCCAAATCCACACACTGCTGATGAGCAGAAAGACGCTGTTGAAGAGCACCTTAAATGGAGCGATTGATACTTCGAGCACGTCTTGTGGATAGGGCGGGTTGATATCGCGGCCGATATAGAACACATAGGCCGCGATGAGCGTGCCAAAGAATGTGATTTCAGACACGATCATGAGGCCGATGCCGAACTTGCCATTGGACATGCCGTCCTGGGGCAAGGCTTCTGGCGGTGTTGGGTATGCGGTCATTGGCGCAGTACTCATTGTTGGTGCCTCTGCATCACTCGTACTTCCAATCGGGGTCTTCGGGATGCTTCAGGTCCCAGAGCGGTCGTCGACTGTAAACCACCGGGTCTTCGTCGAAGTTATGAGCGGGCGGCGGCGAAGTGGTAGACCATTCGAGCGTCCAGGCATCCCACGGGTCGTCGCCTGCCCTGCGGCCCTTGAAAGCTGAGTGCAGCAGGTTGATGGCAAACAGGGTGAAGGCAGCGATTTGGAAGATCACGCCGATCGATGTCAGCAAATTCCAAAGGTCCCATCCGCGTTCGGTCTGATAGGTGTAGATGCGTCGCGGCATGCCGAGCAAGCCGGAGACATGCATCGCGCCGAAGGTCATGTTGAAGCCGATGATCAGTAGCCAGAACTGCCACTTGCCAAGTGTCTCGCTCATCATGCGGCCGGTTACTTTGGGGTACCAGTAGAAGGTCGCGGCGAGAATGCCAAAGATCAGGCCACCAAACAAGACGTAGTGGAAGTGGCCAACTACGAAGTATGAGTCGCTTACCTGCCAGTCAAATGGAACGGTTGCAAGGAAGATGCCGGTCAGCCCGCCCATGAGGAATTGGCACAAGAAGCCAATGCTGAAGAGCATCGGTGTGTCGAATCTGATCTTGCCGCCGATCATGGTGGCCGTCCAGTTGAACATTTTGATGCCAGTGGGCACACCCACGAGCATGGTCGAAGCCATGAAGATGGCGTTGATCAAGGGACTCAGGCCGACGGAAAACATGTGATGGACCCACACGCCCAGGCTAATGAAGCCAATGGCAACTGTCGCTGCGACCATGAGTGGGTAGCCGAAGATCACCTTGCGACTGAAGACCGGAATGATCTCAGTGACATAGGCAAATGCTGGCAAAATGAGGATGTATACCTCAGGATGCCCGAAGAACCAGAAAAGGTTCTGCCAGAGCAAGGCTGAACCACCCGCTTGCGCATCAAAGAAGTGGGCGCCCAGGAGGCGGTCAAAGAGCAGCATGATCTGGGCCGCGGCAAGCGGGGGAAGAGCGATGACGATGAGAATCGCATCCACCAACATGATCCACACAAAGAGTGGCATCTTCATGAGCGTCATGCCTCGGCACCGCATGCCGAGAATGGTGGCGATGAAGTTGATGCCGGTGGCCGTACTGCCGATGCCCGCTACAAAGATTCCGAGAATCCAATAGTCGGTGCTATGGCCACGGGAGTAGGTCCGCTCCGTCAACGGGGCGTAGGCGAACCATCCGACATCAGGCGCAGACCCCATGCCGTACAAGCCCTGGCCGCCGAAGTACGAGAAGTACAACAGAATAGAACCGAAGAGGAAGAGCCAGAACCCAAACGCATTGAGTCGCGGGAAGGCCAGGTCTCTTGCGCCGATCATCAGCGGGATCATAATATTTGCTGAGCCGAGCAGAATTGGCATGCCGACAAAGAAGACCATTGTCGTGCCATGCATCGTAAAGAGGCGGTTGAATTCTTCAGGTGTAAGTACGGTCTGGCCAGGCCAGGCGAGTTGCCATCGCATCATCGAGGCTTCAAGGCCCGCAATGATCATGTAAATGATGCCGCACACCACGTACATCGAGCCGAGCTTCTTGTGGTCAACAGTGGTCACCCACTCATGGAGCTGCGACAAGAACGGCGGCCGGCCAGTGGCTGGTCCAATGGGAGTCTCCAGTGTGCTCACTTCAGAGTCTCCAGCCAGGCGCATATGAGGTCAACCTCGTCGCGGGTTAGTTTCATCGACGGCATATCGCAACCTGGTTTGATGTTCTGTGGATCAAATACCCATTCGCGGAGATTCTCTGGCGTATTGGGCGCGACGCCCGAGCCGATTTCCGAACGGCTCATGAGGTGCGTCAGGTCCGGTGCGAAGGTGCCGTTGGCGACGGTACCGCGAACCGTATGGCAATTGATACAACTGGTACGAAGGAATAGGTGCTTCCCCTGCGCGACCGCGGGATCTTCAACGGCATCCTTCTGCTGCGTGGCAACCCACGCATCAAATTGTTCACGTGGCTCGACAATCACCTTGATCAACATATGGGCGTGTTGGGTGCCACAGTACTCGGCGCACTGACCCACAAATGTGCCGGCTCGATTGCCTTGGAGCCACAAGTGATTGATGCGATCCGGGATGACGTCGGTCTTGCCGCCAAGTTGGGGGACCCAGAATGAGTGTATGACGTCCGCTGACTTGAGCGTCAGGAACATATCGGCAACGGAGTTGTCGTCAAGTGGTACGTGCAGTTCGCCAGCCGTGATGATGCCCAAGTCTTCATATTCGAATTCCCACCACCACCGATGCCCAGTGACAGTGATTTCGGTAGCTCCCTCGGGTGGCGTTTCAAGCTCTAGCTCAAAGATGCCGCGGGCTGAGACCATGCACAACACAAACACAATCATGAGCGGAATGACCGTCCATGCCAACTCAATCGGGCTGGAGCCATAGATCTGGGCCGGCTCGCGGTCGTCGCCTTCGACGGCCCGGCAACGAATGATGGCATAGCCAATGAGGGTGAACATCACCACGGCGATGGCACCGCAAATGCCGATCAGCAGCCATGTGATATTCAGAATGATGCTCGCTGGTTCGCCCATTGGGTCGAACATGGAGGGCGTTGGTGGAGCAATGGGGGCGGCAGCAGCAGAGCAACTTGCTGCCATCACCCAGCCCAAAATTCCAGCCGGCATCATGTAACGCTCGCTCCCTTGCATTTCGCGAGATGAGGCAGGAATAGCCCCGTCTGCGCGGCGCAGCCTAACAGGTGAGCGGGTCCAATACGCGTGCTACCGTGCAGCAATCATGTCGGAGTCTGAAAATTTAGAACCAGTTCGAGTCTGGGCTGGTCGGCTTCGGCGAGAGGTAGATGGCTGCATGATCTCCGATCGACGTGGCTTGCTGCGTCGAATCCGTCGACTCAAGGGGCGGCGGGATGGCGTGGTTGCGAGGCGAGGGCTTGAACGGGTTGAGGAGAGGATTGCTCTATCGCGAGCCAAGGCCGAGGCGAGGCGATCTAGAATTCCAACGCCCTCTGTGGGCGTCGATCTTCCGATCGATCATCTTCGCGAGCAAATCGTTGACGCCATTCGCTCGACCCAGTGTTTGATCGTCTGCGGGGAGACTGGATCGGGCAAGACCACGCAGTTGCCACAATTGTGTCTCGAGGCCGGTTGTGGCGTCTTTGGCACCATCGGCCATACCCAACCTCGCCGCGTTGCGGCACGGGCTGTTGCAAAGAGAATTGCGTCCGAACTCAATCATTCGCCTGGCGATGTTGTTGGCCATCATGTTCGATTTGACCGAGTTGGATCACCGGACACGCTTGTGAGTGTGATGACTGACGGCATATTGCTTGCTGAGTTAGCCAGTGACCCCAAACTCGAGCGGTATGACACGATCATCATCGATGAAGCGCATGAGCGAAGCGTCAATATTGACTTCTTGCTCGGCTGCTTGCATCGGCTTCTTCAAAAGCGACCCGAACTGCGGGTCATCATCACGTCGGCAACGATTGATTCGGCTCGCTTTGCCGAACACTTTGTCGGGGCCAAGGTCATTACAATTCCAGGTCGAACGTTTCCAGTTGACATCGTGTATGCAGATTCTCCGGTTGAGTTGGAAGACATAGACTCGCTCACTCGTGGGGTTGTTGAGTCTGTCCGTCGTGCAGATCGAATGACAGGCGGTGAGGGTGACATACTCGTCTTCCTGCCGGGGGAGCGTGAAATACGTGGGTGCATTCGGCGGCTGGAAGGTGCATTTTCAAGTCGATTGGTATTGCCTCTATATGCAAGGCTTTCACTCGCAGCTCAAGAACGTGTTCTGAAGGCCGGCGGAAAGCGACGAATCATCTGCACGACCAATGTCGCTGAGACATCGTTGACCGTGCCGTCGGTCCGTGCGGTTGTTGACAGTGGGCTTGCTCGAGTTAGTCGCTGGTCAGCGAAGCGTCATGTACAGCGTCTTCCGATTGAACCTGTTGCCAAAGCATCTTGTATTCAGCGAGCTGGTCGAGCAGGTCGGGTGGCAGCCGGTGTCTGTGTGCGGATGTATACAGAGGCAGACTTTGATGATCGTCCCGATTCGTTAGAACCCGAGATTCGTCGAACTGACCTTGCTGGTGTCTTGCTTCGGATGGCAGCGCTTCATTTGGGACAGGTATCTTCGTTCCCATTTCTTGACGCCCCACGGCGAACCTCGGTACATGAGGCGGAGCGGTTGCTGGCAGATCTTGGAGCCATGCAAGCAGGTCGACTGACAGCGATTGGCCGAGCCATGTCGCAACTTCCAGTCGAGCCTCGTGTCGCTCGCATGCTGCTCGCTGCGAAGGAAGGGCGTTGCCTTGACACGGTTCTGGTGATTGCCGCTGGGCTTGCAATTCCAGATCCACGGCTGCGTCCTCCTGGTGAGGAAGCCGCGGCTGATGCCGCCCATCTCTCGCTTGGGCAGACCGGCAGTTCAGACTTTCTGGCGATGCATACGTTGTGGCGGCACTTCATCGAGCACCTCCATGATGCCGGCTCTTCCCAGACCCGGCGATGGTGCCACGCCAACCACCTTTCGTGGGTTCGAATGTTGGAGTGGCGTGAGATACATGGGCAGTTGCGGCGAGCGATGCGAGTTCCTGGGCTGCTTGCCCACGCAGATCCACCAGTACGCAGTGGGCCTGTGCACCGTGCCCTTCTTGCGGGATTGATTGCTCAGATTGGACGTCGGACGGAGGAAGGCGAATACGAGGGGCCGGGCGGTCGGCGGTTTTCAATTCATCCCTCCAGTGTCCTTGCTCGATCTACGCCTACGTGGGCGATGGCGGGGGAGTTGGTTGAAACAGGCAGGCTCTGGGGTCGGTACTGCGCCATTATTCACCCGAGTTGGATTGCCAGAGTGGCGCCTCATCTTGTTCGACGTGAGCATCTCAAGCCGCACTGGGACGGTCGTCGCGGATACGCGGCGGCGAATGAGCAGATCACACTGCGAGGACTCATGATCTCCAAGGGTCGCCGCGTCAACCTCGAGTCGATCGATCCGTCTCTCGCTCGAAGTGTCTTCATCGAGCATGTGTTTGTTGGAAGTGGTGATGACTTTGGCATCGACAGCTTGGCTGATAGTCGTAGAGCGAGAACCTGGATCGAAGCGGCGGAGGATCGATTACGAACACGAACACTCTTGCTGCCGCCACATCGCCGGGCAGAATTGTGGGATGCTCGGCTGCCTGATTCCGTGATTGGCATGAAATCGCTGCAGGCATGGCTGAAACATGCAGACCCCGAGCAACTCGCCTCGCTCCGTATTCGCTCGCAGGAGTTACTTCGTGAGCCTGATGCCAGTTTATATGAAGCCGATGCCTTTCCCGACACACTTGACATTGGTTGCGGTCAACTGCGGGTGCGGTATCGATTTGCAGATGGAGAAACTGACGATGGGCTGACGATTCGTCTGCCGCTTCCGCACTTGCTTGCTGTGGATGGAGGAAGAGCCGAGTGGCTTGTGCCCGGCATGCTCGCGTGGAAGATCGAGGCCTTGTTGCGTGGCCTTCCCAAGGAGCGTCGCCGCGTGTTGCAGCCCCTTCCAGAGTCAGCTGCTGCGTGTGTCGCCCGCCTCGCTGCTAGTGAAGGCGATTTCAAGCGATCACTTGCTCGTGTGCTGGGCGACCACGCACGAGTCTCAATTTCGATCGATGAACTTGCTCGCGTCGACTTGCCAGCAGCGTTGGTTCCGCGATGGGAAGTACTTGATAATGATCGAGTCATTGCATCGGGTCGTGATCTAGAAGCGATTCGGATGGGACTTGGCGAGCTCTTTCAGAAGCGAATGTCGGCAGCGGTGCAAGGGCATCCAAACAGTTCGACAGGGCATGTGGTGTGGGATATGGGGGATCTCTCGAGCGAAGCCAGTTTGCATGTGGCTGGCGAAGCTGTTCCGGCGGACGTGGTGTTGATTGATCGCGGGCACTGCGTAGATGTGCAGGTCCAGCCCCGGCGAGCGAGCAGTGAGGCGAGTCATTTGAGAGGTGTTCGCCGACTGGCGATTTTGGCAATGCAGGGGGAGATTGATGCAGCCTTTGACTCACATGCGAATTGTGCGTCACTGGGTCTTGCCGCGGCGATGTATGGCGGCGAGAAACGTATTCGCCATGATGCTCGCGTACTGACGCTGGCACTTGCTCGCTTCAATGGCGGTGAGGTACGAAGCAAGAAAGCGTTTGATGACGCATGTAATCACGTGTGGGGATCGATCGATCGAGCTGCCGGTGAGTGTGCTGCTCTTCTTGATGAAGTATGGGCTGCTGCGGTACAAACACACGTGCTGATAGAGCAGCGAGCGGTGGAGGACTTGCTCAGAGAGGAAGCCACATCCGCAACTGGTCGCATGCTTGGCGTAGCTTTTCCGCAGTACATGAACCCGTCATGGGCATCGCGTGTGCCGCGATGGCTGCGAGCACTGCAGCGACGCTTGGCCGCACCGGCAAGTGTTGCTGATCTTGAGTTGCAGCCATGGGATCAGTTACTGGATCGAACCATCGTCAAGATCTCAATGACTACGAGCCTTGCTCAGATGATTTGTTTGCTCGAGGAGTACCGCGCTGCGAGGCACGGCGAGCCATCCGGCGTCAAGGTGACGCCGGGGGTGCTTACGGAACAATGGAGGGCTGTGCTCCGCGATGGGGGTGGCTAGATTATCGCGGTTTCGTGCTGTGGGCGGCGACCAACGCTGTAGTAATCAAAGCCATGCTTGTGCATCGGCTCGTCGTGCCAGACATTTCGCCCGTCAAAGATGACGGGCGAGGAGAGTTTGGCCTTCATGATCTGGAAGTCAGGCGTGCGGAATTCGTCCCACTCGGTGCAGAGGACCAGCGAGTCGCATCCTGCAAGGCATTCGTACATGTCGTCGATGTACTCAATGTCCAGCCCGTATTGCGGAAAAGTCTTGCGTGCGATTGGGTCGAAGGCTTGCACGTTTCCGCCGCGTCGGAGTAACTCCTCGATGATTGTTTGTGCTGGTGCTTCACGTACGTCATCGGTCCGTGGCTTGAAGGCGAGGCCCCATACTGCAAATGTGCGTCCCGTCAGATTCTCGCCAAAGTGGCGAATGATTCGGGCGAGAAACCAGTGTCGCTGCTGCTGATTGACCTCGTGCACTGCTTCGTTGAGCAGGCATGGAATGCCCGATTCCTGTCCCATTTCAATGACAGCGAGCGTGTCTTTGGGGAAGCACGACCCTCCATAGCCGAGGCCGGGGAAGAGGAACTTGTCACCGATGCGTTTGTCAGCACACATGCCTTCGCGGACGCGAGCGATGTCCGCGCCATAGTGTTCGGCAAGCCGAGCGATTTCGTTGATGAAGGAGATCTTTGCAGCAAGCATCGCATTGCTCGCGTACTTGACCATTTCAGAGGACTCAATGTCCATAAACATCAGTGGGTTGGACTGTGAGACATATGGTTCATACAACTTTGTCAGGAGTTGGCGTCCATGTTCACTGTCGATGCCGCAGACCACGCGATCAGGGTGTTGGAAGTCCTGGATGGCATCGCCTTCCTTGAGAAACTCGGGGTTGTCTGCAACTGAGAAGGTTTTATTGGTGATGCCTGCAATGACCTCACGAACCTTGGCAGTCGTACCCACGGGGACGGTCGACTTGACGACGACGACTGGGTTCTCAACTTTGCAAGTGCCAGACTCGATGGCGTTGCCAATATCGCGAGCAACGGCCATCACTGCAGAGAGGTCCGATCGCCCATCGGCGCCAGTGGGCGTGCCGACGCAGATGAAGATGAGTTCGCCATCGGCATACGCGTGGTCTCGGTCGTCGGTGAAGTGTAGACGTCCACCATTGATATTGAGTGTCATGAGTTCCGAGAGGCCCGGCTCGAAGATGGGGCACTCGCCTCGCTTCATCATGGCGACGCGATCGGGGTTGATATCTAGGCAGGTCACCTGGTTGCCGGTATTGGCAAAACAGGTTCCAGTGACGATTCCAACGTAGCCGCTGCCAACAATGGTGAGATGCATACTCTGGTGCCCTTTATCGATCCAGAATCTGTTGTGTGAGGTCGTGTACCGGGCCGATCATTGTAACAGGCGGCTTGAGAGAGCAGGCATCGCCTGAGATCGATGCGATTCGCCGTTCCAGTTCAAGGAGTCGCTGCTTGATGCGGAGGTGGAGAGAGTTGTGGTCATTTCGTCCGGCGTAGCCGCCCGGGCCACCCGCAGCCACGACACGGTGACACGGTGTCACCAATGCGACTGGGTTGAGTCGCATGGAACTGCCGGCAGCGCGGGCCGCACGCGGGTTGCCTGCCATTGCAGCGAGTTGTGCATAGGTTCGTGTTTGTCCGCATGGGATCGTTCGGCATGCAGCCCAGCAGGCTTGTCGAAACGGGCTTGATGTGGCGAGTGGCAGTGGTGGTTTGCCAACCTTGCCAGCGAGTGAAGCCTGAATCCATGCAACCAGTTCTGGACGCAAGCTCGGGTCTCGCCGCCCAGCAGGATCTTGAGGATGCAATTCGCTGAACTGCACGGTGACCTCTTCACCTTCGGTGATAAGTACTTCGCCCAGTGGAGTGTCGATATTGATCCAGCAACGGTCCATCAGTGCGGCAGTGGGAATGCCCCGCATAGGTCGCGGACTTCACCACGGACTGTCTCGGCAACGGCAGCATCGCCTTGTGAGCCCATGACGCGGTCAAGGAGACCGGCGACGACTTTCATTTCACTCGTGCCCATACCTCGAGTCGTCAAGGCTGCAGTTCCCAGACGTAGGCCGCTGGTGACCATGGGCTTTCTGGGATCGTTGGGGATGCCATTCTTATTGGTCACGATGCCAGCAGTTTCAAGCCACTGCTCGGCATCAGCTCCGGTGAGGTCGGCGTCTCGTGGTCGAAGGTCAACAAGGAGGAGGTGGTTGTCGGTGCCGCCCGTACACAGGCGGTAGCCGTGTTCGACGAGCGACGCGGCCAAGGCCTTGGCATTGGTGACGACATTGGCAGCATAGTCACGGAATGAAGGTTCAAGTGCCTCGCGAAACGCGACAGCTTTGGCGGTGATGACATGCATGAGCGGACCGCCTTGTGAGCCTGGAAAGACTTTGCGGTCGATCTTCTTGGCGATCTCCTCATCGTTACTCAGAATGAGTCCGCCGCGTGGGCCACGAAGTGTCTTGTGCGTGGTCGTTGTCACGATGTGGGCATGGGGAAAAGGCGAAGGGTGCGCGCCGCCTGCGACGAGCCCAGCGATGTGCGCAATATCCGCCATCAGAATGGCGCCGACTTCGTCGGCAATGGCACGAAAACGTGCGAAGTCGATTGTGCGTGGGTAGGCGGAGTAGCCGCAGATAATCATCTTGGGCTTTACTTCATGCGCACGGGCTGCAATCACGTCATAGTCGAGGCGTTCGGAATCTGGATCAACGTCATAGTCATGGATTTCGTAGAACGTGCCCGAGAAGTTCGGCTTCAGGCCATGGCTGAGATGGCCGCCCGACTTGATCGGCAGTGAGAGAATGCGGTCGCCCGGGTCGCACATCGCCATGAACGCCGCGATATTTGCATTGGCCCCGCAGTGTGGCTGCACATTGGCGTAGTCACATCCAAAGAGTTTCTTGGCGCGATTGCGGGCAAGATCTTCTGCTGTGTCGTGATGTTCGCATCCGCCGTAGTACCGCTTGCCAGGGTAGCCCTCGGCATATTTGTTGGTCATCCAAGTTCCCGCAGCGTGCATGACTGAGGCGCTGACGTGGTTCTCGGAGGCGATCAACTCAAGCGTCTCAGCTTGCCTGGCGGCTTCTGCTTGCAACAATGCAGCTACATCTGGATCGGACTGCTTGATGAGCCTGAGGAGATCGAGTGAGAGGGTGTCCATCGGTGGGTGGTTCTTCGTTGTCATAGTTAGGGATCGTACGTCGAAACGGTGGGCGTGTATGGTCGCAGTCATGTCATTGGCACCTGTCCACATTGTGCTGCTCAGCCCCGAGATTCCCAATAACACCGGGACGATTGGCCGCACTGCCGCTGCGGCTGGGAGCGTGCTCCATGTCATACACCCAATTGGGTTTGACATGTCCGAAAAGGCCAGACGCCGGGCGGGGCTGGACTACTGGGACATGGTGGACTGCCGCGAGCATTCCAGTTGGGAGGCCTTTCTCAAGGTGGAGCAACCTGAGCGACTGTGGGTGATGAGCGCCAAGGCAGATCGCCCAGTGTGGGAGGCCGAACTGCGCGGGGGTGACTATCTGCTCTTTGGCTGCGAGAGCGAAGGGCTTCCAGCACATGTGCAGCATTGGGCCACGGAGCGGTGGGGCGAGAAATGCCTTCTTGGCCTTCCTATGACGCCACCAGCTCGCAGCCTCAATCTCGCCTGTGCAGTGACGGCCGTCGTGTACGAGGCGGCTCGGCAGCATGCAAGGGGCTCCTAAACAGGTGTTCTCAGCCGTTTGGCCGAGCTCGCTATAGTTAAACGTTCCGCCCTAGAGAACGAAACCCAGCGCGATAGGAGCCCCACGCAGATGGCACAGTATGGCACCGAACAGATTCGTAACGTTGCGCTCGTCGGCACTACTGCATCAGGCAAAACAACACTTGCCGAGACGATGCTTGTGACAGCGGGCGTTATTGGTCGCGTAGGAACGGTTGAAGCTGGAAACACGGTGAGCGACTGGGATGAACTCGAACAGAAGTTTGGACACAGCATTGACTCGTCGCTGATTACCTTCGAGTTTGAAGGTTGTCATTTTAATGTCATTGACACGCCTGGCCGTGGCGACTTCATCGGAAAGGCGATGAGCTCATTGCCAGCCGTTGAGACCATGGTGCTCGTCCTTGATCCAACTGTGGGCATCGACCCGGTTGCGCGTCGCATGATGAAGATTGCGAAGGAGCGGAATCTTCCGCGGGCCATTCTTATTAACAAGATCAATGTTGCAGGAGATCTCAGTGAGTTTCTGGAGGCGGTGAAGCAGACATTCGGTAGTGAGTGTTGTCCAATCAATCTTCCTTGCGGTGACGGCGCCTCGGTCGTGTCGTGTTTTCAAGAGACTTCGGGCGAATCGGACTTAGGTGATATTGCCGACTTCCATACATCGCTTGTTGATCAGATTGTTGAAGTTGACGAGGAACTGATGGCGACGTATCTCGAGGCGGGTGAAGTTGCGCCCGAACAATTGCTGCAGCCATTTCGCCGCGCGATGCGTGAGGGGCATCTTGTTCCAGTGGGCTTTGCATCGACGCGAAACGATGTGGGTGTCACATCCCTGATGCACCAGATTGCCCGGCTCTTTCCCAACCCGGCTGAGGGGAATCCTCGTCCGCTGCAGCGTGTACATGAAGGCGGTCGCGATGATCTCTCGCTCAGCCCAGACCCCAGTGGCTCGCCGATTGCTCACTGCTTCAAGGTGGCATCCGATCCTTTTGTCGGGAAATTATGTTTCTTTCGTGTGCATCAGGGAACGATCAACAATTCGACTAATCCGAAGGTTGCTGACCACCGTAAGGGTGTCCGATTGTCGCATCTCTATCGCTATTGCGGCAAGTCACATGAAGAGGTTCGCTCTGCAGTACCAGGAGATATTGTTGCGGTTTCTAAAATCGAAGAGATTGGGTATGACAATGTGCTCCATCTCGACGAAGACGGCTGGATTGCCATGGATACCATCACACTGCCGAAGCCAATGTTTGGACTTGCTATTGAGACAACGACCAAGGGTGCCGAGTCCAAACTTGGAGAAGCTCTCTCCAAGATGCAGGCTGAGGATCCGACCTTTGTGCTTGAGCGAAATGCAACGACCCACGAGATGGTGATACGCGGTATTGGTGAATTGCATTTGCGGGCCAAGTTGCAACTGTTGAAGGACCGGTACGGCATTGAGGTCGATTCACATCCACCGAAGGTTGCTTACAAGGAAACCATTACAGGAAAGGCTGAAGGGCATCACCGTCATAAGAAGCAATCAGGTGGGTCCGGCCAGTTTGGTGAGGTCTATCTGCGTATTGAACCTGTGAGTGACAACTGCGAGGACTTGGTAGGTGGTTTGGCCTTTATCGATGAAACCTTTGGCGGCTCGGTTCCAAAGCAGTATCTTCCCGCCATCGAGAAGGGCGTTCGGCGGGTGATGGCTGAGGGGGCAATCGCTGGTTATCCGCTTCAGAACATCAAGGTCGCTGTCTATGACGGCAAGCATCATGCAGTCGACTCGAAAGAAGTGGCATTTGTCACGGCCGGGCGTCGGGCGTTCATTGATGCTGTGCAAAAGGCCTCGCCGGTTCTGCTTGAACCATTCGTAAAACTTGAGATCACGATTCCTGCGAATTATATCGGTGACATTTCCTCTGATCTCTCAGGCCGGCGTGGTCGCATTCAGGGCACTGACATGCTTGCTGGTAACCAAGCAGTCGTGCAGGCTGAGGCGCCGTTGTCCGAGGTCATGACGTATGCCAATCAGCTGAAGTCCATCACTGGCGGGGCAGGTAGTTACATCATGGAGTATTCCCATGACGAGAACACGCCCCCCAACGTGCAGGCTGGGGTGATTGCAGCCTTCAGCCCAGAGCAGCACGACGACTAAACCACGTTATCTCGACTCGCTGCGTGGTGTGGCGGTACCCTGTCCACCATGCTCGTAAGAAGATGTGATCCTGCATTGACTAAGCCCGTCGATATGGAAGGGGCTGATGGCGTTGCTATGCAAGTCATGGTGGGCCGCGAAGATGCTGCGCCTCACTTTGCCATGCGGCACTTTGTTGTGTCACCAGGGGGACATACGCCACGGCACGCGCATCCGTACGAGCACGAGGTCTACGTCGCTGAGGGCGAACTGAAGGCCGAGTGTGAAGGTAAGCAGCAGACAGTAGCTGCTGGCGACGTGCTGCTCGTGCCGTCCAATGCGCTGCATCAATTTGTCAACGACTCGGCTGAGCCAGCACGCTTTTTGTGCTTGGTGCCGCTCGAGTCGGACTGCGGCAAGGCCGTTCCAGGAAGCTGACGTGGCGAGCCGCTCCAATATGACTCCGTGGAGTAGTGTTTGGGGCTTATTGCTGTTGGCTGTCTCGGCCGTCGTGTTGGTGGCTGGCGTCATGTTCTCGACTGAATCGTGGGGAGTCGCAATGGCCATCGCGGGGGGCGCGTCAACTGCACTATGCATGATTGGTTTGGTGTTACGTCAGGCAGCGATTGCCTTCTTGGGTTCGCTTGTCAGTGGGTGTGGCGGCTTAGTCGGCGCGGCATTGGCATCGCCCGATTCAACTTGGGCTTCTCCAGCATTGACTGCAGGGCTTCTTGGAGTTGTCGGGCTTGGCTTGCTGGGCGCCACTCGCATGTTGTCTAATCTCGCGGGTGCTGAGCGAACCGACCGAATTGGGGTGATTCTCGGTGAGCTGTACGATACCAGCATGCTCAGCGATATTGCGAAACGCATTCTCTACCGTGATCGAGAAATGGGGTTAATTCGCAACGCCATCGAGGAAGACATCGAGCGTGGCGATTTTAACTCTGGATTAGTGCTGTGTGGAGACCTCGAACGTCTCTTTGGGTACACCGAGGCAGCCGAGCAACTTCGCCACCGCGTACTGCTTGCACGCAATAGCCAATTGGCAGCGAGGATTGCCTCGGAAGTGGCAGATGTCAACAACATGATCGACGCTGGCGAACTTGCAGAGGCAGATGTCGCAGGGCAACGATTGCAACGTATGTACCCTGATTCGCCCAGCATGCATGGGCTTGAAGCTCGCATTCGTGCCGCTCGATTGCAGGCCAAACGTGATCTGAAGGAGGCATTTCTTGGAGCCGCGAGCCGAGGAGATACGCGGCTTGCCATGCAGTTGCTTCGGGATCTGGACCATGACTTGACAGCAACAGAGGCCGTTGAGATACGTGAGGTGGCTGCCGAAACTGTCTCGCAATACCGAGAGGCGCTTTCAGCTCGTTTCAAAATGGCGGTCAGTGATCATCGCTGGGCCGAGGCTGCAACGGTTGGTGAACAGATCGTCGACGAGTTTCCGAATGATCGCATGGCAACCGAAGTACGTGAGATGCTGGGTCGCTTGAACGAGCGTGCCGAGGCAGAGAATGCGGAGGCTAAAAAATGAGTATTCGAATCATCTCACGCGCTGGCATCGTATTCATCGGTGTGCTCATCCTTGGTGGCTGTGTTATGGACGACTTCGATGGCATTCGACGTGTATTTGATGAGCCAACACCAGGTGAAGCTGCTCGTTGGGCGCTGGATCAACATGATCCTGATCGTCGGCGGGAAGGGTTGGTACTTCTCTCGACTGCTCAGTTTGGCGGCGCAGAGGTCTATGTTTCGTTGTACCGGGACTACGTAGAGAATGACGACAATCCTCTCGTCAAGTCCGCGGCGATTGCTGCGCTGGCAAGGCATGGCACGCCTCAAGACGCGTTGCTCATTGCACCTTGGGCGAAGCGATCTGTGGTCGAGAGCGCTACTATTCGATGGGCCGCAGTGCAGGGCTTGCAGCGTCTTCATAATCGCGACATCGTCGCGGTCTTGGTTGACGTGGCAATCGATCGAAAGGAACAAAGTGAGGTTCGCTCTGCAGCCTGCGTAGCGATGGGGCAGTATCCGGAGGATCGTGTAGCGCAGGCGCTCATTACCGTGCTTGACGCGAAGGAGTTGGCGATCAACGTTGATGCCGCAGAGGCCTTAGCAATGTTGACTGGAAAGCAATTCGGCATGGACATGCCCGCGTGGCAGAACTGGTACACGGCAGCTCGACTCAAGGGGGATCCATTCGCCAGTGCTGAAGAGTATCGGTACCCCACGTACAGCCGCGACACGGTGTGGTGGGAGCATGTCGCTTTCTGGTTAGACGAGCAATACGAGCCATCCTTGCGACCAGCGGGGCTACAAGACTCAAACGAGCGAAGCACATGGGGCGACTTTGGCGGGGCCGGGGACGGCAGCGAGCCGCCAACTGATGGCTAAACCTAGTTCTCCCCTTCAGGGCGATGGACAGATTAAGTCGGGAGCTTTGGTCGGTCGCTCTCTCTTTGCAGCCATACTTCTCGTTGGTCTGCCAGTACTCGTGCAGCAATTGCTGGGGGCAACGGTCGGGCTTGTCGACAAAATGCTCGCGGGCAACCTTAGTGCCGACATCGTTCTGCCTGCCATGGACGGGCTTGGCGTCGGTTCATATGTGGGCTGGTTTATCGCCATTGCCATGAGCGGTCTGGGCATTGGCGGGCAGGCCATCATCGCTCGGGCAATTGGACGGGGTGATGTCGCTGAGGCTGAGCGAGCGCTTGGCCAAGCGATGGGCTTGTGCTTCATCTGGGGAATCGTTGTAGGTGTTGCCGCCTGGTTTCTGGCGCCTGCCATGGCCCAACTATGTGGTTTGCACGGTGAGGCCGCTGGATATCTGATCGAGTATGTCCGCGTGCTCTCCCTCTCGATGCCCTTTACTGGGTTGATGATGGTCGGCGCCATGTGTCTGACTGGCGCAGGCGAGACGCTTCGGCCAGCCGTCATTGCCATCATCGTAAATATGGTCAATGCCGTCTCAAGTTGGTTGCTCTCCGGGGCCGAACTCCACTTGCCCGGCTTCGTCTTGCCCGATGTGCTTGGGCTGGATTATGCCGTTGGTGGCATCGCAGCGGGGACGGCTATTGGCTACTGGGTGGGCGGCTTGTTGACGGTGTGGGTGCTGGCGCGAGGCGTTCGAGATCTTCGGCTTCGTCTCTCTCTGGTACGACCAATTCGATCAATGATCACTCGCGTGATGCGGGTGGGCATTCCGAACTTCTTTGAGGGCATCTCGATGTGGTCAGCCAATCTTGGCGTGTTGACCATCATCGGAATCATCGCGAGTAGGCAGACGCAAGTTGCCCTCACGGCAGCGAGCGGGGCTGACGCAATGGCAGCTCCGACTGCAGGCGAGGGCTTGGCCGGGGCGCACATTATTGCAATTCAGTGGGAGTCTTTTAGCTTCCTGCCCGGCTTCGCAATCGGCACGGCTGCCGCTGCGCTGGTGGGACAGTTTCTCGGTGCGGGCAATATTCGCATGGCCAAGCGGGTGGTCTTGATTTGCACCGCCATAGCAATAGTGTTGATGGGGTCGTTTGGCGTTGTCTTTATGGTGTTTGGTTCGCCCCTGACGGCCATGATTAGTTCGCAGCCGCGACACTTGTCGTTGGTGCCAGACTTGCTCTTCATTTGCGGCATGACGCAGATTTTCTTTGCAATCTCGATGGTTGTCCGCCAGTCACTTCGCGGAGCTGGAGACACGGTCTGGACATTTATGATCACGACGATTGCGTGCTATGGCATTCGGTTGCCCGCAGCGTGGGTACTCGGTGTTGTGCTCGATTACGGACTCGTCGGTGTGTGGATTGGACTCTGCAGCGAGATCGCAGTTCGCGCAGGTCTCTTCCTCGCCCGCTTCCTGCACGGTGGATGGGCGTTCAAGCGTTTGTAAGGCTCAGTCCTCAGCCGGAGGCTGGTCCGTCTCGGGCAGCGGGGCTGCTAGTGGCGGACTTACTACGGGTGCAGCTTTTGCCTGGGCAGCCTTGATCCGATCGATCTTGCTTTTGTCTGGTGAAAGAATAAGCGTCATCCGCCGGCCTGCCATGCGTGGAGCCATTTCGACCTTTGAGATGTCGGCTAAGTTTGTGACGACCTCTTTCATGCGCTGGTTGCCACGTTCTTTATGCAGCATCTCGCGGCCGCGGAAGTTCTGGACGATCTGCACTTTGTGGCCGTCCATCAAAAACTTTCTGGCCTGTGCGAGGCGAATTCCAACATCATGCGGATCGATTTTCATCGATCGGCCGAGGCGGATCTCTTTCATCTCGACGGTCTTAGACTTTGCTCGGTTCGACTTTTCTTTCTTCGACTGCTCATATCGATATTTGCCAAAGTCAAGGATGCGGCACACCGGCGGATCTGCTTCGGGCGAAACCTCGACGAGGTCGAGTCCGGCATCCAAAGCCATTTGCAACGCATCACGAGTGTCAGTGACGCCCACCATATTTTCATCCTGATCGATCAGGCGGATGGGCGACTTGCGGATGTGTTCGTTGATCCGGGGGAGTTTGCGGATGTTCTCCTGCTGTCCAAAGTAGCGTCGTCGGCGGGCGATGAGTCAGTCTCCTGAGTTAGTTTGTGCGGCAGCCAAGCCTTCCAAAGTGGAAGGGGCGTCAGTGGTGGTGATGAGGGCGAGGAGCAGGGGGCGAATCATGCGCGATGGTCGTCGTCGTATCGGCTCAATTGGCTCGGCATGCACGCGTGCTCCGGTGGTGGACTGCCCACCACGAACCCGCAGGCTACCGCCATAGAGGCCCTGAGGCAAGAGAAGAAAGGCATGGTTCAGGATTGAGCGTCCGTTGAGAAGAGCTCTTCAGCCAAACGGCAGGGGGAGCGATCGCTCACCTCGCCGGCGAGTGCGGCAACGAAGTTCTCGAGGGGAACTGCCCCAAGATCCCGCTCAATCCCTCGGGCACGCACACTGACAGTGCCAGCCTCGGCGTCACGAGGGCCGACAATCAGTAGATACGGGATCTTTTGCTCTGCGGCCACTCGGATTCTTGCTTGGAGTCGCTCATTGCCATCGTCAAGGACAGCACGTCGACCGGAGGCGACAAGGGCGGTATGCACCTTGGCTGCATACTCAGCGGACTTCTCGCTGACCGGCAGCACCCGCACTTGTTCTGGGGCGAGCCAGGTCGGGAATGCTCCAGCGAAGTGTTCGATGAGGAAACCGATGAACCGTTCCATCGAGCCAAATGGAGCCCGATGAATCATCACCGGTCGGTGGGGGCGGTTGTCTGAGCCGATGTAGGAGAGGTCGAACCGCTCTGGAAGGTTGTAGTCGACTTGTACGGTTCCCAGTTGCCACGAACGGCCGATGGCATCTTGCACGACGAAGTCAATCTTGGGTCCGTAGAAGGCAGCTTCGCCTTCCTCTGCGGTCCATGAAACACCAAGTCCGTCCGCGGCGGTGCGGCAAGCTTCCTCAGCACGGTCCCAGTTGGCCGGTTCGCCAACGTATTTCGATGAGTTTTGATCTCGTACGCCGACTCGTACATCAAAGGAATCGATGCCAAGTGTTCCGAAGATGATCTGCACCAACTCAAGACACCCTCGCATTTCATCTTGCACTTGTTCTTCAGTGCAGAAGAGATGAGCGTCGTCCTGAGTAAAGCCTCGCACACGCAGCATTCCGCCGAGTTCGCCCGACTGCTCATAGCGATATACCGTGCCAAACTCAGCGAGCCGTACTGGAAGATCTCGATAACTACGTGGCTCTCCTGCGAAGATTCGAATGTGCATCGGGCAGTTCATTGG
>JAQWLT010000039.1 GCA_029247205.1 Phycisphaerales bacterium | reverse complement strand
GATTCTTCCACTCTCACTTGTGACGACATTCAGGCCTACGAGATCGCTACCGAAGCATTGTGGCATTGACGAGTTATTTGTCAGCGAGCGTGCGCGACATACGTTGGGCAAGACCGTTGAGGCACCAGCCTTCTGGCGGATATTCTTCGGGGCGGTCGACAAGACACTCAAACTACTCCACCATGTTGGCGGTTCGCCCCTCCGAGGTCTCGCCAAGCGTCGGTGTCTGGACTGGATTCTTCGCCGCGCGAGCCAAGACGGCGAAGCGGCAACTGATGGACTCGGGGCGATCTTCCCGCCGATGGTCTACATCCAGATCGCGCTCATGGCGATGGGATGGAAACGCAGCGATCCCGTTCTTCGCCGCGCCGAGAACGACTTAGATGACTTCTTTGTGCATCAGCGAGATGATGATGGTGACTACATCATGATTCAGCCATGCTTCAGTCCAGTGTGGGACACGGGCTATGCCTTGTACACGCTGACCGAGTGTGGGCTGCGGCAGGGCGACCCGAGCGTTGACGCCGCAAGTGCGTGGCTGCTCGAGAAGGAGTGCGCCTTTCGTGGTGACTGGGCCGACGGCGTGTCGCTTCCAGCAGATGCGACGGGCTGGTACTTCGAGTACCACAATGCGTGGTATCCGGATGTCGACGACACTGCGCAGGTTGCCATGGCACTGCATCGAACGGCCGCGGATACTGGCTGCGCTGCTGGCGAGCGCGGTGTGAAGTGGCTGTTGGCCATGCAGAATGTTGATGGTGGTTGGGCGGCCTTTGATCGCACCAAGCATCGACCTATTCTGGAGTATGTCCCTTTCGCAGACCACAATGCCATGCAGGACCCATCGTGTCCTGACATTACTGGACGCATTCTGGAGTGCTTGGCATGGCATGGGTACACCACGAAAGACGATGTCGTGCAACGCGCGATCGCGTATATCAAGTCATGCCAAACAAGCGATGGTGCGTGGATCGGTCGCTGGGGTGTCAATTACCTCTATGGAACCTGGCAGGCATTGCTTGGCCCGCTTCGTTGCGGCGTGGACCCGAGTGAGGACTGGGTGCAACACGCAGGCCAGTGGGTACGCAGTGTGCAACAAAGTGATGGTTCATTTGGTGAGACGGCGGACACGTACCTCGACCCATCGCTGAAGGGAACAGGAATCAGTACCGCGAGTCAAACTGCCTGGGCGGCGATGACACTCATCGAAATTGACGGAGCGGAGAACGAATCAGCCTGCCGCGCCATCGAATGGCTATGCCATACACAACTTGATGAACAGCGTGCCAGCGACCCTGTTCAAAATCCAGACGGTGATCCAGCCGGTTCGTGGTGCGAACTCGAATACACCGGCACAGGCTTCCCGCGTGTCTTCTACCTTCGATACCACATGTACCGGTTGTATTTTCCGTTGATGGCGGTGGCAAGGTGGCGAGGAATGTGCCCAGACGGCTCCTGACGGCGGAGGCAATATTCTCAATCTTCTGGATGTGCTGTCGCAGTGGGGGACGTGCTCGTAGCGACAGATCGTCCTTAGAACGGCGCTGGATCGTGTATATCAACACGCGAGCCTGTGTCGGGGTGCGTGAACGCAAGGCCTGTTGCATGCAGGCACAAACGCGGCGCCATCGCCAAGGCTTTCGGGGGCGCGTAGAGGTCGTCGCCGAGAATCGGATGCCCGATGTGCAGCAGGTGCAGCCGTAGCTGGTGGCTCCGGCCGGTACGTGGTGTCAGTTTCATCCGTGCTCGGTCGCCGAGACGCTCAAGCACACTCCATGCGGTCTGTGAGGGGCGGCCGTTCACTGGGTCAATGCACTGGCGGGGGCGATTATCTAGGTCCTTGCGAATGGCGGCATCGATCAGGCCCTCGTCCTGTTCTGGATTGCCCATCACAATCGCTTCGTAGTGTTTTTCGACGAGGCGGTCTTGGAATTGAATGCTCATTGCTCGGTGTGTGTCGGCGTTGAGGGCCAAGATGATGATGCCCGAGGTGTCGCGGTCGAGCCGGTGGACGATTCTTGCTCCGGGAAAGGCCTCCTGGGCTCGCGAGACAAGGCAGTCCGCTTTCTCAGGGCCAATGCCAGGGACTGAGAGCATTGGCACAGGCTTATTGAAGGCAACAAGCCACTCATCGGCATAGAGCACCTGCGGCAATCCGGGCGGTGCTTCGGGATGGACGTGGCCAGATTGCATACGTGGTGAGTATCGTAGGCGCTTTGCCATGAAACGACGACTTTACATTTTGACGCTGTGCCTACTTGCTGCTGGTTGTGAGACCCGGCGAGTCGAGTATCACAAGCGGCCTGTGTGGGCACGTTCAATGGATGGCAACATGCCCGAAAGCACCATCACCGCCGATGGAACTGAGATCCGATGGATTGATGACCGATCTCGCGAGTTGCAAGGTTTCGAACAAACCATTGGTGGCGAGCAGGTGCTTATTCGCACTGAGCAAGAGGACGGGACGGTTGAGTTGCAGTGCGTGCTTCCGATGCACCTCGTCGTCAATCTGCTCGAGTGTCTACGCCGCGGCGAGTATCAGGTGATTTATGACCAGTTGATCTCGTCGGAGCAGCGATCGTGGTACGAGGAAGAAGGCGACGTCGGATATGAGCGGTTCGAGGATTGGTTCCAGCAGAACCGAAAGGACATCGCGTCCATGCTCAATCGCATGCACGCCGGCAAAGTGTTTGGCGAAGTCTCTATTTCAACTGGGAAGTCGCGAGGGACTGTGTCGCTGCGACCCAAGGTTGCGTATGACTTTCGGCTCAAGGCCATTGATATCGTTCGGGAGGATGGCCAGTGGAAGTTGGTCGATGTCCGGTAGGGGTGGTGGAGCCAAAAATGACAGACGCGTTGTGATTCAGCACAACGCGCCTGCAAGGGTTTCTCTCTCGACGAATTAGTCGCTGGCTACAGCTTCTTCGGGTTGATCCCCGTTCTCAGAAGTCGCATCTGATTTCGGCAGTGCTTCCGACTCGAATGAGAGGTGGTCGTCGCCTTCGACATGTGTCACCTTGATCAGTTGCCCAGCTTCATACTCGCCTCCAAGGAGCGATTCGGCGAGGGCATCCTCGATGTAGGTGCTGATCGCTCGCCGTAAGGGGCGGGCTCCAAAGTCTGGGTTGTAGCCCTTGTTGATCAGGAAGTCCTTGGCCTTGGAGCCGAGTTCAAGGTCCATCTTCTTGTAGCGGAGACGCTCACTGACCTTCTCGAGTTCCATGTCAATGATGTGATACAGGTCGTCTTTCACGAGAGGGCGGAATACGACTGTGTCGTCAAGGCGATTAATGAACTCTGGTCGGAAGAACTTCTCGACTTCGCCCATCAAGGCCGTACGAATGCGATCAAAGTCCTGCACTTCCTCACGCTTACCAAAGCCGAACGAGGCGCCGCCCTTGATGAGATCCGAGCCGATATTGCTCGTCATGATGACAATGCAGTTCTTGAAGTCGACACGGCGTCCGAACGAATCGGTCAGGCGGCCTTCTTCCATGATTTGCAGCAACATGTTGTAAACATCAGGATGAGCCTTCTCAACCTCATCGAGCAGCACGACGGCATACGGCCTTCGGCGAATTTTCTCAGTGAGTTGACCACCCTCTTCGTAGCCGACATATCCGGGAGGGGCACCAACGAGTCGGGAGACTGAGTGTTTCTCCATGAATTCAGACATGTCAAGATAGATCATGGCTTCTGAGTCGCCAAACATGAATTCACTGAGCGCCTTGGCGAGCAGTGTCTTGCCAACGCCTGAGGGTCCAACGAACAAGAACGAACCCATTGGGCGATTGGGGTCTTTCAACCCACTGCGTGCCTTGCGGATGGCACGGGAAACCTGCTTGACTGCTTCGGCTTGGCTAACAACGGTGCGGTGCAATTCTTCTTCAAGATTAAGCAGTCGCGCTGATTCGGCTTGCTCAAGCCTGGTCAGTGGCACACCCGTGATTTTAGACACGGTTTCGGCAATGACATCGCCATCGACTGTGCCGACGACTTCGCTCATGCGATCACGCCACTCTCGTTGCACGGTGTCTTTCTCAGCCCTTGCCTTCTCGGCTTGATCTCGAAGATCGGCAGCCTTTTCGTAATCGGCGGACTTGACGGCATCTTCCTTCTCGACGGTCAGCAACTCGATCTTCGTTTCGAGTTCGGCCAAATCCGGCGGCTTGGTCATGCTTCGTAGCCGGACCATAGCGCCGGCCTCATCGATGACGTCGAGTGCTTTATCTGGCTGCACGCGCGATGGCATATAGCGAGTCGACAACTCAACCGCCTCTTCGATGGCTTCATCAGTGACTGTAATTCGGTGATGTTCTTCGTACTTGATCCGTAGTCCCTTGAGGATCAAAACGGTTTGTTCAGCGTTCGGTGGCTCGACCGCGATACTCTGGAAGCGTCGCTCGAGTGCCGAGTCTTTTTCGATATACTTGCGGTACTCATCAAAGGTTGTCGCGCCAATGCACTGGACTTCGCCGCGCGAGAGTGCTGGCTTGAGTACATTTGAGGCGTCAATAGCGCCCTCAGCTCCGCCAGCCCCAACCAGGGTGTGCAATTCGTCAATGAAGAGAATGACGTTCTTTGCTCGGCGGACTTCGTTCATGACCGCTTTGATGCGTTCCTCAAACTGTCCGCGATATTTCGTGCCAGCGACCATCATGGCTAGGTCAAGTACGACGACACGCCGGTCATGTAGCAGGTCGGGCACTTCCTTATCGATGATTTGCTGAGCAAGTCCTTCGACGATGGCAGTTTTTCCAACACCTGCTTCGCCAAGCAGTACTGGGTTGTTCTTGGTTCGGCGACAAAGGATTTGAATGAGTCGCTCAATTTCTTCGCTGCGCCCGATGACAGGATCGAGTTCACCGGATTTGGCCAGTTCGGTCATGTCGCGACCAAAACTATCAAGTGCCGGAGTTTTGCTCTTGCCGCGACGGGGCGAAGACTGTTGTGATTCGCCTCCACCTTCTGGCATTTCTTCCATTTCTTCTGGTTCGATGCCAGCCCCGAGTAAGTTCAGCACTTCCTCGCGGCCCTCTTCTAGTTTCACGCCAAGGTTCATGAGGACCTGCGCCGCGACGCCGTCCTGTTCACGTAGCAGGCCGAGCAGGAGGTGCTCCGTGCCAACGTAATTGTGATTGAGGTGTCGAGCTTCCTCAATGGCGTACTCCAACACCTTCTTGGCCCGAGGTGTCTGTGGGAGTTTGCCCATGGTCACCATCTCTGGACCACTCTTCACGAGTTTCTCAACTTCAAGCCTGACCTTGCGAAGGTCGATCTCAAGGGCCTTGAGTACGTTGGCCCCAACGCCCGAGCCTTCCTTCACCAGGCCCAGCAAGATGTGCTCTGTGCCGATGTATTCGTGGTTGAACCGCTGGGCTTCCTGATTGGCCAGCGCCATAACCTTGCGAGCGCGGTCGGTGAGTCGTTCAAACATCGGAGGTCTCCGGGAGGGGGTGGATACGGGCAGGACCCGCATCATCGGTATCGGAAGGATGCAGCAAGCATTCCAGTCTATTCTGAAACGGCGCTTTGTTGGGGCAATTGTGGTCCCCAAGGTGTGGGATCGGTGTGAGATAGATCGAAAACTCGCCTTCGCCCTTGGAAAGTTTGCCCGCTAGGAGGGCTGCAGTCGACCATCGATGAGTTGGACAGACCGATCCGCTCGATCGGCAATCCGCTGATCGTGGGTGACCATCACGATGGTGAGCCCCCCTTGGTGGGCTTCTTGGATCAAGTCGAGGATCTCACCACCTGTCTGGACGTCTAGATTTCCCGTGGGCTCGTCGGCCAGCAGGACGTCGGGATTGTTGGCAAGTGCTCGGGCGATGGCCGTTCGTTGCCGCTCACCACCGGAGAGTTCTCGTGGGCGGTGATGGAGCCGATGCTCGAGTCCAAATCGTCCAAGGAGTTCGTGGGCTCGTTTCCGGGCTTCCACTGCGCCGACTCCTCCAGGCACGAGGCCCGGGAGCATGGCATTCTCAAGTACCGACAATTCTGGAAGTAAGTGGTAGAACTGAAAGACGAAGCCGACGGTTCGGGCGCGGTATCGATCGAGTTGCCTTGCGGATCGGCTTGCAAGTGAAGATCCGTCGTGCAAAATCTCTCCGCCTCCAACATCAGGTCGATCAAGGCCGCCCATCAAGTGCAACAAGGTGCTCTTGCCTGATCCACTGGAGCCAAGCACAGCGAGAAACTCTCCACTATTGACGTGCATGCTGCAACCCTTGAGCACCGGCACTTCAACGCGGCCAAGTCGGTAGGTCTTGCAGAGTTCATGAGTTTGAAGCAGTGGGTTACTCATAGCGGAGTGCCCCAACGGGATCAATATCAGCAGCGCGAGCAGCAGGAATGGCCGCGGCAATCACGCTGCAGATCACGGCGCCACCCGCAGTGATCCAAGCGCTGGTCCAATCGACAGTATGTGGAATCTCAGTGAAGTAGTAGACGGCGGGATCCCACAGCACGATGCCTCCAGAACTTCGGATGAGCAGTTCCCCGACACCAATTCCTGCCAGTACCAGGCTGCCAAGTACGCCCAGTAGCATCGGAAGTAGTTTGCCGTTTTGGCGGTTCCATATCGTCCACAAGAGCATGCTTGCAGCGGCCACAAGGAACGCAACGCCAAGCCAGAGTGGCGGATCTGACATCGACTCATGAATGGCTTCCATATTGGTCGTTACGAGCCACCCCAGGCCGATGCCGCCCAAGGCGCCAAGGGTGCCAACAAAGAGCCCGTACAAGAGGAAGATGTGCACAATGCCTATTCGGGTCGCGCCGATGCTGCGCAGGATGCCGATATCGCGAGTTTTTTCGTACACGATTGCCCAGAAGATCGCCACGATCAACGCCCCGCACACGAGGTAGACAATCGAGAAGAGTGTCCGCATCAATTCACGTTCTTTCTCGACTGGACCAATGAAGGAAGCGTTTTGCTGTTCCCACGTCAGAATTCCCAAACCAGGGTCGCGGCCAAGCAGGGGAACTTTTCGTCCCGCTTTGTCTGCCGCTTGTTCGAACTCTTCGTAAGCGGCACGGACAGCGGCTTGTAGTGTCTCTGCATCCACGCCATCAGTGGCGCGGACAAGCACCATTGTGGCGCGTGCGGGTGTTGTGCTGAGCACTCGAGTGGGGTCATCTGGATCGACACGCTCAGATGCATCCAGATGTGTTAACCGCTGTACTGTTTCAATGGGCACCATCACACGCGATTGATCGATGATGTACACGCCGCTGGAAAACTCATTGGCAAAAGGAAGGATGACACTCTCAGGCTCAAGCAGGCCGCCACGACTATCAATAGGTAGCGTTGTGAGTGTGCCTTGGAATCGGGGCATCCACCAGTGCCCACCAGCCGAGATGGCGTAGTCGCCAGTGCTGGTGCGGAGATTTGCTTTGGATACATGCAGGCCGCTGACCATGGCGGGGCGACCATTCCGCTTAAGCGTCAGCCCATCCGAAATTACAATGTCTGGATTCCATAAACGCGGTGCGGCTTCAGCAAGTACAGCTATTCCCTCAGGGCCGAGCACTTTGGTGATATCTGCAAGGTTAAAGGACAAGAGCCCGAGCCTATTCTGCAAGTCTCGTGGTGACTCTTTGGCAACAATTCGCCGAACGACATCGTCTGTGGCGCCATCCAATTCGTCGCGTGCAGTCAGTCGAAGCAGCAAGACCTTCTGTGACTCACTCATTCCATCCAGTAACTCGCTTGCGTGCTGGCGGACAAGATCCCACCGCATGTCTGCAGCAGTGTCCTCAGGCACAGCCTTCCACTTCAGGGTGTCGGCGAAGCCGGTGACCGCTGCGAAAGAGGCGGGTTCGATGCCCCAGATTTGAATCTGCTCGCTTTCCTTGGCGTCGCCTGCGGGATAAGGCATTCGTAGCAAGCCCCACGTGTCGACTACTGGCGTTGCGGCCGCAGCTTCAGGCTTGGCAGTAATGGCTGCAACCAAGCGTTCATAGTCTGGAATGCCACGGATTGGATATGAGACGACGACATCGCCCATCAGGGTTTTGCCCGAAGAGCGAACCATGTCGAGGAAACCAGTCATGACCGAAATGACGACAATCACCAACGCCACGCACAAGGCCACGGCAAATACCGCAAGGAACGGAATCATCCGGGTCATCAGGTATCGGCTGGTGAGAAGAGGTTGATACATCTCAGGGGGGCAATGATACTCAGCCGCTGCGGCCGTGGCGGCTGACGGTTTCGAGCGGTGTTCCCAGTCGACCACAGAGCGACTGGGGCACGCCGATATCAATGGTGTGAATCTCGCCTGTCCAGCGAAGTGACTCTAACTCTAGAAAACCGCGTTTCCAGCACGCCATGGTTGCTGTTGCGTCGGCCCGAACGGCGACGCCGAGCGGGACGCCTGTATCGGCGTCGAGGCCGGACGGTAGATCGACCGCAAGCACCGGGGTAGCGATCTCATTGATTGCATCGATTGTTTGCTTCATTTTGCCCAAAATCTCGCGGTCAAGGCCGGTTCCAAGCAGGGCATCGACGATGAGATCCGCATCCGCAGGGTCTGTACTGGACTGCCCAAAGCAAGTTTCAATCTTTTTCCACGTCTGCGCGTTGTCTGCCGCTGCATTGCCACAGAATGTGCCCTGTGGAATCGGAGCACGCACGGTTACGTCACATCCCGCATTCTGCAGGTGCCTTGCCACGACATAGCCGTCGCCGCCATTCTTTCCTGGCCCACAAAAGATCGAGACGCGACGACGCGATCCAAGCATTTGGAGGGCAATCTGTGCACAGCCAGCGCCAGCATTCTCCATGAGCGCAATCCCAGAGATGCCAAACTCAGATATCGCCAACTCGTCGAGTTGGGTAGCGCTAGCGCGATCGAGCACCTTTATTCGATCATTAGCGATCAGCATGGCGAAGAGTGTAGGGGGAGAGGCCTTCGCGAGATACACTCCCTCACCACATGAGCTCACTTGCCATCCTGTCACTGATCGCGGCCGTAGCCGCCGCAATTTCTATTCTTTGGTGGACGGTGCTTCTGGGTCGTCTCGGCAGAATGTTGGCGAGCGGCATGTCACTTCGCAGTGGTCTCGTGGACTCGGTTGAAGAGTCTTTCCTGTCGATTGTGGTGCCAGCGCACAATGAAGAACGTGTGATTAAGACGTGCATCGACTCGCTGCTCGCGCAGCGGTGGCAGGATCTCGAAGTCATCGTCGTTGCCGATCGATGCACTGATGCCACTGAGTCAATCGTGTCGGAGCGTGCAGCCCGCGACCCACGGCTGAAACTCATCAGTAACCGGGAGTGCCCGCAGTCGTGGGCCGGCAAGTGCCATGCTGCGCGGCTCGGGGCTGAGTACGCCTCTGGTGGTTGGATTGCGTTTGTCGACGCCGATACGCATGCGCACCCAGATCTTATGATTGCCGCTGTAACGGAAGCAACCCGAAGAGAAACGGGCCTACTCAGTTTGTTGAGCGATCTGACCAGCCATCACTGGTTTGAGCGGAGCACGCAGCCGGTTGCGATGATGGCATTGCTGTCGTTGTTCCCGCCTGATGCGGTTAACCGAGATGATCGGTCTCGTACATTCGCTAATGGTCAGTTCATGTTGTTTGATCGAGCGTGGTACGACCGCCTCGGCGGTCATGCGGCTGTAAAGAATGACCTGCTTGAAGACATTGCATTTGCAGGTCATATGGTTGACGCTGGCGGGCGCGTCAACATTTTGCGATCCGACGGTCTCTTATCGTGTTCGATGTACGGCAGCCACGAGGACTTCTTGCGAGGGTGGATGCGGATCTTCTTGGAGGCCACCAGGCGTCAATGCAAGGTTCTTCGTAAGCACGCGATCAGGCAGTTGTTCTTTGGAATCTTCTTGCCACTGCTGTGTATGCTCGCCATTGTCTTTGGCAGTCTGGTCAGCGGGGGGCTTGGTTGGACGGCGCAGATCCTTGGGTTTCTAGGCCTTGGGTCACAAGTTGTTGCGCTGCTCGCGATTTATCGAGTTGCCCGCCAGCCGCTTTGGACTGTGCTGTTGTATCCGATCGGGACTTGGGAAGTGGCAAGCGTTATGCGATGGGCAGATCGGACGCTCCGCAAGCGAGAGCCTGTGAAGTGGGGTGGCCGTGAGTATGTGTTAGAGCCACGCGACTGATGGGCGTACTTGCCGGAGCTATTCCAGCGAGGATCTCCACTCATCCAATCGATCGTCATCGGTCATTGCATACGACAGCGGCGTAACCGTGACACACTGCTGTCTGAGGACGTCTACATCTGAGCCCTCTCTGGTACTGGTGAATTGCATCCCTTCGCCAGCAGCCCAGTAGTAGACCTGGCCAGCCGGACTCACGCGACGATCAAAGCCTTCGAGCAACGGGGCAGCGTTCATGCTGACAACACGAATCGGTGGCATCGGTGCATCGGCCGACTCGATGGCTGGGACATTGACGTTCAGTACTTCGTGTGCCGTGAGCGGGCGTGTAGCAAGAATCTTATCGATCACCTCTCGTGCAATGGCAGCAGCCCGATCCCAATAGATGTGGTTGCGGTCACGGAGGTACAAACTGACTGCAATGGCGGGGACACCGAGAAAGGCCGACTCAATTGCCGCTGCAACAGTGCCCGAGTACAAGATATTGATGCCTACATTGGCGCCGCTATTCATGCCGCTGATTGTCAGGTCTGGGCGTTCGTTTTCGCCAAAGTGTTCGGGCCAGAGGTTGCGGATGGCGAGCTTCACACAGTCGGCTGGACGGCCATCGACGGCCATGCCACCAAAGTTCTTCGTGACTTGCACCGGCTCAACCATGAGCGGGTTGGTGTAGGTGATGCCATGTCCTGTAGCACTTTGGACAGTAAGCGGAGCGGCTGTCCAGCGATCGCCGAGTCCTTCGAGCGCTGTGTGTAGAGACACAATTCCGGGAGCGTGAATGCCATCGTCATTTGTAAGCAATATTCGCATTGGGTGGACATGGTACTGCTAAGGCAGATCCCGCTAGCGGTACGTCAATTCAAATACGATTGGAATAGTCTCATCCGCTGAGAGTTCCTGTAATTGTTTGCCGGAAGCACGCCACTGAAAGAGGGCATTGACAACAACGCTTTCAAAACCAGTTGCTTTGGTTGCTGGCGTCCAAATCATCTTCTTCGTTTTTGGATTCTGACGACCAAGTGAGATTCGGCGAGGCTTTCCTGACTGGTCGAACTCGATCCGCGCGATGATGGCGATGCGACCAAACTGCATCTCCTGAAACGGCGTGAGTTTCGGTCGTCGTGTGCGAACATCAAGGCCCTTGGCTGCAACCGGCCCGCCGGGTTTTTTGATATTGACTGAAACCTTGGCCGACGCATCAGCTTCGCGATCGGTTGGGTTGGGAACAGGAGGTAAGTCATCGGTACCCGGGCTGGCGGGCCCCACAGAGCGATCCGGCTGGCCGGGCGCGGGGGCTGCATCGCCGCCTTGTGGCTGGGCGGGATTTGGTTGAGGCTGCACCTTGGGTGGACTCGGCGGAGTTGGCTCGGCGGCAGGCTGTTCTTGTGGGGGCTCTTCGGATGTAGTGTCTGATGGTGTCGTCGCTTCTTGCTCAGCATCAGTCTGTGACACTTTGGGAAGCGTTGGATCAGGGACCTCAGGCAAAGGCGGTTGCGACGGGGCGGCTTCAGGTTGTGGCTTCGGAATCGTCTCAGGCTGTTCCGGCATCGGTTGTTCCGCAACTTGCTCAGGAGAGGGCTGGGAAACTGGCTGCGGGTTGCCTCCACCACCCTCGGCGCCACCTCCAACTGTAAATTGTGCTTGGTCGAGGTCAGCCAGTTTGGCCATGTGCTCGCGATATTCCTCGTAGCCGATCCATGTCAAGGTAGAGGCTTCAGACTCTTCGATGCCGAGTTTGACGTCGTCTGGATCGGGTAGATCAGGCTCGAAAATGGGCGACTTTGTTGAGTCGAGCGGAATGAGGTCGGCTTCGGATTCATCGGTCATTCCCGGAATGATGATGAGTGCATTGATGAGTAACGACGCAGCCAAGCCCACCACCAGACGCCCTTGGTCGTCGCTCACGGCGACTGCTCTCCGCTTGGTTGACCTACAAGTTTGATGTCGATGCCTGCGCGATTCAGTCTGTCCCACACTGAGGTCAGCAGGGGGCCACGATCTGTTGAGCCCTCGCCTGCTTCGACGGCGAGATAGATAACGAGTTCTGGGTTCTCCGCTTGCGATGCTTTGATCGCATCAAGCATTCCGTTGAGACCGGTGTCATCTTGGCCAACATAAATCGAGCCATCAAGCCGCAGTGTGACGGCAATTGCGGGGTCAGGCTCGGGCGACTCGCCGGAGGCATAGGACTCAAGTGGAACGGGCACCATGTCGACCCGCACCATGAGCACCATGGCGTAGATAAAGAATGTCAATATGAGGAAGATCACATCGATCAATGGCATCAACTCGATGCGCATGTCCGGTTCGGCTCGACGAAGCCGCAGCACGAATCAGCCCTCTGTCGTTTCGGTTCCGCTGCCGGGACCGATGCCGAGTTGGATTTCAGCCAACGCGGTCGTCACATCGGAAGCGAAGGAGAAGATGCGGTCGAGGCCCGTGGCAATCATCGCTGACCAGATCGAATCACTTACGCCACAGATCAGGAGGCGTCGGTCACATGCTTCGAGGAGCTTTCGTAGCCGCAAAAGACTTCCGAGATTCGATGAATTGACCGAGTTCACGCCGCTGAATTCAACGATGACATGAGGCACACCTTCATCGCCATCGTGACGAATGGCGTCGATACTTTCGACCAAAGCGTCCATGTCCTCAGAGAACAGGGGCTCATCGGAGAGTTCGGCAATCGTGATTGTGTCAGACCATGAATTCAGGGGCATGCACTTGGGCTCCTTGCAGGTGCATTTGAATGGTAGTGAACTCGCGGGAAATTCGAGAGGATTGATATACGATCAACTGGGTTCTGATTCTGATTCTGCCTCAGGCTCTGACTCATCGGCAATCTTCGCAGCGGCCATGACGTGGTCGCCATTCTTGAGGTTGACAAGTCGTACGCCCTGGGTGTTGCGGCCGATTCTGCTGATGGAGTTGGCCGCAATTCGGACCAGCATGCCACTTTCACTTGCCAGCATCATTCCGTCTGAGTCGTGCACATTGCGAATCGTGACGACCATGCCGTTTCTGCCTTCCGTGCGGATATCGCGTCGGCCCTTTCCGCCGCGTGACTGAGCTCGTGTTGAGCCGTCCTCGCTCTTGACGAGATACTCGCCCATCGGCGTTCGCTTGCCGTACCCATTCTCCGTAACAGTGAGCAGGTCAGCGTCGTCATCGACACGAACAAGTCCAACCACATGATCTGCAGTTGCAAGGTCGATGCCTTTGACGCCAGCAGCTACACGACCCATGACGCGAGCATCCGATTCGAGGAAACGAATCGACATGCCACCGGCAGTCGCGAGCAATATGTGATGACTGCCTTCGGTCAGTACGACACCGACAAGATCGTCGCCTTCTCGAAGATTAATGGCATTGATTCCAGAAACGTTGACGTTGCAGTAATCGATCAGGGCTGTCCGCTTGACCTTGCCGAGTTTGGTGGCGAATACCAGGAAGTTCTCGCCCTTCTCAAAATCATCAATCGGGAGGCAGGCCACAACCTGTTCTTGGTCACGCAGTCGGAGCAGGTTGACGATTGCTCGGCCCTTGCCGGTGCGTGTGCCTTCGGGAACCTGCCACACCTTGAGCTTGAAGACGCGGCCAAGACTCGTGAAGCACAGGAGGTCGTCGTGGGAGTTAGCGGCGAAGAGCAGTTCGGTGAAGTCGTCTTCGGCAATCTGCCCACCCTTCACACCTCGGCCACCTCGCCCTTGCTCGCGGTAGGTGTCGCTCGGAATCCGCTTGATATAGCCGCGATGCGTGACTGTGACGACCACCTGGTGTTCAGGGATCAAGTCGCCGATGTTGTAGTCGTCGGCTTCACTGTCTTCGATTCGTGTTTTTCGATCGGTGCCATAGGCCTCGCGAATGTCAGTGCAGTCCTCCCGAATCATATTCAAAATCAATTGCGGGTCTGACAGGATGAGCACATAGCCTTCGATCTTTTCAACAAGCACGGTGTAGTCGGCTACAAGCTTTTCAATCTCAAGGCCCGTCAACTGAATGAGTCGCATCGCGCCAATGGCTTCGGCTTGCACACGCGAGAGCGACATGCCGTCGTCAGAACTGCATTGATCAAGCAGCATTACTGGAATCTTTGAGGCGAACGTGTGATCGGCGGCAATACGGAATTTCCGTTCAATCAATTTTGCAATTGCCTCTTCGCGCGTTTGGCTGCCACGAATGAGCGCGATCACTTCGTCGATGTCGCACACAGCGAGAATGAGCCCCTCGAGGCGATGGGCTTGTTTGCGAGCTTCCCGAAGAAGATGCTCGGTGCGGCGTTGAATAACATCGCGTCGATGCTCAATGAAGCAGTCGATCAATTGGCGAATACCCATTGTTCGTGGGCGTCCGCGGTCGAGAGCAATATTGATGATCGACACAGTGCTTTGCAGCGGCGTGAATTGTTGAATCTGCCGCTCGACAATATCCGGGTCCGCGCCACGTTTGAGTTGCACCACGATGCGAGTGCGGTGCTTCTTTCCCGAGAAGTTCTTGATGTCGGCAATGCCTTGAATACGGTCCGCCTTGGCCGCATCCACCATCTTGTCAATGAGATTGTTTTGAACGACCTGGTATGGAATCTCGTCAATGACCAGGCATTCTCGTCCGCCCATCTTCTCTTGATGCATGAGGCCACGCACGATGACGCGGCCGCGGCCGGTTGCATAGGCCTCGGCGATCCCACGTCGGCCAACGATCGTGCCCCCGGTGGGGAAGTCGGGACCTGGGATGATTGCCATGAGACTAGGAAGATCGATTGATGGATCGTCGATGACCGCGATGATGCCCGTGCATACTTCGGTCACATTGTGCGGCGGCATCGAACATGACATGCCCACCGCGATGCCATTGGACCCGTTGACAAGCAGATTTGGGAATCTTGCCGGCAGTACGGTTGGCTCGGTGCATGTCTCGTCGTAGTTCGCCTTGAAGTCGACAGTTTCGAGTTTGATGTCAGCGAGCATTTCTGACGCGGCGCTGGTGAGCCTTGCTTCGGTGTATCGCATGGCGGCTGGGGGGTCGCCGTCGATGGAGCCAAAGTTGCCTTGCTTGTCGACAAGCATCACCCGCATCTTCCAATCTTGACCCATGTTGACAAGGGTGGGGTAGATGACCGACTCGCCGTGGGGGTGATAGTTGCCCGATGTGTCGCCAGAGATCTTGGCGCATTTTCGATGCTTGCGCCCCGGCGAGAGATTGAGGTCATTCATAGCCACAAGAATGCGACGCTGCGATGGCTTCAGGCCGTCGCGTACATCCGGCAACGCACGGTCTGTGATCGTACTCATCGCGTACGTGAGGTAACTGTCATGCAGTTCCTGATCGACGCGTTGCTCGATCACGTTGCCGATATTGTCGGGCTGCTTTTGGTTTTCGCCCGCTGTGTCGGAACGATCTGCGTCACTCATGAATAGGTGTCCTCGGTGGGTGGGTCAGGACGACCCAATCCCAATTCGATGTTCCCGCATTGTATTGGAAACTGGCCTGCTCAAGTGGCCTCAATGCTCTTTCAGCAGGACTCAGCAAGCAGTAAAAATTCTCGGTTTCCTTCGCCCTTCCCGCGGCTGCTTTTTCCTCCCCGAATGGGCGAAATAGTGGTCCCGAGACTTCGCAGTCCAAGGTCGGCAAGCGACTCTAGGACGGCCTCAAGCATGGTCGCGGCGGTCTGGTCATCAAGCCGTCCTTCGTGCAGATGCTCACGCCGTTCGGCGGCATTGAGTTCATAGTGTGGCTTGACGAGTGAGATGATTTTTCCCTGCGGAGCAAGCCACCGCCGAGCAGCCGGCAAGGCGTGTCGCTGTGGAGTCCAGCCAAGATCGATTGTGACCAGATCAACTCCTCCCTCTGGTGGCTCCTCATGCAAGGCATTGGTTCGTTCGCGAACTTCAACGCGTGGGTCTTGCCGAAGCGTCCATGCAAGTGTTCCGTATCCGGTGTCTACGGCGATGACCGAGTTGGCGCCAGTGTGCAGCAGGCAATCGGTGAAACCTCCGATATTGCAGCCAAGATCTGCGCACCGCATACCGGTGGGGTCGACCTGAAAGACATCAATCGCGTGCCACAACTTCCCGCCGGCTCGTGAAACCAGTTGGGGCGGATCGCCCTGCTCGCTCACTCGTTGTCCACGCCAACGATGGCAATATGTGCAGCATCGCATGCTGCAAGCACAGATGGACGATCGAGCAGGATGACTCGTCCTGAGCCCACGGCGATACAGCCACACCCGGCAGCGGCCAGGCGTGCGATCGAATCGACGCCGATTGTTGGTACGTCGGCGCGGCGGTCATGTCCATCCGCAGCAGTCTTGAGCAAACACCAGCCCGGCGAGCGGCAGAGTTCGCCTGCTCGTTCGATCATGCGGTCGGTCCCTTCAATGGCTTCGACGGCAATCACATCGGTGTCGCGGACGGCCATTGCTTGACCGACGTCCATCGCTGCGATGTCACGGAGTAGCGGCCACCCAAACGCAATGTCGCGTCGTTGAGCTGCAGTCGGCTCCCGGCTTCCGAGTACACCCTCGCTGGCCATATGTTCGTGAATATGTGTTGTGGAGTCGATGAGTGAAATTCCACCACGTTGAAGTTCTTCGGCCACGGCAGCGAGCACGGCGTGGTCGCGGCGATCGTGCCGCAGGCGACGATACCACAGTCGGATCGCCCGCCAATCGGGGATATCTCGCACGAGGCGAAATGGGTCGTGCATGCGCGTCTTTGCAACGCGACCAACCATGACCGCGTCGTCAACCTTCCACTTGCGGAGTCTGCGAATCCAACTTCCAGGCCGATACAGCGATACCTCTGCCCACTCAGCGCAGAGGGCACGTAGATCATCATCGGCATGGCCGCGAAAGGCAACGCAGGCGACCTTATGCCCCTCTCGGCGCATTCCCTCTGCGACAAGAACGGGAAGGCGGCCCTCGCCTGCAATCAATCCGATGGTCTTGGCCATGGCCGCAACATAACAGGGTGGCCTAGGCAGACCACCAAAGACCTCTGGAGGCCCGACGTTGGCTAGTTTTTACTCTGTCTGATCGCCCCATCAAATCTTAGCGCATCTCGTGGAGAGGCATTCAAGCTGCCGGAGTGATCAGGACAAGCCTTCATTCAGCCTCAGTCTCACCAGCGTTCTGAAGTGGGCTGCTACTTGGGCCCAGATGGCACCATGTGTGTGGGGTCAACACGTCCGACGGTTGTTGCGAGCAGTTGGGTGACTGCAGCGAGCGGATCAGCCTCTACAAAGAAGAGTTGTCGAGCCGACAAACGTACGAATTTCTGATCGACCAAGTCGTCGAGCATCGTCAAGAGCGAGTCCATAGCACCGTTGATGTTGATCAGGCCGATTGGCGCACCGTGTTCGGCGAGTTGGCGGCCAACGAGTGCCTCGAAGAACTCTTCGAGTGTTCCGAGCCCACCAGGTAGCACCAGCACACCATCAGCGAGATCGAGCAGTCGCTTTCGTCGCTCACGCATTGTGTCGCATACTTCGAGCTCATCGCATCGCGGATCGGCTTGTTCTAGTTCTACAAGTAGCTTGGTGGTGATACCGATGACACGGCCGCCACCGCCGCGGCACCCGTCGGCGACCGCTCCCATCAGTCCAACGCTGCCTCCTCCGAAGACCAGCGTCACGCCAGCGGCGGCTAAAGCCTGCCCAACCAGTTCGGCGCTGTCATGGAGCGATTGGGACACGCGGGTAGAAGAACTGCAGTACACCGTGACTCGTTTCATGGGCACCACGGTAGTGGCAGGCAGTCGAGTTGGCTATGCGGGCTCTGGTCGGGCATCATGTAGGAGTGACCACCGAGGTACTACTTCTGTTGCTCGCAGCTTTTGCCACCGGTTTGGTGTTGACAGCCATTTTATGTCGAGTCGGAAGGCGACTCGACACTATGGATTCGCCGGGGGGTGCTGGTGAGCTTAAGCAATTGCGCGATGTCCCCAATATTGGCGGCATCGCTGTTGCGTGGCCGTTAATTGCAGCGATTGGGACGATGGGCGTATTCGCTTTGCTTGCACCAGAATTGCTCATTGAGTTCGCCCCGTCGCTCACGGACTGGTCAGACAGGCTTGCAGGCACCGCGCCAACGGCGATGGCGCTGGCGGCAAGTCTGCTCATCTTGCATGTCATTGGATTGATTGATGACCGGCGTGGTCTGCCCGCCATGTACCGACTGCTTGTGCAAGTTGGCATAGCCATTGTGCTCTCTGCATTCTTTGATGTGCGGCTACTTCAACAACTCGACACATGGGGCGCCGGTATTCTTCCAAGTGTTGTCGTGACGGTGGTGTGGATTGTCGTTGTCACCAATGCCATGAACTTTCTTGACAACATGGATGGCTTGACCGGTGGTGTCACGGTAATAGCAGGCGGTCTCTTCATGGTGGCAGCAATCATGATCGAGCAGTGGTTTGTCGCTGGCACGCTCGCAATCCTTGTCGGCACGACGGCAGGCTTCTTGCTCTTTAATTTGCCTCCAGCAAAGATCTTTTTGGGTGACGGAGGTTCGTTGGTCATTGGTTTGACGCTTGCCGTCTTGACGGTGCGAACCACGTACTGGGAACCAACAGAGCCGTCTACCATGTGGTACGGAATGCTGATGCCCCTCTTTGTATTGGCGATTCCTCTCTATGACATTGTGAGCGTGACAATCCTTCGAGTTCGTCAGGGCCGTAGCCCATTCGTCGGTGACCACCAACACTTCTCGCATCGATTGGTTTCCCGTGGTGTGTCGCAGCGTCGGGCCGTATGTGTGATCTGGGCACTGACTGCTATGACTGGCATCGTGGGTTTAATGTTGCCGAGTCTTGGACCGTGGCAAGCGATCATGGCAGGTGTGCAGGTGGTGCTCGTGCTGGCTGTACTAGCGTTGTTTGAAACTGGGGCCGATCGGTGAATTCTGTCATTGTCGCGCGAGTCGCAGCTATTGTTATCGCCGCGATCGCAACCGCTCGCTGCATGATGACGCTGCTCAGTGAGACCTGGTTTGACGTCGATCCGGCCATCGATTCTTCGCCGGCGACGGGCTTGCCTCCACATTGGCTGATGATCTTCGACGCTGCCCTACTTGGAGTGGCGGCGATTGGTCTTGCTGCAGAGTCTTGGGGCAGGAGGGGTGGTTCGACGCTGCTACTGATTCTTCTTGGCCTGCCCTGCATTGTGATGTTGTTTTGGTTTTTTCATGGCGGCCACCATGTGCAGGCAGGCGTTCCATGGCTTGCGGGCATGGCTGCGGCCGTATCGCTTTCGCATCTCTGTCGAGACTCACAGACTCGCACCATTGTGTTGGCGATGTTGTTTGCAGTTTGTGGGCCGCTCATTCTGCAAGGATTGGTGCAGTGGGGCTGGACTGTCCCCGACACCATTGCATGGTTTGAGGCCAATCGCGAAGAGGCGATGAGGTTGATTGGCCTGACTCCAGGCTCGCCCGCGGCACAGGTCTATGAGCGGCGGCTTTATGAAGGCGCAGCAAGCGGTTGGTTCAGCAGTCCTAATCTTCTGGCAACTGTTCTTGCAGCGTGTGGTGTTGCTTGGCTTGCCATGCTGGTGGCTGCAAAGCGACGTAGTGCATCGGTCGTTATTGGAGCGATCGCTCTCGTCGCTACGCTGGCTTCTGCAGCTGTCGTTGGCGCGACGATGTCTATGGGCGGCATGTTGGTGCTGGCAATTGGGCTTGTGCTGGTTGGCCTGTGTGCTCGCATCAGTTTGATTCGACGGGCGGGTGGCTGGCTTGCTATTGGTATTCCTCTCGTGGCAGCAGTGGCTGCGATTGTCATTGTGTTGGTATTACCAGCAGACACAACGATTCCAGGTATGCGAAGCATGGTGATTCGAGGGCAATATGTCCAAGGCGCTGCAACTATTGTCTTGGAGCACCCTCTTACAGGAGTGGGGCCGGCAGGATTTCAAGACGCATGGGTTGGCGTGCGGCCGATTGGTGCACCGGAAGAGGTGGCCTCTCCGCACGCCATGATCTTTGACTGGATCGCAATGCTTGGGCTTGCTGGCATGGCGTGGGTGGGGCTGGTCGGTGTCTTGGCGTGGCGAGCGGGCACCAATGGTTGGTCGCTGTCGGATGCGAAGCCACCGAACGGGGGGTGGGTGCTTTGTGGCGGACTGTTTGTGATCGGCTTGACTCTGATTGGGCTGCGGGAGGAGTGGGCCGTACTTGATCCGGCTGAGCAGTTTGTACGTGCGTGCGGGCTTCTGGCTGTGCCTTTGCTTGCATGGGTATCACTGCAATGTCTGCGTGGCCCAATGGCAGGTTGGGGGGTGACCGCAGCGATCGTCGTGCTACTGACGCAAGCACAAATTGAAATGACGATGTTCAATTCGGCAACGGCCGTCTTCGCGCTCGCACTTCTTGGTGCTGCAGCCCCTTGGCGAATTGGCATCGGTCGAGCTATTCCGGCTCAACTCGCAGGGATTGTCGCCATCATGTGCGTTGTTGTGGTGTATCACGGCGCTTTGCCCTGGATGGCTCAAGATCGGGAAGTGGCCGCAGCAGCGCAGATTTTAATCGATGCGCCGGAGAGCGCCGATTCTCGGGATCTTGCTGGCCGTGCACTTGCTGAGGCGTGGAGTGTGCAGCGTGATCCTCGTCTGCTTGTACACGCCGCCGACCAGCATTTGTCTGCCGCTTCGATGCCCGGTCGCGAGCAGGGCTTGGTATTGATGTCATTATCATTGGCATCGGGTGAAGGCGGATGGGCCTACAGGCAAGGTCTTCTTGCCGGCGGACGCAGAGAGTTGGAGGCATTGGATGGTCTTGCTGGGTTGACGAAAAATCCTGAGCATGCCAAGGCCGCTCGTATGCTTGCCCGAGCGTTGGCGAACAGAGATCCAGGTTCCGCCGAAGCGTGGGTTACGCTCGCACGGTCCTATCAGCGGGCTGGGTTACACGCCGAGGCTACTGCGTCGTGGGCAAGGGCCATCGATGTCGACGACGCCAATGTGATCGATCCACTGCAGCGGTTGCCTGAAGCCATTCGCAAAGAAGCGATGGACGCTATTGCAGTGCCCGCGCCTCATTGACCGCGTCGACGACTTGTTCCACCGTGTAGAAGTCGCCTTTGAAGACTTCCTCGCCGTTCGGGGCAAACACAACAAGCAGCGGAATCTGGTGCCTGCCAACCGCATGCAGCATGGCATTGCCAAGAGTGTTGTTGCCAGTGAGGTCAATCTTGATTGGTTCGATGTCAGGTTCGGCAAGTAACGAAGACACTTCATCGCTTGCAAGCACCGACTCTTCGAGTGCCTTGCAGTTGAGGCACCATTCGGCGGTGAACTCAAGTACAACGACTTTGTCGTCTGCGAGTGCTTCTTCAAACTTTGTTGGGGTGTACCAAGTCCAGTTGATTGGACCATGGTCGGTCAATGTCACCGCCAGCATAATGCCTGCCGCTGCAACAACGCCGCCGAGTACCGTCATGGACGCCCGCCAGCCATTGGCGTGTCGGGGCAGATTCATATCGGTGCGTGTGTGCTGCTTCATTTCCTTTGCTGGGGCCCCGCGAGCAGTTAACTGCCACGTGCGAACAATCAGCCAAAGGCCTGTGATGACAACAATCGCTGCGACGTACCACAGGTACATGCGACTCGGTGGCTGGGGTGGATCGGCGAGAAGTCCGCTGAATCCCACGCCCACAAAGTAGGCCGCAGCAGAGAGCATCAAGAGTCCCATGACTTGTTTGATCAGTTCACTTGCTGGCCCGGCCTTGGGCATGCGGTCTGTGAGTTTGGGGAATGCGGCAAGGAAGAGGTACGGAAGCGACATGCCAATGCCGATGGCAGCAAAGGTGACTAGCGTGATGCCTGGTGACTCGGTTGCTGCCCACGCCATGGCTGCTCCCATGAATGGGGCTGTGCAGGGTGTTGCAAGCACAGCGGTCATGATGCCGAACAGGAACGAACCGCTCATTGTGTCGTGCTTCGGGCTGACCATATAGACAGCTGATGGCAGGCGAATCGAGAACAGCCCACACATGCCGATGGCCATCGCAGCGATGATGATGCCGATGCCAATTGTGAAAATTGGGTACTGGAACAATTGATTGCTGGCGGTGAAGCCAGTGAGTAACGCAATCGCGAGGCCAATTCCGATCCAGAAACCGATCACGCCTGCGGACATCGCTATGCCAAGCACGAGCGTCCGGCGGCGATTGCCGCCAGAACTAGAAATTGCCATGATTTTAAGTGGAATGACGGGAAGTACGCACGGTGTGAGGTTGAGTAGAAATCCCCCAACAGCAGCAACGAGCAGTAGAAGCACAATGCCGAATGTGCCGTCGGTATCAAGCCCAAACTTCAGACCGAAAGCATCAAAGTTGACGTCATCGGCGGAAGTGTCTGGCGAAGATTCGCCACTGCGTATCTGTCCGAATACTCCACCATTGAAGCCAGCAAAGTCAGCTTCGTCTGTAGTGCCCACTGCAGTGAGCGAGTCAAGCGGCACGATGTCAACGCTTACACTCCACCCGTAGTCAATCCATCGCTGCGAAGGTTGCTCGCCTCGTTGGGGTGGCTGTGGAGTGGGGGCGAAACAGACCCTGTCATCGCATGCTTGGAATGCAGCACGCACTACCAACTCAGCCGGCCCAGTCGTTGCGTCGGCAGGCACTGTGACGGGAACCCAGGCAATGGCCCGCCCACTGAACACGGTGTAGGGCACAGATGTTCCGGTGAAGGCAACATCAATCTCGTGCGCCTGTGGCCACTGAATCCAGTTGTCGTGCGGGACCAAGCGTCCATCGCTTGATACGACATCTATGAAAGTTGCTTTGTAGTCCTCTGGCTCGCCAAGTTCAGGTGGCACTTGCGGGTCTTCGGTATGGATATGCCATGTTGGGTGATGGTCAAAGATGACCGCCAGTACAAGGTCGCCCCCTGGGGCAACTTGCTTCCGATCAGAGACCACCAACACTTCGACGCGGTCGCGTGAGTCATGGAAGTTGCTCGTCGGTGGGGGGCTGAATGCAGAACCGCTAAACCCAAATCCACCACTTGGCTCCGAGCCGGCCAATGTGGTCAGTGACAGGGAAACACAAGCCGCGATGAAGACCAATGTACGCATGGGAATCTCCGCCCCTGCCGTGAGACGCTGGAAACAGCGATCTCAGCCCGGAAGTCTACCCTCACCGGCCTATGGTGGTTGCGGCTACATCCGAGGCGAGATAGAGTGCCGCGATTGGGATGGCTCGCCGCGTGGCGGGCCCGTGGCGTTTGAGTTGGAGATCAGTGGTGCTGACAGGCCCCGATCAATATGTTTTCTGCCATGTGGAGTGATCTTCTCCATCCCGTGTCCGTGCGCCCCCTGCACGCGGATGCTTGTGTGTGGTCCACGCTGGACCGACTTGGGATTGTTCCCATGACCTGAGTGACGACCACATCTTGGTCGCATGGGGTTGTGGGACGTGCCGAATGGCAGTCCACAGTCGTAGGAGCGGGTCACAGCTGAATGGGCTTTGTGGCCCCGTGTTTTTTTTGTGCTCGGCATGTTTTGCCAAGTACACGTTCCCCGTGCCCCTTTTTGGATAAGAAGGCGACCGAGAGATGAATTCCGAAACGATCCGCTTTATTGATGCAATTGCCCGCGACCGCAACGTGGATCGTGATCTGTTGCTACGCGATCTTGAGCAGGCCATGATCAGTGCAGCACGCAAGCACTTCAATTCACTCGATACCGAGGAGTTTGCTTGCAAAGTCGACCCAATAAGCGGCCAGATTACGCTTTGGCAGATTAACGAAGATGGGTCATCAGAAGTGATCCCGCTTGAGTCACTCGGACGTATTCCAGCGCAGACCGCCAAGCAGGTCATGATTCAGCGATTTCGCGATAACGAACGCGCAAGCATTCTTGAGGAGTTTGGCAAGCGGGTTGGCGACATTGTGACCGGTACAGCCCACCGCTATGAAGGCGGGGCCTTGGTCGTACAAGTTGAGCGAGCCGAAGGCTTCATGCCACGCAGTGAGCAGATTCCGGGAGAGCAATTTCATCAGGGTGATCGTGTTCGGTGTGTTATCCGCGATGTTCGTGAGGATGGCAATCGCGTCAAGATCGTCTTGTCTCGCAGCCACGAGGACTACATTCGCAGGCTCTTCGAAGCGGAAGTGCCCGAGGTGTCTGAGCATGTCATTGAACTCAAGGCAATGGCACGTGAGGCAGGGTTCCGAACCAAAGTGGCCGTTGCATCGATTGACTCAAAGGTCGACGCGGTCGGTGCCTGCGTTGGTGTACGGGGCAGCAGAATTCGCAACATCGTTGACGAACTGGGCGGCGAGAAGATTGACATCGTTCGATGGAATGAGTCGAGCCAGGTCCTCATCGGCAACGCGCTGAAACCTGCTGAAGTCAATGAGGTCAGCCTGTGCTTTGAACTTGGTCGCGCAACGATCATTGTCCGCGAAGATCAATTGTCGCTGGCCATCGGTCGGCGTGGGCAGAATGTGCGGCTCGCAGCCCGGCTGACAGGTTGGGATATTGACATTCTGACGCCAGAGGAATTCGCCCGCGGGTTGGAGACACTTGAGTCAACGGTCAAGCCGATCGAAGGCATTACCGATGCCATGCTCGACCGAATGGGAGCATTGGGCATGATCAGCGTCTTCGATGTAGAAGAGGTTGGGTTTGATGCGCTCGTTAATGATGTGGAGATGCCTGCTGAACTCGCTGAAACGGTATTTGCTCAGTGTGCAGACACGGCCAAGGTCGTGCAAGAGCAGCAGGAACGTGAGAAGGAAGAGGAAGAGCGTCGGAAGTCCGAGGCCGATGCTGAGGCGATCGCCGTTGCTGGCGAGGAGGGCGAGTCGGCCGCCGCGTCGATTCTAGGATTGGGTCCCTCAACCACAGAAGTCGTAGTTGAGGAAGAAGTCGAAGCGGAAGCCGCCGCGGCTTCGATTCTTGGCGGTGGAGAGACGAAGAAGTCAGACGGAGAGGATTCGGCAGTCTGATCGCCTCGCGATCAGCACGCAGGAGCAGCCAGTGGCTAAAAAGAGCGTAACAAAGCGGGTTCATCAGATTGCCAAGGAACTCGGCGTGACATCGAAGGATGTCGTTGCCAAGTGCAAGCAAGAAGATGTTCCCAATATTACTAACCACATGTCAGCGATTTCGGTTGGCCTCGGCGCCACAATTCGTGAGTGGTTCGGCGAAGCAGCGGTGGGCAGTACCGCCGTGCAGACCGCGACGCCGGTAGATGTCAAGCAGGCTCGGGCCAAGGCGAAGAAGCGAGCTCCGGCCCCTGTTGCGATAAAAGCCGTTGCAGAGCCACTTACGATCGTGGAGGAACCGCAACCGCCCGCCCCCGAGCCACCGCCATCAGCGAGTCGGGGAAGTGGTCTCGTCGAGCCACCATCGCGAACAGTTCCGCCTGAAGGTGATCCAGATAAGCCGGTGGCCGTGCCGAATCAGCCTATGCGACCTGAAAAGGTCGAGCAGCTGGGTCGCAAACTTGAGGAACCAAAGAAGACAACGCTTGCTGGACCGAAAGTCATTCGCGTTGAGCAGCCCGAGCAAGTGCGAGCGCCTCGCCCGAAGGGGCCGCCGCGTGGTACGGGCGGTCCGCGTGGCCCGGGTGGCCCGGGTGGACCAGGTGGACCAGGTGGTCCGGGTGGACCAGGCTTGGACGGGGGGCCGCCAGCGGATCAGGGCCGTGGCCGAACATCGCGGCGAAATCGTCGCCGAACAGGTGCCACTGATGGCCGCAGTGAGAATCGTGATGCTCGGCAGACCACGGGACCCGGTACTCCTCAGCGCAATTGGAGAGAACAGGACCTGCGGGAGCGTGAGCAAAGACTTTCCCGAAGTGGTGGCTACTTCCGTTCAGTTCGCCGCGATAGCGCAAAGCGAGCATCTGGTCCTACTGGCGCTCGTGCCAAGTCGGCCCTTGACCTCGGCGGCAGCATCTCATTGACCGAGCCAATTTCGATCAAAGCGATGAGCGCGGAGAGCGGCGTCAAGACACGCGCCATTCTTCGGTGGCTCATTTCCGAAGAGATTGATGTGACGGTCAACTCGACGCTCGAGTCGGACCTCGCTGTCGAGTGCATGCTCCACTTTGGAGTTGAACTAGAAGTGATCGAAGCTAAGTCGGCCGAAGAACAGATTGCAGAGTCATTCACCTCTCGAGACATGAAGGACGAGCGATCCCGTTCGCCAGTCGTCACGATTCTTGGCCATGTCGATCACGGCAAGACATCATTGCTTGACAGTATTCGTAGCGCTAAGGTTGCCGATGGTGAAGCAGGCGGCATTACGCAGGCGACGAGCGCATTTCGAGTTCCTGTGAAAGTTGGCGATGACGACCATGTCGTCACGTTCATCGATACACCAGGCCACGAGGCCTTTACCGAGATGCGTGCTCGTGGCGCAAAGGTAACGGACATTGTTGTATTGGTTGTTGCTGCTGATGACGGTGTGATGCCACAGACCGTTGAGTCGATTAACCATGCTAAGGCAGCAGGTGTGCCGATCGTCGTGGCACTCAATAAGATTGACAAGGCTGAAGCAACAGATCAAAACATTCAGCGGATTCTCGGCCAACTCGCCGCACATGAATTGAATCCGGTTGAGTGGGGCGGCGACACCGAGGTCATTCGAACATCTGCTATCAATGGGGAAGGTATCGGAGACATTCTGGAGGTACTTGATCTGCAAGCACAGTTGCTTGAGTTGACGGCAGACTTCGATGGACCGGCCGAGGGCACCGTGCTCGAAGCGCAGCTTGAAGAAGGCCGCGGCTCGGTTGCCAGCATCCTCGTGCAGCAAGGTCGCCTGAAGAAGGGCGATTATCTCGTTGTTGGCCGCGGATATGGTCGTGTTCGAGACATTGTTGATGACAATGGCAAGCGGATTGTCGAAGCCTTGCCGTCACATCCTGTAGCCATCTCTGGAATCGGTGATGTACCAGATGCGGGCGATCGGTTGTTTGTAGTCAAGAATCTTCGCGAGGCTGAGGCTGCCGCAAAGGAGAGGGTTGCCCAAGAGCGACAACGTTCGCTTGCCCGGGAGCAAGTGACGCTCGATAACATCCTCGATCGCATGACTGAGGCCGGCAAGAAGGAATTGCCGATCATTCTGAAGGCAGACGTCCAAGGGTCAGTTGAAACGATTACAGCATCTATTGCGAAGATGACCACCGAAGAAGTTCGCGTGACGGTTAAGCATGCAGCGGTTGGCGGCATCAGCGAGTCTGATGTCATGCTTGCCAATGCATCAGGGGCCATCATCATTGGATTCAATGTGACCGCGCCGGGCAAGGTGCGTCGGGCTGCTGAAGATAAGGGAGTGGATATTCGCTACTACGATGTCATTTACGACATCACCGATGACATCGGGAAAGCCATTCTTGGTCTTCTTGATCCAATTCACCGCATCGAGATTCTTGGGCATGCAGAAGTGCGAGAGGTCTTCCGTATCACCAAGGTCGGAATGGTGGCTGGCTGCTACTGCACAGACGGAAGCATTCAGCGAAACGCACTTATTCGTGTGACCAGAAATGACATTGTTATAGAAGCTGACCGCAAGTTGTCCCAACTTAAGCGGTTCAAGGATGATTCCAAGGAGGTTCGATCGGGGCAAGAGTGCGGCATGCTCATTGATGGGTATGACGACATCAAGCCCGGTGATGTTCTGGAGTGCTACTTGTCCCACGAAGAGCAGCCAGGTAGTTGAGCGGTTGAGGCTAGGCCATGACGCGGCACCCGGAACAGATCGACGCAGTTGTGAAGCGTGCAATCCAGAAGATTCTGGGGCGCGGTGTGAATGATCCTCGCATTCGTGGATTGGTGTCGGTGACACGTGTTAGCGTGAGCCCGGATTCGAGTTCCGCGAGAGTGGGGTGCTCAGTTATTCCAGCCGAGCACGCCGAGCGTTCGCTTCATGGGTTGAATGCAGCAGCAGGTTGGATTGGAAGAAAACTCGGCGACGAAGTGCGAATGCGACGAGTGCCGCGACTTCGTTTTGTCCTCGATGAGTCGATTAAGAACGAGGCCCGCGTACTCGGGGCCATTCATGAAGCAGTAGAGCGTGAAGACGCCTGCGGCGGAGATGAGGAAACAATTACGTGAAGAACTCTAAAGAATTTTCCACTAAGTTCTCGGCGCAAGTCAAAAAGCTTAAGAAGCTCAAGAAGCAATCGCCGGCAGCCGACATGCCAGATCCAATCGATGTATTGGTCTACACGCAGTTGCTGTGGGAGTCTACGACACCTGCTGCAGATGCAGCATGGGAGAAACTGATTGCTGCTCGCATTGATTGGCATGAGGTTCGAGTTTCGACGCCAAGCGAAATCGCCGGAATGTGTGGTGACAAGTCGACTCTCGCTGAGGACCGTGGTGGTCGACTCAAGGCCATGCTCAATCACTTGTATCAACGGCATCACGAAGTAACCATGACGCCAGAGTTCGAGCAAGGAAAGCGAGATCTTCGCGAGGCCATTGAAGCGCTCGACGGCATAACTCCATTTGTCTCGGCACGGTGGCTCATGCTGTGTGCTGATATCGGCGGTGTGCCCGTCGACGATCAACTTCGGTGGATGCTGGCTGATAGTGGATGTGTTGATGACACCGCTTCAACAGAGGAGGTTGCTGCGTGGGTATGTCGGCAAGTGAAGACTGACGACTCTTCTGATGTACACGCCACTTTGCAAGCTTGGGTCAACAGCAAGAGCGATCAAGTTGCCAAGCAACGAGCGAAGGAGGCGCAGGCGGCTGCAAGAGTCGCGAAGAAAGCCCGTGGGAATGCGATCTCGAAACGAGCAGTTGCCCAAGAGGCAGCGGCGGTGAAGCGAGCTGAGGCGGCGGCACGAGCAGCAGCTCGTAAGTCAGCAGCTGAACTCGCTGAACTTGAGAAGGCGCAGGCTGCAGCGTCAATCCGAGTGGTGACAACAAAGACGGAAACGAAGAAGGCGCCAGCAAAGAAGAAGGCGCCAGCGAAGAAGAAGGCACCAGCGAAGAAGAAGGCACCAGCGAAGAAGAAGGCACCAGCAAAGAAGAAGGCGCCAGTAAAGAAGAAGGCACCAGCAAAGAAGAAGGCGCCAGTAAAGAAGAAGGCACCAGCGAAGAAGAAGGCGCCAGTAAAGAAGAAGGCACCAGCGAAGAAGAAGGCGTCAGCCAAGAAAAAGTCACGTAAGTGATGATGTGTGTGTCGGGTGTTCTGCTGCTTCCGTTCTTGTGCGGAGGAGTCGTCCCGGCCGAGATCGACGCTTCTGCACTCCTTGATCGAATGGGTTTTACTGCTTCTGATGTGCCGAGCAGGGCACTTTGGAGTTCGCAGGCGCACGTCCGCAGCGTGCGTGCGCTGATTGCAGGTAGAGAAGCTCACTACGCGGGAGATCTTCAGCAGAGTTTCGCCGCCTATCGTCAGGCAGTAAAGGCTGATCCCGCCAACGAGGCAGCTTGGCTAGGTCTTGCGCGGTTGGCGGGCGAAGCGAAGGATCGTGGCTTAGAGCTAGAGGCATGGCGACACCGCTTGGTGTTGTGCCCAACGGATACAGAGGCGATTGCCGTGGCTGCAGAGTTGGCCATGTTCGATGGGCGTAACCGCGACGCTCTTATTTTACTTCTTCGTCGTGCCAAGGCCGACCCGGTGGAGCTTGATCCAATTGCCGAAGTTCGGTGGGATCTGGCACTTGGTTTTCGGCTACCGCTGGTCGATGAGTCGGAAGCGGGGCAGGCGCTCGTTGACAATGCACGGACCCGACTGATGGATTTGGCAATTACGAGTCCAGGTGATCGCAGTGCTCGCAATCGATGGGCGTGGATCTTGCAACGGCTGGTGATGGAGAACGCTCGCGAGGTGGCAAGAGACGCTGCAGAGGCTCGGCTTGCAAGTGGGCAGTTGACACACCCGGCCGACCGTGGGCGGTTTACGTCGGCCTGCATCGTGATGGATGCACTTGACGGTGACGCTGCTCGGACAGCGTCGCTGATTCGATCGCTCCCGGATGATGACCTTCGGCTTCGCTTGCACTTTCGTCAGCCGATGCAACCTGCTGAGATGTGGCTGAACGCAGGAATTATGCATTCCAGTCTGGGCAACAAGCAGGGTGGCATGGATCTCTTGGAAGAGGCGATTCGTCTTGACAGCCAATTGCCCATGGCGCTGAATAATCTTGGCTACATGTTGCTTGAGCAGGGGATCGATCAGGACCGTGCAGCTGAACTCATCGAGCATGCGTACGAATTAGAACCAGAGGATGCGGGCACGCTAGATAGTTTGGGCCTTTTGCGAATTCGGCAGGGTCGGCTAGAAGATGACGATTTAGGGCGTGGGGCAATTGATCTGTTGCGCGAAGCGGTGAGGCTGAGCGATAATCTTGACCCAATCATTCTGGAGCACCTTGGCGATGCTGAGGAGGCAGCTGGCCAGCACGAGGCAGCAAGGCGATCATGGCGGCAGGCATTGGCCTTGCTCACACACCCAGGATTCCAGAAAGACAAGATCCGAACCTGGGATGTGGTGCAGACTGGAGATTGGGGAATTCGAGTTCGGCCGTCCAGTGAACTGTATGATCTCGAATTCGGTGGTGCGACCGAACGCCTGCGTGGCAGGCTGGGCGTCGTGGAAGAATCGTCGAACTGACTTTCTAAGGAGGACTCTCAGATGGCCGGTCACAGCAAGTGGGCGAACATCAAGCATCG
>JAQWLT010000020.1 GCA_029247205.1 Phycisphaerales bacterium | reverse complement strand
CGATGGCGCCTCCAACTCGATGTCCCTTCAGCCCGGCCGAGTCGATGAGGGCCCCGGCAGAGAGGTGCCGGCCTCCTGTTGTCTCGATGGGGTTGCGAAATGCGCATCCAGCACTATGGTCGGCCATGGGTTGGGTCGACTGTTTGTGTCGGAAGATTTCCATCACGCGATCGCGCACCCGGATCGGGTCATCCTCACTGAGTTCCAGTGTGCACGAGAGTACGATGCCGGGGGGCAAGTTGCTTCCGCGGTAGCGAAAGGCAAGGCTTGCAGCGTCGAGTTCTCGTACTTCCCCGTCAAGGGAAAGGTGCCGCACTGTCTGAAGGCAATCGCTGAGTTGTCCCCAGGCGCCGCCTGCATTCATCCGAACGCCCCCGCCAATTGTCCCGGGAATGCCCGCCATCATCTCAAAGCCCCGGAGTGCTCTGCGTTTCGTGTCCTGCACTAAACGAAAGAGGTCGGCACCGGCTCCCACTAGGGCGGCGGTAATCTCGCCACGTGCCGAGTACTGCACATGGCGAAAGTGCTCGTGGTCGAGTTTGATCACCACTCCATCGATGCCTGCATCGTCGACGAGTAGGTTAGCGCCTCCTCCGAGCACGCGGACCGCCACTTGATCGCGATGGCACCGCCGTACGAGTTCGATGACCGCCTCCTCAGTTCGAGGCGACACTAAGAGATCTGCTCGCCCACCAATGCCGTACCACGTCATAGCGCCGATCGGCGCGTCAAGGGTGACGTCGACATCGAGATCGCCCAGAAGCGAAGATCGGGACACCGTCATGAGCTTGTCGCCATGAAGTCACGGGCGATTGTCCAGACCGGTCCGGCGCCCATTACGACAAGTAGATCGCCGTCTTCCAGTGTTGTTTCCAAATATTGGACAATGGTGTCGAAGTCCGGTTCGTGCCGGGCATCAACACCACGGTCGAGCAATCGGTTGACAAGATCGTTGGCGCTCACTTTCTTCTTTTCGGCATCTGAGTCGCGTACGAAATAGATCTCGGGCACGATGACTTCATCAGCCGCCGAGAACGATTCGGCAAACTGGTCCAGAAGGAAGCGAGTGCGGCTGTGCTGGTGTGGTTGAAAGACACAAATCAGTCGCTTGGGGTCCTCAGCCGCTCGAAGCGATCGAAGTGTGTTTTCTATTTCCGTTGGGTGATGGCCGTAATCGGTATATGCAGTGACCTCGCCGCTACGTACGCTTCGCATGCCGAGCCGTTCCATGCGGCGGTCAAGCCCGCGGAAACGGGTGATGGCGTCTGCGGCCGCATCCCACTCGGTTCCGAGTTGATGTGCCAAAATGACCGCGCCTGCAGCATTCAGGGCGTTGTGAGCACCTGGCATCGCATTGGTCCACTGTGTAACCCACATGCCATCGCGAAGAATGCCCGCACGTCGTACCGCCGCGTCCCACGCGACTTGGTAGTCAGCTTCTGGATGGAATCCAAAGGTCGAGACACGGCACCTCAGTGGCGGTGTGATTTGGTTGCGGCAGGCGCCATCGTGGGCGATCAGTAAGGAGCCGCCATCCTCAGTTGGAGGGAGCAGGGCGGCAAAGCCCGCAAAGGCTTCGATAATCGCAGCGAGTCCATCATAGATATCGAGATGATCTTCTTCGACATTGTTAATCATGCCAATGGTGGGGCGATGGTGATGAAAGGAGCGATTAAATTCACATGCCTCAGTGATGAGGATTCCGCCCTCGCCTTGGTGTGGTCCGTGCGGAATCATGTGTGCGCCGAGTCGACTGCCTCCGCCGATTTGATCACAATGCGCCCCGATGATGAAGCCAGGGTCGAGCTCAGTATCGAGCAGAATCCATGCAAGCATGGCGGCCGTCGTACTCTTGCCATGGGTCCCAGCAATGCTCACGCCGAGCCGATCTGACTGGGCCATGCCGAGGGCCTCGGCATAGGTTGTGCAGGGAATGCCCCGATCTCGGGCATCAACCAATTCCGAGTGCTCGTCCGGAATTGCTGCCGAGGAAATCACCATGACTGTGTCAGCGGGTACTGGCCCCTTGCCGATGCGGACCACAATCCCCTCTGCTTCTAGGCCTCGGGTGACATCTGATGGAGTCTCATCTGAGCCCCCTACCCTGAGCCCCCGGGCGGCAAGAAGCCGAGCGAGGCCTGACATGCCACATCCGCCAATGCCGAGCATCCAGAGGGATGCGCCGGGCGGAGGGAGGCTACGGTCTGGGCAGGGGATTGCCCCATCGGTTGGCATCGAAGGAGTCTAATCAGAGTTCGGCCGCAGGGCTCGGTATCCTTGCATGCTATGACCCAAAGAGATCTGCACGATGTCGTCCACGCCCAGATTCTTATCGTCGATGATGAGATTGACCACGCTGACACCATGGCTGAGGCCCTGCGTCGGCTTGGCCATGTCTGCACGAGTGTGACTTCGGCTGCCAAGGCCGAAGAAGAACTTCGCTTTGGCAACTTTGATGTTGTCATCACCGACCTGTCCATGGAGACCGCGGATGCGGGGCTGCGGGTATTGGCGTTGGTGAAGGAGCATCAGCCCGATGCCGAGTCGCTCATGGTGACTGCTCACGGTGAGGTGGCTACTGCGAAGGCCGCGCTAAAGGGTGGAGCCTACGACTTCATTGAGAAACCGCTTGATCTGGAAGTGTTTCGTAACCTTGTGCAGCGGGCGATCGAGACAGTTCGTTTGAGAGATGCCAACACACGGTTGCAAGATCGCGTCGAGGCAGCATGGGGGTTCGAGGGAATCATTGGAGATTCGCCCGCAATTCGAAAGGTCATCTCCACTATTCGGCAGGTTGGGCCAAGCATGATTCCAGTACTGATTACGGGCGAGTCTGGAACGGGCAAAGAATTGGTTGCGCAGGCTATTCATAATCATTCCAAGCGGTCCGGCAAACGATATGTCACATTTAATTGTGCCGGGCAGAGCGAGAGTCTTCTTGAGGATCAATTGTTTGGGCATGCTCGAGGTGCCTTTACGGGCGCTGAGAAAGATCGCGATGGTGTATTTGAGTACGCCGACAAAGGCACACTCTTCCTCGACGAAATTGGTGACATGCCCCTGACAATGCAATCGAAGTTGCTCCGTGTTCTAGAGAGCGGTGAAGTTGTGCGTTTGGGTATGAATGCAGCTCAGCACGTCGATGTTCGGTTTGTGAGTGCGACTAATCGCGACTTAAAGACGAGAATCGACACCGATGAGTTCCGAGAAGACCTCTACTTTAGGATCAATGGTGCCGAGATTCACTTGCCGCCACTGCGTGAGCGACGCGAGGACATCCCGCTGTTGGTCAATCATGCGGCAGGGCGGTATGCCGCAGAACAAGAGCGATCTGCGCCTGATTTTACTGAGCCAGCGATGATGCGATTGCTGTCCTACAACTGGCCTGGCAATGTGCGGCAACTCTTCAATGTGGTGCAGCGGATGGTCGTCATGGCCGAAGGGTCTCGGGTGGATGTGAGTGACGTGCCCGATGATATTCGCCTCCATGAGGACGACGAACACGTGCACCTCGGCAGCCTTGCGGGGATTGGGCTGGAACGTCTTGAAAAGGAGGCGATTCGCCAGACGCTGCTCATGACCGGTTCAAATAGAGAGCAAGCGGCCGAGATCTTAGGTATTGGAGAGCGAACGCTGTATCGCAAACTCAAGGAATATGGCCTGAAGTGATCAGCGTTTGCTGAATATCACACTCTTGCAGGTCAGGCTGCCCTCGGCCTTTGCCAGTTCACTCGAGGGCACTCGTTGCAATACAAAGCCTCTTGCTTCGAGCCGTGCGGCAGTGTGGGGAAATTGCTCAGGAAACATGAGCGTGTCACCGATGCGAATGGCATTGCCGGCAAATGGTTCGTCTGGATGTGTTTCGATGACATCAAGCTCATTGAATTGCGTGGTGTCGATCCACTCTGGGTTGGCCAGCACCATGCCATCGCCGAGATAACTTGCTGCTGTCTTGAGATGGAGCGCACCGGGCACTGGTATGCCAATCACCGTATAGCCGTATGGGGTGAGAATTGTTCGCAATTGATCAATCCCAGCGTCATTGCTTCGAGTTGAACGACCGACAAAGATGGTGCGTTCAACTTGCATCACATCTCCACCTTCAAGCGTTCCGGGCGACTCGATGCGGGCAATCGTTCGATATTCTTCAACGAGTGTGACGGCGCTCTCTACTTCGCCACGGCGCGACTCTGCGCCGGGACGTGTAAGGACCGCAACCTCATCGACGACCACCATGATGTCTTCGACAAAGACAGCATCTGGATGGTGGTGTAGTGGCTCAAGTTCTACAACCTCGACACCAAGCGTCCGCAATGCGTCGACATAGGCGGCATGTTGCTGCGAGGCCGTTTTGTGGCAGATCCGCTCGCGGTCCATGTGAGTGAGTTCGCACTCCTGGATGGATCGGCTGACGGGACGTGTGATGGCAATCAGCATGGGAATCACATGGTATGACACCAGCTCTCGAGGAGTTGCTACCTACTCAAGCTGGTTGTGGCACAATTCAACTTATGCACAACAGAATGACAGCACTGGGCTCTTTGATACTTGCTTCAGCGGCCTGGGCGGGCCCGGGTGGCGTGATGACAGATCGCCCAACGCCACTGCCGCTGGCGACACCTGTTCAAGATGATGCGTTCCTGTTTGCAGTCTTCGGGGACCGAACCGGTGGCCCGCCCGAGGGCGTCAAAGTATTAGTTCAAGCAGTGGCCGACACCAATCTCATCGATCCAGATCTTGTGATGACGGTCGGCGACTTGGTGCAGGGATATAACACACGCCCGCTTTGGCTCAC
>JAQWLT010000061.1 GCA_029247205.1 Phycisphaerales bacterium | reverse complement strand
TCCCTAGTACGAGAGGATTGGGAGGGACTCACCCCTGGTGTGCCAGCTGGACCGCTCGGTCCATCGCTGGGTAGCTAAGTGAGGCAGGGATAACCGCTGAAAGCATCTAAGCGGGAAGCCCCCCTGAAGATGAGTATTGCGTGTCTATATGACGTGAGACCCCTGGAAGACCACCAGGTTGATCGGCCGCATGTGTAAGGGTAGAGATACCTTCAGCAAAGCGGTACGAATGGTCGACGGCTTTCTCGTGCCATCCGGGCTCCGCTGTCATCATGCTTCTTCAATGAAGTAGACGGCGGTGCAACGAACGAGTCTCAGACTCGTCCGTGCTCAATAACGGCTCGACGTTCTAATGTGGATCACTGATCCACACACATATTGGTAATCGATCAACTCAGACTTCAATCACCGTGCTCACGGCTGAAAGGCCGTGATCACGCTTGTCGGTGACAAGAGGTCCGGGGAAACACCTGATCCCATCCCGAACTCAGAAGTGAAGCCCGGGCCGCCGATGATACTGCTACGCGGGAAAGTAGGTCATTGCCGACTCTTTGACCCCGGTCGTGGAAACACGATCGGGGTCACTTTGTTTTTTGGGCTCGGCGAATAAGGGTGGACCACACTGATTCATTGGCCGAGGTTGCTTGCTCAATCATTGATCGTTGGTAGTCATCAATGATCGTGGGTAGTCATCAATCGCCCTCCCCCCAACCGAGATACGGCCTCCATCAATCTCACGATTGCTCGTACCCACCATCGATCTTGCATCGATCTTGATGGCTTCAGCCGAGATAGGTGATGATTGGGGTGGATGGCTCCAATCAGATCGCAAGTGCACAGCGATGGTCGCTAGTATGGACCGTAGGAAGTGATGCCAACCTTGAAAGTGGCGTCTGGAGTACTTGTTATGCGTAATGTTCTCAGTGGATTCGTAATCGCAACGGCCTTTCTTTTGACTCCCCTCGTTGCGGCCGCCAACGGCGATCCGGTGACGATTGAGTTGAGTGACAGCAAAGACTGGCAAGGCAAGGCTGGTGAGCAGATCCGGGTCGTGTACAAGGATCGCAGCCGCAACAAGACTGTTGAAGGCACACTGGTTCGGTTCCAAGACGGGTGGCTTCAGCTCACATCCTCCGGGCGGCGCCTCGCACCTATTTATGGTGATGACATCGTGTCGGTCAAACGACTGGGCGGCGAACAACCATCAGACGACGATGCATCGTCTGCCAGTGAAGATCCTTCAGACACCAGCACCTCCAGCGACGCGGCTACAAGCGTCGCCTCTGACACCACAAACGCCGACGGTGATGAAGTTGTCGATGAGTCCATTCGCGGGACCTTTCTCCTTCCCTTGACCGGTATGGTTGGTAAAGAATTTCGCAATGAAGAGATTGATGCCATTGTCGCGCAGGCCGATGCAATTGGTCCTGGCCAGACGATCGTGCTTGAGATCAACTCGGGCGGCGGCTACGTTGCCGAGTGGGAGATGATCAGGGATTCGATCTACGACGCGCAGAAGCGGCACCGCGTGGTCGCATGGGTGCTTGATGGGACGTCGGCAGCTTGCTCGACTTCTATGGCATGCGATGTGATCGTCATGAAGAGTCGCGGTCATATGGGTTCGGTCACGACGCTCATGGGCGCCCCCTCCGCGCCGATGCAATACCAGGTTGCAGCGGCGGAGGCTGGAATGGCACATGTTCTTCGTAAGGCTGGTCGCAGTCCGAAACTGGCTGTTCCCTTTAAGACGGGCGATCATCCAACAAAGTCCCTGCTCTCCTACACGAAGGATCCTGAGACTGGCGCCGTTACCTGGTACCAGAGCCTTGAGGGTGAGGTCAAGATGAACCGACCGGGACAGGTACTCGGCTTCGACGCGCGTCAAGCCGTCGACTGCAAACTGGCCATCGGCATCGCTGACACGAAAGAGCAGTTGGGGCAATTGCTTGACCAGGGTGGTTGGCGTGAGCTCGGCACTGGGGAGAAGATTCACGAAAGTTGGAACGACCTCGCCAAGCGATGCGAAAAGTCGATCACGCTTTCGAGAAAGGAATTCGCTGAGGCGGGAGGCGACGCTCAGGGAATTCGCAAGCGAATCAAGATCGTCGAGGGTTGGCTGCGTTGGTATCAGCGTGCGCCGAATATCCTCGTCTCCATGCAGTTCTACCCAAAGGCGCAGTTGGAGCAAATGCTGTTGGGACTCCGTGAACAGTTGCGGGCACTGCAGGAAAAGTAGCCATCGGCGCTACTCAGCACTGCTTTGAAGCCGTCCACTGCTATGGGCTTTGCGAGTTGAATCTATGTTCGTGCTACTGATTGTTGCAGCTTCGGCCGCTACTTTCATATTGGCCTATCGCCTCTACGGGCGATGGCTCGCCCGTCGTGTTTTTCGACTCTCCTCTGAAACCATATGCCCGGCCGATCGACTTCGTGACGACATCGACTTTGTCCCCACTCAACGCACGATCGTTTTTGGCCATCACTTCACATCTATCGCCGGCACAGGTCCAATTGTGGGGCCAGCTATTGCTGTCATGTGGGGTTGGGTGCCAGCAGTCGTGTGGGTTGTCTTTGGTTCGATCTTCATTGGCGCTGTGCACGATCTTGGAAGTCTCGTTGTCAGCCTTCGCAATGACGGACAAACCATTGGCGAAGTCGCCGGCCGACTGCTCAATCGCCGTGTTCGGCTTCTCTTTCTGATCATCCTCTTTGTCGGCCTCACAATTGTGCTGGCTATCTTTGGCCTTGTCATCGCTGTCGTATTTCGCATGTTCCCCGCGGCGATATTTCCGTGCCTGATTCAGATCCCGCTGGCCATTGTGGTCGGCGTCATGCTTCGTCGATCCACCGCCGGTCTCTTCGTTCCCTCTGTAATCGCCCTCATGCTGATGTATCTCTCAGTCATCTTCGGTGATGTTGGCTGGCTCGGCTCGTTCAATACAGCACTGGCGGGCCTTCCCACCATGGGTTGGGTGCTACTTCTTCTCGGGTACTGCTTTGTGGCCTCCGTACTTCCCGTCCGAATTTTGTTACAGCCACGCGACTACATCAACGCCTTGCAACTGGTGACAGCGCTCGGACTGATCGTATTCGGACTGGTGGCAGCCGCCTTCTTGGGCGGTGCAAGTGTCGATGGTGTACGACCACCATTAGAGATTATCGCGCCTGCAGTCGACTTGAACCCACTTGGTGCGCCGCTGATGTTGCCATTTCTGTTCATCACGATTGCGTGCGGTGCTATCAGTGGATTCCACTGTTTGGTTGCAAGTGGTACGACCAGCAAGCAAGTGCAAATTGAAACCGACGCTCTGCCAATTGGCTATGGCGCCATGATTACTGAAGGTTTTTTGGCAGTGTTGGTGATCTTCGCCTGCGTGGCCGGCCTCGGCCTCGGTGTCACAGACGCCTCTGGCGAGGAACTCACAGGCGTTGCAGCGTGGAGTGACCGATACGCTTCGTGGGGCACAGCGGGGGGCTTGGGCTCTAAGGTCGCCGCCTTTGTAGATGGCGCATCCAACCTGCTTGCTGCCATGGCCATTCCGCCGAGCGTCGCGATTGCGATCATGGGTGTACTCGTTGCATCTTTCGCAGGCACAACTCTTGATACCGCTTGCAGGCTTCAGAGATACGTCGTTCAAGAGATTGCCTCAACCGCGAGTGAGCGTGTTCGTGTTGCGGCATGGTCGCTCCCCGGTAGGTATATCGCTACTGGCATTGCTGTTGTGCTCGCCGCTGGCCTCGCAGCAATTCCAGCGTCTGCAGGGGCGTGGACGTGGGAGTCAACCGGCACAGGCGGGCTCATCCTCTGGCCGCTCTTTGGCGCTACGAATCAGTTACTCGCCGGGCTTGCTTTCTTAGTGATCGCATTCTTCCTCTGGCGTTCTGGTCGACCGGCATGGTTCATGCTGGTGCCGATGGTGGCCATGCTCATCATTCCAGCATGGGCGATGGGGGCGCAGGTCTTTACCGGTACCGGCTCTGAAATCGACTGGATCACTCAAGAGCGATGGCTGCTCGTGGCCATAGGCCTCTGCACGCTTGTACTTGAGGCATGGATGGTTTTTGAAGCGTTGCTGCTCTGGCCGCGAGTGCGGAAACGGGCCCGCGCCGAACGCTTGGTTGCTCAGCAATGAGTCGATTGTAAGATCCAATGGCGAGTAATCGTTGTTGGCGACTGATCACCTACATCTCGCGATCGTAGATGTTTGGAATTCAAATGTCGGTTAGGATTACGCGTATTAATAAGACACTCATCTATCTCGCTGGTCGAATCATCAAGTTGACGGCTAACACTTTGAAGTTGGTCTGCTATGCATTTCACTTCTTCTTTCCAAGAAAACGATTCACGCTTCCCAAAAAGTCTGGGCCAATCTTTCGATGGCGTGTCAAGACCTCCATCCCGTGCATACTCTGGCAGACCAATTTTACAGATCGCGTCACGCTGCCGCTCTATCTCAACTATCTGTGGAATCGCATTCTGGCGTTCAACTACGAATATCGATTCGTGGACGATGAAACTGCTGATGCCTTCATCAAGAAGCACTTCCCCGGGGACGTGTACGATCTCTACGCAATGTTGCAGATCGGGGCGGCGAAGGCGGACTTCTGGCGACTTTTGGTTCTGTACAAGCGTGGGGGCGTCTATCTCGACATGGACGCCAATCTCGTCTGGCCACTGGGGTCCATTCTGAGACCGTACGACCAGGAGCTCTACATAACCATCAGTGGAGACAGAATTAGCAACTACTTCATCGCGTCCAAGCCGAACAACGACAATCTGAAGAAGATGATCAGCACGGTGAAGCAGAACATTGAAGAGAATTCCATTTCCTCTGTCTACGAACTTACTGGCCCTGGCGTTTTCGATCAGGTGCTGGAAGGCATCGACGCGAATTTCATAAGTTACCGATATGTCTGCAGCCAGGGTAATTTTTCGAACGAGTACTTTCAGTACATCGATAGTAAGCAAGGTAAGTGGACCCATGCACAGCACAAGATGTCGATTGTCAAGAACTCAGGGCAGCCCGAGTCGAATTGAACCGTAGGTCGTGCCTCATGAACTACCTGCCTTCCATCTTGGCCGTTGGACGAAACTACCAGCATCTTGGTGGTCCGCCACCACCAGATCAGGTGGTGTTCTTTCTGAAGAACCCAGCCTCACTCATTGGTGCCGATGAGCCGATAGTCATTCCCCAAGCCTGTCGTTCTCATGACATGGTTGACTTTGAAGCAGAACTGGCCATCGAGTTGGGGCCACCATCAAGGACGCCGATGCCAAGGCTGCGCGTGAGGCGATTGCTCGTTGCATGCCAGCCAACGACGTGACATGTCGTTGGTGGGAGCAGCATGGGAGTGAGGGGCAACTGGCACGCGGCAAGTCATTTGGCACCTTCTGCCCGGTTGGCCAGGGCGTGTCAACTTGCGACTTTGATCTGGAGGCACCACGCCGAATGATCAGTCGTCTCAACGGAGACGTGATGCAAGAGGTGTGCATCACTGAGATGTTCATGAGTGTGGTCGAGTTACTCGTTGAGTTGTCACGCGGGACTTCATTACTGAAAGGTTCGATACTACTTACCGGCACTCCTGCGGGCATTGGCATGCAACAATCACCACCGCGGTATCTGCAAGGAGGTGATGTCATCGAGATTGAGATCGAGGGTGTCGGTTCAGTGGCGAACCCGGTCGTGGCAGGACCGTGAAGCATCTGCCGCTACAATGCCCCCCCAAGCCTCAGGACAGGTGGCGGAGCGGTTGAACGCGCCGGTCTCGAAAACCGGTATAGCTTTCGGGCTATCGTGGGTTCGAATCCCACCCTGTCCGTTGTCTGGCTTCAATCGGTTAGCCAACCGAAGAGAGTAGAAAGTAGGGTCCCGTGGACGTTGGGCGATTAGCAAAGGAGATGGCAGCAGCGGCGGCGAGCGATCCTCGAATGGCGCCGGCATGTGCTGACATCCTTCCCGATCCTCAGGCCGCTGGACACCTGCTTGATCGGTTGCGGGGAATTTTGTTCCCAGGTCTACATGGTTACCGCGATTTTGAATCTGAATCGTTCGCTGGGCGACTAGAAGAAGACCTCATCGACTTCCGTCGTGATCTGTGCCACCAAATCTCTGGTGCTTTCCTGCACTGGGCTGAAGGCGACTCAGCCCCGCAAGCCAGCGAAGCAACCGATGCAGTCATGCATATGTTGCCTGTTATTCGTGATCAACTGAGCCTTGACGTGCAGGCAGCCTACGATGGAGACCCCGCGGCTCGGCATATTGACGAGGTCATGCTCTGTTATCCAGGCATTCGCGTACTTACTACGCACCGCTTTGCGCATGCGATGTTGCAACGTGGCATTCCACTGCTTCCACGCATTATGCAAGAGCATGCCCACGCCAACACTGGTATCGATATCCATCCCGGCGCCACCATCGGAACGTCCTTCTTTGTGGACCACGGCACCGGCGTGGTCATCGGCGAAACGACGGTGATTGGCGACCACTGCAAGGTGTATCAGGGTGTCACCCTTGGCGCTCGATCATTTGAGCGAGATGAACGTGGCGAACTCAAACGCGGCGTGAAGCGGCACCCGACTCTCGGCAATCATGTGACGGTTTATGCAGGCTCGACGATTCTCGGCGGAAACACGCAGATCGGTGACCATTGCGTCATCGCTGGTGGCGTTTTTCTTTCGCGGTCCGTGCCTGCCGGCCATATCGTCTGCGGCCCCCGTCCAGATGTTCGGCTCATCGCCAATCCTGATCATCCAGGGCTTGAGTAGACCAAAGTCCTCTCTGCGGTATCCTGCATGATTCTTGCAGGAGATTTTCACACGTGAGTGACCTACACGATCCGTTCGGAGCTATTCAAACCCTCGACACTCCGCTGGGGACAAGGCGTATTGCCTCGATCCTAGCATTGGCTGCTGCCGAAGGGGTATCTCTTCATACTGTTCCATATGGCATTCGCGTGTTGCTTGAGTCCTGCCTTCGCCACTGCGACGGGCACATGGTGAACGAGTCAGACGTGCAAGCATTATTGCATTACGACGCGACAGCAATAGCGGAGAGCGAGATTCCATTCAAACCTGGACGCGTTGTACTGCAGGACTTCACCGGCGTCCCTGCGATGGTCGATCTTGCCGCCATGAGAACTGCGGTCGTGGAGATGACGGGCAAGCCTGAATCTGCTGCCTTGGTCAATCCGCTGGTCCCCTGCGATTTGGTGATCGATCACTCCGTGCAGGTGGATGCGTTTGGCAGCGACCAAGCACTTACGATCAACGCTGACATGGAATTCGTCCGTAACGGCGAGCGATATACTTTTTTGAAGTGGGGGCAGCAGGCCTTCGATAACTTCCGCGTCGTTCCACCGGCCACGGGCATCGTGCATCAGGTCAACTTGGAGTATCTCGGCAAAGTTGTGTGGGACGATGGCGACTGGCTGTATCCCGACTCACTTGTCGGCACCGATTCACACACAACCATGATCAACGGACTTGGCATCGTTGGGTGGGGTGTTGGTGGTATCGAGGCCGAGGCCTGCATGCTTGGTCAGCCAATCTCGATGTTGATCCCTGAGGTCGTTGGCTTCAAACTGACTGGCTCGCTGCCTGAAGGTTGCACGGCGACGGATTTGGTTCTTCGCGTTACGCAGTTGCTGCGTGAGCATGGTGTCGTGGGTAAATTCGTTGAGTTCTTCGGGCCTGGCTTGGCATCGATGCCGCTGGCGAATCGAGCGACCATCGCCAATATGGCGCCTGAGTATGGAGCCACGATGGGATTTTTCCCAGTGGACGAGCAGACACTCAAGTACATGCGGCTCACTGGACGCGACGAAGCACTCATCGAGACTGTCGAGCAATACTGCAAGGCTCAAGGCCTGTGGCACGATCCCAACTCCGAGGTGACGTACACGGATGTGTTGGAATTCGACATGTCGACCGTTGAGCCTGCCCTGGCAGGTCCAAAGCGACCCCAAGACCGCATCCTTCTGCAAGACATGCAGTCGACATGGAAGCGAGATCTCTCAGGCACATTTGGCCACAGCGAAGGTGGTGTTGCAACGGCGCCGCCCAAGGTCGCTCTTGACGACAACGAGTTTGAACTCTTGGACGGTGCGGTGGTGATCGCCGCAATTACCTCGTGTACCAATACGAGCAATCCAGACGTCATGGTTGCGGCGGGCTTGGTCGCTCGACACGCTCGCGAGCGTGGCCTCACCCGTAAGCCGTGGGTGAAGACTTCGCTCGCGCCTGGATCGAAGGTGGTTCGCGACTACCTCGAACGAGGTGGATTGATCGATGATCTCAAGTCATTGGGCTTTGATATCGTCGGCTATGGCTGCACGACGTGCATTGGAAACTCCGGTCCGCTGCCAGATCCAATTCACGATGCAATCGTCGAGCACGACATCATTGCGACTTCGGTACTGAGTGGAAACCGTAACTTTGAGGGTCGCATTTCCCCTGATGTCCAAGCGAATTACCTGGCTTCTCCGCCGCTTGTCGTGGCTTACGCCATTGCAGGAACCGTCGATTTTGATATGAACGCAGCTTCTCTTGGTGTGGATAGAGATGGCAACGATGTGTTTCTCCGCGACATCTGGCCAACACAGGCCGAGATCGACTCGGTTGTGACTGCTTCTATTGATTCCAGTCAGTTCGAGCGTGAGTACGGTGACGTGTTTGCCGGCTCACAGGCATGGCGTGATGTAGAGGCTGGTGATGGCGACATCTATGAGTGGCCGGAGAGCACCTACATCAATCTGCCGCCTTTCTTTGAGGGCATGACACAGGAACTGCCAGGTGTGCCCGAAGTGGCCGCCGCTCGTGTGCTGTGTTTACTTGGCGACTCTGTGACGACGGATCATATTTCGCCAGCCGGTTCGATTGCAACAGATTCGCCTGCCGGTAGATGGCTTACGGATCACGGTGTGGAGCGAGCGATGTTCAATTCCTATGGCTCACGCCGAGGAAATGATCTGGTGATGACTCGTGGCACGTTTGCCAATGTGCGAGTCAAGAATCAACTTGCTCCAGGCACCGAGGGCGGATGGACGACAGATTTCACCACTGGCGAAGTCTCGAGCATCTTTGATGCATCGGCGAATTATCAAGCTGCGGGGACGTCGCTGATTGTGCTGGCTGGGAAGGACTACGGCATGGGCTCTTCACGCGACTGGGCGGCGAAGGGTACATACCTGCTTGGTGTGAAGGCTGTCATTGCCGAGTCGTATGAGCGTATTCATCGATCTAACCTAGTGGGTATGGGGGTGGTGCCGCTGGAGTTCCTTGATGGCGGCTCGGCTGCATCCCTTGGTTTGAAGGGCGATGAATCATTTGACATTGATTGGCATGGCACATTCGAGCCACGCAGCATGGTCGATGTGACGGCTACCAGTCCTGATGGGCGCGTCAGTACATTTCAGACGCGACTGCGTGTGGATACGCCCGTTGAGGTTGAGTACATCCGGAATGGTGGCATCCTGCACACTGTGCTGCGCCGTATGGCTGCAGAGTAGTGAATGAAATAGCACGACACGCTCCGGCGGTTGGAGCGTGCCGTGTAGTGTGGACTCGCATTCAGGAAGAGTCTTGAACGCAAGCGGGGGGCCTACGTGAGTTCCGCAAAGTTAGGCATGGATGGCTTCGAATTCGCCGGATGGTGAGAGATCTCGCCAGGGCAGGTCTGCGAAGAGTGACTCTTCGAGTGCTGTGTCGAGCAGGAGTGGGTCAGTAGCGAGGTGCTCGTCGATCATCGCTCGCAGGGCACGCCGTACGCGACGCTTACTGGCGCGCGCTTCTGCGAGATGAATCGGATCATGTTGTGGTGTTTCATTGTTCGGCATGTAGTGTGTCCTTCCTGTGTTTCCCCTTGGCCAGAGGTTTCTTGCTGCTTGGCCAGGTTTTGTATCAATAGGTTTGTTCGCTCGTTCAGCCTCGTTGTAGCAGGGTCTCAAGATGACTCTGTGCCACCCGGGTGAGACAATGCCGTGACGGTGCCACTGTTTCATCATTACTCAAAAAGTGTTCAACAAGATGTTGGAATAAGCTGAGGCACGCGCTGCTGATTTGTCCAAGTATTTGCGGGCATCGAGGTACATGGCTTCATATTCCGTTTCAAAGATTTCGAGGATCATGCTGGCTCTTGCATTGCCTTGCATGGTCGTCTCACTCCATTTCTCCCAATTAGCCACGTAGAGAAACAATCCATTGCGTGGCGGGTACTTTCGAAGATATGGAAAAATTCACAGAATCTGAGGCATGTGATATGTCGAGCAGGGGGCGCAATGTAATTTCAGGATGCCTGGTAATCGCCCCAGAGGAGGCTGTAGGCCCCATTCTGTGTCCGAGAAGTGGCTGAGGGCGGCTTGGCTTCAGAATGCACGCCCATATGTCGGATGCCCGGCAAACATGACTTGGAGGTTCGCTGTAGCAGAGATCGCGAAAGAGAAGCAGCGTGTCAAGACTTCTCTTGTCTGAACCTCAATTGATCACCCTGTGGAGACCCGAATGTCCGAGAACCTCATCTTGAATTGGACCCAATCACTGACCGCCGCTGATCGCAGCGCCTTGGCTGCGAGATTGCTTGATCGGCCAGCCTCGCCTGCGGCGACGATTCTGGCCGCGTATGCCGCAGCTCAGGGGCTCTCAGTGGGTGAGGTTGCCGGTTTGCTTCCAGGATCACTCTTTCAGGCAAGGTTGGTGGCGAATCACCTTGCCGCCGACGGGATCGCAATGACTCGGCCCGCTTGCTAAGAATAAACCGATGGGCAAGGAAATACAGCAGCTCTTGCAGTGATGCTGCGAGCGTGCGGGATCATGCGATGTAATGCGTCGCAACCCCCGCTCATGGCAGATGCAAACCGCCCGCGTTGCAGAGGCCTGGCTCGGCCGCCGTTTACCTGATGCGGAGCGATGGGTGCGAGCGAACCTCATTGACGCTCGCGGGCCCTGGTGCCAGCGGTGTGGGCACTCATGCTTTGAATCTCATTCGCCCCTACAGGGATGTGACTTGTGCCTGCACAAGTCAGGCGTTGCCGACGGTGTATGCCGGGTCGGACGCTATCAAGGCGGCTGCGGGCAACTCGTGTGCCGACTGAAGTACCAAGGATGGTGGGAGTTAGCCAGACCGCTTGGGCAGCGGCTCGCACATGTTGTGCGAGCCGAGTGTGGGGGAGATTTTTTTCGCAGTGCATTGGTCACGCCTGTACCAATGCCGCCACTTCGACGATGGCAGCGGGGAATTGATCATGCAGACTTGCTTGCACGCGAAACTGCCCGGGAGGGCGGGGCTCGCTACTGCCGGTTGCTTTGGAGACTTGCCGGTCGGCCACAAGCTCGGTTGACCAGAAGTCAGCGATTGGCAGCGAAAGTAGGTGGATGGCATCTCCACGCATTCGCGAGCAAACGACTTCCAGGCAGCGATGTGGTGCTTGTTGACGATGTCTTGACGACCGGCCGCACGGCATCGATCGCTGCTCGCCTCCTCCGCCAAGGTGGGGCGGCTTCAGTGAGGCTCGCAGTTGTGGCTGTTCGCGAGCATATGAACCGTGATTTTGCTCACAAAACGGAGGTTTGCAGTGATCAGGTGGGTTGACACCCTCGCTGGTTTGGGTACTATTCCTCGCTCGCCCCTTCGAACGGCATTCTTGTCGGTCAGGGGGGCGTGCTAGTTCTAGACCTGCTCATTGACAAGTACACAGTCGATACACCGCGAGGATGTCGCCGGATCGTGAGGCCCTTCACAGGGTCTTGCAGGAAGGCGGAAAACCTGGGCGAGGAGTTCACAGCTACCTCGTCCACGGACATTCTTGTGATGCCAGATCGAGTCATTCCAGAAACACGATCGTGTCGGTTCACCTTGTGTGGATCGGCAGGTAGTAATGTTTGAAAATAGCAGTGGATTTAGCCGTCCATTGTGCTGGGTTCTCTGGAACTCAGTAAATGACCAATCAGCAGTTGCACTTGTGTAATTGTTGATACGTCCAGGCTTCATTTTCTTCTAAGCGAAGAAGCGTCGTGCCCCTCGGGGTGTGGCGATATCATTCAATTGAAGAGTTTGATCCTGGCTCAGATTGAACGCTGGCGGCATGGCTAAAACATGCAAGTCGAACGATGAAAGCACCTTCGGGTGTGCATGAAGTGGCGAAAGGGCGAGGAATACGTTCCTACGTACCCCAAGG
>JAQWLT010000055.1 GCA_029247205.1 Phycisphaerales bacterium | reverse complement strand
GTCTACGGCAACTACGCGGCTGATGAAGAGGCGCTACTAGAAAATCTAATCGAAATCATCAAGCGAAACGTTGATCCAGATAGCTGGTTTGAAGACGCCATCGGTGATCCGATGCTCTTTAGTCGCAACTTGGTCGTTCGTCAGACGCCGGCCAATCATGTCAAAATTGGCAAACTGCTTCGGCAACTGCGAGAGGCACGATCTGTATTGATCAGTGTCGAGGCTCGCTTCTTGCGAATCAAGACCGACTGGTTTGAGGAAATCGGGGTCGATCTTGACCTCTACTTCAATACGAATAATGGTCTTTGGGACAAGCTATCGGCTGCTGATGAGAACGCCAATCTGAGTGATTTCTTCTTCCAAGATGGTTCGACTGCTGGGCAACTGAAGCCCGGTGTGGTGTATGGCACTGTGAATCAAGTTGATGCAAATGGGAACCCTGTTCCCCCCGCGAATACGATCAACTGGGGTGCGACCAGTGGCGTGGCAACTCAAGACCAGCTCGGGCTTGAATACCTCGTCAATGGCGGAGCGAATATCGGTTCGCCTATTCGCTTGGGTGCGAGTAACCCAGGGTGGAGCCCCATTGGTGTCGTCAACAACAGTTTGAGTTTGGTCGAGTCAATTGCATCCGGCGGTGCGCCGCTCTTTGCCCAGCAGCTCCTCGGCAATGCGCCAGCACTTGGATTCGGAATGCAGTATCTCGACGATATCCAGGTTGACTTGCTGGTGAAGGCAACGCAGGCCGATGAGCGATCAATGTCTTTAGCATCACCACGCCTGACATTCTTTAATGGTCAGGGCGCGTGGATTGCGATCACAACTGAGCAGGCCTACGTGGCGAGCTTGACTGCGGCGACCGGTACCGGTTCGGGCGCATTTGTTCCTCAAGTTGCAACGCTTAATGTCGGTGTCATGTTGCACATCAAGGGTGCGGCTTCATCCGATCGTCGATATGTGACGATGAATGTGAACTTCCAGAAGTCTGAGCTAGACAGCATCTCCAACGCATTCGCGACCGGTGCAGCAGGCGGTGGCGGCATCGGTGGTGGCGGGTCGTCGCCATTTATTGGGCAGATTCAGTTGCCCATCGTGAGCGTGCAGCAACTGCGTGTGACGACATCCGTTCCCGACAAGGGCACTGCCATGCTTGGCGGTTATCGCACATCTGATGAATACGAAACCGAGGCAGGCGTGCCGCTTCTCTCGAAGATTCCATACATCAATCGATTCTTTGCGAACCGCATCACTGCGACGTCGGAGAACACAATGTTGATCTTGCTGCGACCCGAGATTATTCTGCAGCACGAGAACGAGGACCAGTTGTTCCCCGGCCTGAACGAATCGCTTCGATTGGGATCGGCTTCGAGTGGGCGATGATGTTTCATAGTTCTTGACGGGCGTTCGTCGACACTCGACGTGCACGCCCTCGTCCCGCTTTGAGGAGTGCCGTTGTGACGAATCAATGGAACCATATTCAGGTTAGTCATGAAGGTGGCATTGTCTTGGTGTGCTTACTCGACAAGCACATTTTGGATGAACTTACGATTCGAGAGATTGGCGAGGAACTTGATCAAGTGCTTGCTGATGCTCCGTCTCCTCATGTCGTTCTCGACTTCTCTGATGTAGAGCACTTGTCCTCATCCGCCTTGGGCATGTTGATTACGCTCAATAGCAGATTGCAGGATCGCGATGGCGGTCTTTGTTTGGTGAATGTAGGCGAGCCAATCGGAGAGGTTTTCCGCATCACGCGGCTAGATCGTGTGCTGAGCAGTGTGTCTGACCTCGCAGAAGCGAGGGCGATTTTGCTGGGCGACGAGTGATGTTTCCTTCTGGATCATCAAAGATTCGTATCACCGCTGCAGATTCTGAGGGCGTTTGTGTATGAGCGATGTAGAGCCATGGGCAATGAGATGGCAGATACGAGGCGATCGCGCGGCCTGTCATGAAGTCATCGACTTGGTTCAGTCTGCGTTGACAAATGCTGATCTTGGGGACACGGTTGCGTTTGCGGTGCGGCTTGCACTTGAGGAGGCATTGGCAAACGCGGTGCGACACGGTCACATTGGTGATGAGAGCCGAACGATTGAAGTATTCGCCGAGATTTCGTCGTGTAGTGTTCGGCTGGAAGTTGCAGACGAGGGGACAGGATTTGACCCATCCAGCGTGCCGGACCCAACAGCGGATGAAAACCTTACGATTGCGTCGGGCCGCGGTCTCAGCCTGATCCGTGCATTTATGACCGATGTCAAGGTGGTACCGCCGGGCAATCGAATCGTCATGAATTACATCCCATAGACCTCATTGCACTCCCTTTTTGAATGGTTAGGACGTTATTCCGCTGGAAAAAGTACTCGTCTTTTCGTGATTGCCAGGACATAGTGAGTAATGGAATCAGATTCCTATAAATGATCTGGACATCAATTCCTTGGGTGCTAATTTTATTAGATGAGAACAATTTTTACACTTATTGGCATGCTCGTTATGGCCACGGGGGCTGATGCCCAAAACATCGACTTTACGCATGACGGGCTCACTCGTCAGTATCGAATTTACATTCCGAGTGAGTTGCCTGAATCGCCAGCATTACTTTTGGCACTTCACGGCTACAGCGGCAACAACAACGAGATGATGAATGACTACGGTTTGGTTGAACTTGCCGATGAGCGTGGGTTTGTCGTTGTATGCCCTAATGGAACGCGAGATCAATCGAACAACCGGTTTTGGGATGTCGATTATGCATTCCATGGAGGGTTTGATATCGATGATGATGGTTTCCTCAGAGAACTCGCACTCCATTTGCAGCAACTACACACGCTCGACCCGAACAAGACCTTTGTGACGGGGTTCTCCAACGGCGCTGAAATGTGCTTTCAATTGGCCTGTCGTGAATCAGAGACGTTCATGGCATTTGCGCCAATTGTCGGCATGATGTTGGATACGCTCTTTACCAATTGCAACCCCACTGTACCTCGTCCCATTTTGTCACTGAATGGAACAGCTGACAATATCACTCTCTACGAAGGGGACATGGACAACAATGGTGGCTGGGGCGCGTATCGGCCGATTCCTGAAATGATGGCGTTCTGGGCGAACATCCTGGGAACAACGCAGATAGACAGCACCAATCTTCCAGATACGAATCCCAATGACGGTAGTACCGTCAAACTTGATGTCTACAGTTCACCAAGCCATAGTCTGGAAATGTGGTACTACTTGGTCAACGGCGGTGGGCATGATTGGCCTGGCCAAGGTGGAAATATGGACATCAACGCTACCATCGAGGTCTGGAATTTCTTCGAACGAATTTCTGGTTTGCAATGCTCTGGCGACGTTGATGGCTCCGGAGAGGTGTCTGTTGACGACATGCTTATTCTTCTTTCGCAATTCTCCAGTTGCACAGAAGATTGCAGCGGCGATTTGGACAGTGATGGTGATGTTGATGTAGAAGATCTACTTGTCATCATCGAGTTCTGGGGAGAAACATGCGAGTTAAGTGGTGCTTGCTGCATGCCTGATAGTACGTGTCAATACATCACAGCCGTTGAATGTGAGAATTCTGAAGGCGTCTGGAATGGAGATCTTTCCTCCTGTACCACCACAAATTGCTCAAGTGTCGCCTATGACGAATGTGTTGAAGCGATGTCTGCGTCGAATGGATCCACGGCTTTCTCAACAGTTGACGCATCAATTAGTTTGGATGCGTACGACGATTCGGTGTGCTCTGACAACTACCTTGGAATCTTGAATGCTGATATCTGGTTTACTTACGAGGCCACGTGTACTGGCACATTAAACGTGAGTACTTGCGATAGCGCTACGTTCGACACAGATCTTGTGTTGTACGAAGGCAATTGCTTGAACAAGGTGCAAGTCGCTTGCAATGGAGACGACGACGACTGCCCTGACTTCACCTCAAACATTTATTTTCAAGTCACGGATGGGAATACGTATCTGATTCGACTCGGCGGCTGGGATGCCAACAGTTCAGGCACAGGCACTCTATTCATTAACTGCGACTAGCCACTCTCTGAGTGGCCACTGCTTGCGATGATATTCCGCAGCCCTGACGAACCATGTCAGGCCTTGATGAGTTACGTCACACTTACAGGCACTCCACTTGAAGTGGGAAAGGCAATTGCCCTGCTCGCGGTGCTCGATACCAAGAGGAGCATCTGCGTTTATTTCCGGTTGACTACCCGGCTGACGCGGACGGCAACGGGTTTATTGCTGTAGATGACCTGTAGGAGTTTGTCGAAACCGTGTGCGAGTAGTGCAGGTTCCAATCCCTTCTGGATCTTGCCCGTAGAAAGCGGAACGTTGAACATCTCACTGCTGTGCACTCAGATGTGGCTAGCCTGGTGCCACTTCTCCTCCTCTTTGGCTTGGTGATGGGCAGATGCTTTGATAACGACTATTTGGCGGCTTTCTATTATGTAGTCAGCTCTGCTGACGCGTGCCTCTCTGCAGACAGTGGTTTCGTCGGCACGTTCAATTTGAAGAACGACATCACGCGTTGCACGTTTCTCGTCGCCTTGATATCTAACAATGTCAGTTTGTCGAACGTCTTATCAATGGTCAAGTGGATGTTTTTCTGCAATTGGCGACTTGTAGTTATCGCCATTGGACAGAGTGGTGATGCGGTAGTTGTCGGCGGCAAGTAATGGCCGGAACATAAGAGTTGAAAGAAGGGGGGGCTATAAACGACTTCTTAGATAATCTGATGCGTATATATTCCAGATGGCCCAACATCTGGCTGGTGATTCAGCAGTCAATTCGTTGGACCAGGCTGTTGAGCAATCCGAGTCGTCAAGAAACTGAAGCAGGTTGTAGCAGTGTCAACCTGAATGTAGGTTTGGTGTACAGGCGAAAACTAGCGTGAGCCAGAAGTAGAGTACTTCTGGCTCACGCTAGTTTGCTGGTCGCCCGGAACTCAGCCCGGAGGGCGTGGGCTGAGTAAGTCGGCCAGATTGAGGTAGTCAAGGAACCATTGGTACGGGACTGGCTCCAATGCAACCGTGAGAATTCGTATGTACATACGATTCGTGCCCGGTTCTAAGTACCGGTTGACGCCAAGTGGTGCCCCTGCGAAGAGCGTGGCAGTGTAGTCGGTGGGCGGATCGCCATCGGGCATGTCATCTGGCACGAGCTGACGCCAACGGTTGATGCCGAAGTCGAACATCCATGTGCCGTAGGAACCCGCCACAGAGGGTCCTGCTCGGAGTGTTTGGACACCGAAGTCAACGCCTGCAATAGCCTCTGGTGAGACTTCGCAGGTGAACATAACATCTACAATATCGCGACGATATGGGTAGTAGATCGATCCGGGAGTTGGCGTGGTCGCGGGGACGCTCGCAAAGCCAGGTCCTGTCTCTCTACTCCTAAATTCTGCCCACTCGCCATCCGCCTCAAGTGCTACGCTGAATCGTGTGCCTTCAAGTAGCTCGCCAGTAATAACGTCCATCCGAATAATGCGGAATGGGATCTCTTCTGCAAAATCATCGTCTTCTGGGATCACATCAACCAGATTCGCAAGCAACTTGCCAAGTTGTGGTACACGGCCGACATATCGGTCTTCTGGATCAACTTGGTTTTGATCCCATGTGTATTGATTACCACCGCCAGGTGTGACCGCCATGCCAGCGGGCGTGCCGAAGCCGTTTCCATATGTTGCAGTGGTGTACATGCGATCTTGAAGAACTGCTGGGATGATTGTATCTCCATACCAAGTTCGTACAAAGCTCTGGGCAGCTGCAGATGAAGCCGCAATCTGGGCAGCTGCGGCCAAGGAACCATTGAGCTGGGAACCGAAGTCGTTGGTATAGGAGCGAGCTCGCCCCTCTTGAGTGAGTGCGTAGGTGCCATTGGAATCAACTATGGCAGCATCGTCAATCGTGAGTAGGGTCAGATTGGCGTTGCCGCCGGTGGTGGTCACGCTGCCACCCCACGCGCAGAGATTCGGGGCCAAGGCTGTTTGAGCTGTCACCGTATTCACGTCGCTGTAATTGGAAGACCACCAGCGGATGTAGTTGCCTTCACTCGCGGGGGCAGCAGCACCGACCACAGTGACGTTTCCAGACCCTGGGAATTCGGTACCCACAGGCAACAATTGAGCACTGTCGCCAGCTGGGACGATGACGTGGATTCCGCCGGCTGCGGCCAACTCAATGAGCGGCAGCACTTCGGGATCGTTCAAGAGGAAGCCGTCGGCGGTGGATCCCTTGAAAGCCAGCACCATGACGTCGCCCACATCCAAGACTGAAATGGCATTGAAGAATGCATCCTCCAACCGTTCGGCCGGCGCCATCGAGCCACTCGGAAGCGTTCGAGTGGGGAAGAACATCGTTGTTGCATCGTGGGCGATGCCTGTTACGCCGAAGTCATTGGCGGTCGCGGCAATGATGCCGAGCACTGCCGTGCCACTTGCGGTGGCGACGGGATCCGTGAAGTCGAGCGTGATGTCTGGCAGGCCGATGGCCGCCCCTTCGAGAATCACATTCTCAAGGTCCTCATGCACGGCGCCCGGGTTGAATACCGTTCCAGCTTGTAGCCACGCAGATTCTCCAAGCACGGCGATATTCACGCCTTGCCCGTAAGCATTGAGGGTGACACCACTTGCCTGCTCAAGATCATTCATGGCCTGCGTCCACGTGCTGTAGGTGTCAATATTGAGACCTTGCGGTGTGGTGGGATTCACTTCGGGCCAGACGCCCAAGCCGTTGCCACGGTAGTAGGGGCCTGGGCACATCTCATAGATGTTCTGGTGTGGTGAAACGCAGATCGCATTTGGATCCGTTTTGGGATCCGACCAAGAGAACGGGGCCCAAATGAGTTGGCTCAGCGGATTGGGTAGACCGCTCGAAGTAAGTCCGTCGCTGATGCGAGAGCCATCAGCGCCCTGGATCCACTCGGTGCGGTTGCTCGACAGATTTCCAAACTCCTGTCGATAGGCTTGCACGCCAGCATGGAGTTGCAGTGGGAAGAAGTCAGGTGTGACGTCAGATGAAATGACCGAGGGGTAACAGAGTTCACGGGCAGTCGCAGCCATATAGGTCGTCCATTGGCCGGATAATGCGGGTGGATCAGCGCCGACAGGAACGCCCATATGACCAAAGTCAATCCACTCGGCATCGCTATACAAGTCGCCATCGGATGCGACATCCTTCTCTTCCAACAGTGTTGCTATCACACGCATGCAGCAGTCATAGTCTTGGCATCCAATCAGTAGGGTTTCGTCGGCAGCGACTTCGCTCCAGGCGCTTCGGCCAGAGAGCGAACCCGGCACATTGCACTGACCTGCTGAGGAGAAGATGCCCTGGCATCGAGGCATGAACTGGTAGAGCCTCCCCGCTGTTTGACGCACCGTGGCATAACCATCGAATGCGGGATCAGTGGGCGGGACGGGCAAGCCTGGCTTGAGTGAGTTGTTATTCGGTCCGCCGAAGGTCTGATCTGCGACTTCGCATGGCGGCAAGCCGGTTGCTGCTGGGTTGATCCATGACGGCAGCGTGGCGTCCAGATATGGGTTGATCGCAATATTGCGAGGGTCTGGGTTGTACTGACCCTGAGCATAGAGCAACTCGGGCGTTGGGGAACCAACCGGCCACACGTAGTCTGGCTGGTAGGTTTCCCAGTCGGGGTACTGTGGTGCTAAGAATGGCGTGATGCCGTGGCATGTGTAGTCGGCGTAGTCGAGGCCGGGATTGCCGCGGTCGGCGAGGTACAGATCAACTGCAACTTGTACGCACTCAGCATCCCACACGGAGTATTCGCCCGATTCAGGGCAGCAGCGGGGAATCAGAGCGGCGACTGCGGTGCAGCATGAGGCCTCATCGCAGTAGTTGCCGATATAGCACTCTTGCTCACCAGGGAAAGCCTCATTGTCATCTGTGCCGAGCAGGGTGGGGAACGTGGCACTGTGCGCAAAGAAGCAACTGCCCATGACTGCATTACCGGTCCGATCTTCCGAGGTTGTAATGGTGTATGGCCACACGTAGGAGTCGCCCACATTCTCAGGCGGTGGGAGTTGATCACCTTGGTACAACCATTCGGTCGTACCGGTCTGTACCCGATTGAGATAGCGTCCACGACCGTGGAACACGGGGTACGGCGTGGGGTCGCCGATATCAAAGAGGTAGATGGTGCTCTGCCACCTGTTCCAGCCGTCATTCCACGGATATATTTCGTTGAACGATACTGGATCTACATTTAAGGGGTCAGAGTTCTGCATCTGCCAGTGGTGGACCCATCGATCCCAGCCAGGATAGGTTGGCCAGAGTGACTCGCCAGTATTCGGATCGTCCCAAGGAAGGGCGACGCCTCGTTGTGTGGCGAGCCCAAGCGAGCCGGAGAACTCAAGGCATGTAGGTGGAATGGCAAATGAAACCGCATGGCCATAGTGGGCTGGATTGCGGATGCCAGGGAAGTCTGCGGTGGTGGGGCCAGGGAAAAGACCTGTCGAACCATCAAGCGGTGGATACCACTCAAGAAACTCTAGTTCGGTCAAGTTGAGGAATTCCCAAGTTGGATCGCCGGTTATGCCGCGATTGAACGTGGTAAGTTCATTCCACCATCGATTCGGATTCCAACCGGTCCACTCAACATAGGTGCCAATATATTCCCATGGGGGCACGATAAAACTAGGTTGGTCGCCGGTGCAGAGTGGGTCAACGGCATCGGGCCTGCCCGGGTTGACTGGGGGGCACCAAGAGGAATAGCCGAGCGATGCATCGTTACCATCCGGTAGTGAGTTGGTCGGCGGTGTAAACCATAGGGCCCAAGTTGGTCGGTACTGATTTTGGTGAATCCGGTGCACCAATGCGCCGTTCGCGGGGTCTGGAGACATTAGGTTTGGATTAATCATGTTGGCAAGCCAGAGCGGGTTGCCTTGCCCTCCCGCAAGCCCACTATTCGCGGCAACGTCATCGCACAGTGCCCGAGAAACCACCACGGCTTCACCTTCACTCACGCAAGTACCAAGTTCATAGTTGCTTGGTTCGGGGTCAAATTCGATTGGATCGCAGTTAATGATGTATCCGTTGGGTTCACCACAAGAGAAGCTGCCATCAAAGAATAGATTTGGATACGTTGAAGGGTTGCCTGGGTTTGGTGGGGGCCCTCCCATATATGCCCCGCCCAAACTGACACAGTTTCCACACACTGTTTCATCTTCGGTATTGGTCACAAGGCGAGAGTTACCAATAACGATGGCTCCACCCGGGCTGCTGGAACCCTTCCAGTATGGGTTGGACCCCTCCCATGGCTCGGCCCCAATGGGCAAACCAAAGCCTTGCCATTGCGGCATCAGGTTCATGGTGGCTGACTCAGCTATTCCTGTATACGCCGCAAGCGGTCCAGGATAGATGGCTGGTTGGCCCCAGGATGTATTGTTCGGGGTCATTGCTCCAGGCCAATTAATCACTGGGTCCGGTACGCCCGGCGCATCAGCGACATCTGCAGACATCGAGTTGCACCTTGGGAACTTATCGCCGGCAGTGAATGCGAGGCCATCTGGCGAGAGTGCGTTCTGACCGAAGCAACAGATGCCGTACTGCAGAACGCATGAGCTGCAGTTGTTATATGACTTGTATGCAAAGTACCAGTTGTTGTCTTCGAAGCCAGAAGAGATGGTGGGGTCCGTGCCTGCCCAATCACGAGCCTCGAATCTGGAATCATCATCATCACAGTCATCTGGATAGGTGTCTGAACCACCACGAGTGCCAGCTATGGTGCAGCAACTGCCAAACGGACGGCACTGTGTTGCACTACCTGTGTCAAAGTACTCCCATACGGGCTCGAGGAATTGCAGATCTCCAGGCTGCGGCGGGTCAAAGGGCGCGATGGCGAGGTCGGTGTAGACGCCCGGATAGCCCTGTCCGTTGACATATGCGCCGCAGTCTTCTTCGTCTGCTCGATCGGGGTTGTACCCCGCAATCCAAGCCGGGCCGCGGCCGGTGACATTATTCACATAGACGTAGAAGCAGCAGATGCCGACGCGGGGGCCCTGACCGCCTCTCGCATTGCGCCGCTCAGCTTCACGGCGCCTGTTGTCAGCATTTGCTCGAGCAACACTCTCGACTTGGCGGTCATAGAGCATGGCGATGGCTTGTTCCATCACACGCTCATTCTCCTCAGCGTCACGGCCAACCGTAAAGATGTCCGGCGCGTCGTCGCGTTGGTCATCGATTACTCCGGCAATCCATACGTCGTCGTTTCCTTGTGAGTTGCGGTTTGGTCGCTTCTTGTTGACTGGGCGTCCTGGCTGTGTGTTGCGAGAGAAGCGGATGAACTCAATCTCATTGACTCGTTCGAGTCGGCGCGCAACACGATCAATGTCTGAGACATCA
>JAQWLT010000054.1 GCA_029247205.1 Phycisphaerales bacterium | reverse complement strand
AAGAGATCTATAGATCTCTTGTTTCCCGAGCGAACTCCGTTTCGATGGATGCTATTCATGTACTAGACATCGGATGTGGCGAAGGAGAGGAACTTAAATGGATGGGATCGCTCGGCGTCCCAGTGTCTCACCTTGTCGGAGTGGACCTTCGCCAAGACGCCACTGAGGCAACACGGGAACGGCTTGGGAATCAGGCGAAGGTAGTCTGTGGAGACGCTTGTAAAATAGATCTTGGGCGATCATCATTCGATGTCATAATCTGTAATATTGTCTTCTCGAGCATCCTTGATCACAATGCGAGAATGGCTTTGGCCAACCGAATAACTGCCCTCCTCGGAGATAGGGGGCTCCTATTGTGGACTGACTTTGTCTTCAATAATCCAAGCAACAGAGATGTCCGAAAGGTCCCGCTCCGTGAAGTGCGGTTACTGTTCCCCGCATTAACCCCGTATCTTCAACGCCGACATCTTGCGCCACCACTAGGACGAACACTCTCCCGACTGGGAAAGGTGGGCGGATGGGGCTATGCCACGTTGAACTGTATTCCGTGGCTACGCACTCATTTGGTAGGCGGGCTAATCAAGATGCCGACTACACCTTTAACCGCAGGTGCTACTAAGTGCGAATAACCCTCATTGGGAGTCATGCTGACTACATGCGCCGCTTTCGTGGTGGGGTGATCCGATCACTGGCGGCACGAGGATGCGATGTGACTTGCCTAGTGCCAAGTCCGGAGTTAACGGATTGGTCCGGCATTCCAGCAAAGGTGTACGACATCCCACTGCAGCGCAGCGGCCTGAATTTGCTTTCTGATGCAAAGACCATGTCGGCCCTACGAAGTGTGATGAAAAGCATCTCGCCAGATCTCGTAGTGTCCTACTCGGCAAAGCCAATCGCCTACGGACTGAGGGCCGCCAGAGAAGCAGGGGTACCGAGACGCGTCGCGTTGTTCACCGGCTTGGGCAGTTATCTGCGGCCATCGTCGCTCGCTGCACACCTGCCCGCGATCATTGTTAAACGATTGGTTGTTCCTGAAGTTCGACAAGCAACATGCGTTCTCTGCCAAAACCCAGATGATCTGAAATACATTCGCAAAGCGGGGTGGACAAGCGTGTCTCGGTCCGCCCTTGCACCGGCAACTGGTGTTGATTTACAACAATTCTCCGCCAATCCCCCATTGAATCTGCCTTCGGCACTCTTTGCCGGTCGTCTCGTCAGGGAGAAGCGTGTTCACGACTTTGTCCAAGCCGCCAAACTTGTTCGGCGACATATGCCAGCTGCTAAGTTCTGTGTAGCAGGGGCACCCGAGTCGATCTTTCGTGGCTGTGGAAACCGAACCATACAACGGTGGTCTAGAGATGGTGATGTGACGTTTGTGGGGTGGCAAGCCGACATGCGACCCATGTATGCAAAGCATGCCGTCTTTGTATTGCCTTCCATGTACGGCGAAGGTGTGCCGCGATCGGGGCAAGAGGCAATGGCAAGTGGACGGGCTATCGTGACAACGGACTGGCCGGGATGTCGTGAGTTGATCGAGGATGGCGTGGAGGGTTTCCTTGTCCCACCACGTGACCCGAAGGCCATCGCAGACCGTCTACTGACAATATTCTCTGATCAAGAGAGCCTTTCGTCAATGCAAAGTGCAGCACGGCGGAGGGCTGAATTGCTCTTTGATCTTCAGGTGACATCGGAGCGATTAACGTCGCTCATTCTTGAGTAGTTCGCCGAGTAACGGGTCGGACGCAAGATCCCCTGCACGCGACCTAAGCGAAATCTACGATCCGATCCAACTCACCCAGCAAGCCAATGTACTTTCCCTCATGTCGCAGAACTGCTGCTGTCTTGCCAAGAACGCGATGCGAAGAGGACACATAGTCGAGAAAGAATGGGTTGTCGTTGATGTCATCTATCACACAGATTGCTCCAGGGTGCATCAAGGGCTCTATGAGGGACATTGCAAAGTTACGACCTTGGACTGTCTTGTCGGAGTCATAAGAGAAGAGGTCAACTCGCTCAAGCCCGGATAGCAATTTTGGAAGATTAGCACGATCGCCATCCTTCAAAAGAGTCCATCGGTCGCGAACTGCACTCTCAACTAGCAGGCCCACATATTGATCTGGATCGTTCAGCCGCATATATGGCAGGTCGCTGCTATAGAGATGACCATAACCATTGATGGACATCGCCTGCAAGATAGCCTGCGAACTAAATCCCGCAGCAACTCCCGTCTCAACAACCGTCTCCGGGCGAAGCCGCAGAACAAGATAGTGGAGCAAGGCCACATGCGCGGCGCCGCCCAGTGTCACTGACATCGCTTCTAGGCGACCCGCGGCAGACGCCTTCAATTGCTCAGCATAGGCTCTTGCTTGGCGCCAACCATCGGGGTCGGACCGTTCCAACAGCTGATCGAAGTCCACGCAAGACTCATCCAGCCAATTACGATAGGAATCCATCCGTTGTTGTGGGAACCCCGGCCACACTCGTGACATAGCCTTGCGGGCGATCGCCATGAGTCGTACCGGCTTCCGTGCAGACTTCAAAACATTGTTCAGTAATCCTGCCAAATTCCATCCCTCAAAGTATGGTTATATAGAAGTGCTGAAGCGTACCAGACCTCTCCTAGTCTGAATGGGGCAGCCTTGATATTTCGCCAGCCAACCGCCTTGGACTCTAGTTGTGGAAGCTGTAGAGTTCTTCACATCCATTCCTAACAGAAATAACCAATTAACGTATGTCAAACCAGAGTTCTATCCGCGTGCTTCCCCGAGTCATGGTTGCCGGCGTAGGTCTTCCACTCGGTGCTATTGCAGAGTTGTGGCTGGCATTCACGCTGGGCACTACTGAATTCGGAGCATACGCTTGGCTCTTGGCTATTTCTCGACTGCTTGCTGCAATTGTGTCTCGGGGATCAGAAGCTGGGATCGTCCGCATGGGCTCTACATTCCCAGAGATAAATCGCTACGCCTTGCTAAGGTGGACGATGCTTCACACCGTTCCGCTTGGAATCGTGGTCGCCCTTGCAGCAACCGCCCTTGTTGCCGGCACTGGACGACAACCAATCGAGGTGGCTCTACTCTTGCTTGCAGTTTGTCCGCTCTGCACTGCCACCATGGCCCTCCAAGGATTCATGACGCTCGGTGGCCACACAGGGAGAGCCATCATCCCAATATCACTGGCCCAACCAGCTGGCACCGCCGTTGGGATAATGCTGATCAACACCGGCGTTCTCGAGCCAACAGTGACCACTGCCGCTTGGATCGGGTTCAGTTCATGGTGCCTTGCACTCGCAATTGGGGGCCTGCTCTGCTCACTACTACCGCGACGCATTTCCGGGGAGCCTTTGAATGCAACACACTACGCAGCCTTCCGAAATGTCCTCCGGCAGTTCACGTTGCTTACCATTGGCAATCAGGCCTTGGCTCGCAGTGATCTCATCATTCTCGGGCTCATTGGCTCACCTGCCGCCACGGGCATGCTGGCCATCATTGTTCGGATAACCAACGTCATGGTTCTTGGAATGCAAGCAGCAGCCAGTGCCCTACTGCCTGCATTCGGAGCGTCCCACCACGCTAGTCGAATGCGAGACCTCAACAAGCCACTGATTCGAGTCCGGGTGATTGGCCTACTTTGGGCGATCGCTGTCGCAGTAGCTGGTGGCCTGTTTCTGACCATTGCTCACAAGTACTCAGATCGATTCTTGCCGCTTAGCGTCACCGGATGGTGGGCCTGGTCCATCATGTGCGGTACTCAACTTATCGTCGTATCGACAGGGCCGATTTCGGCTGCTCTCAACCAAACGGGATACGCAGATCGTGTGGCGCGGCAAACAATATTCATCGCCGTGACAACGGTCGTCGTCCAATTAACGATCGCCCCGTTTGGGATCTTGGCGATTGCATCCTCGACCATGGTCTCCCGGCTTGCGTTGCGACTCAAGCTCTTTCGAATTGCATCTCGTGATCGACAGTTGAGGGAACTGTTTGCACTTAGACCTTCCAGAAAGGTTGCCTTGCAATCATCTCCAAAGTGACTCACATCGCGACCGCCAGTGACTCCCAAAGGGCTTCGTAGCGGTCAACCATGTCCGCCAGTTGGTAGTTCTGCACAATGCGTTCCCGGTTGGTGCTGCCCAACAACACTCGATCTTCAGGGGGCAAGTCCAGCAGTGCTGAGAGGGCATTGCTCATCGCTTTAAAATCCTCAGGTCGGATAACCCGGCTGGGATCGCCGAGAATGATGGCCGCATCACCAATATCCGTTGTAATACAAGGCACTTGACAGGCCATTGCTTCAGCGAGCACATTGGGAAATGCTTCCCCCCACTTTGACGATACTGCAAAACAGTCCAGCCCCGAGAGCACCCTGGATAGTGGACGCCGCTCGCCCAAGAGATGCAATCTCCCAGGAAGATGCTCCCGTAGGATTTCTGCTTTACCGCCTGACTCGCAACCAGGTCCGCACAACACCAGATGTACACGTGGGTCCGTCATTGCTACCGCCTTGGCAAGCATGGCCTGATCCTTCATTGGATGCCAACGCGCAGCGCTGCCGACAAGAAATGCGTCCTGATCGACTCCCAACTCCTCTCGTAGTTGCAACGACGCACCGGGTACGCGATGGACTTCCTCAGGATTAATACCGTTAGCAATCAACTGGAACCTGCTTGAACAATAGCCAATTGCCTCGTGTTGCTCGATACTGGTAGCCGAATTCGAAACGATCGATTGAGCCCACCTCGCCGTTTGCGCCCCAGCCCGAATGACTTGGCGAGTCATCCAAGGCTCAAAAGAAATGTCGTGTAGCGAGTGACGGATATTCCAAGCAAGTGGCACACGAGCGGGCATCAATAGGCGTGCTAGCATCGCCGCAAGGTTTGAGTGGTACATCCATGACTGCATGACTTGCGGCTTAAATCGCTTCAACTCGCGGCGAAGTCGAAACAGCGTGCCCAATTCTATTCGTCGCCTCGTGGCGCCCAAGACAACGACCTCGATCCCCATGTCACGAATTTGAGGGCCAAGAGTGCCCATTCCTACAAGTGATATAACCAGTGGCTCAAACTTCTCTCTATCAATCTCCTTTAAGAGCCTGAAGAGTGTCATTTCGGAACCGCCAGTTTCAAGGTTGTTGATAATGTGCACGATCCGAATCATTTGAAGTCGAATGGTACATCGTGCCGCGATTGACATCTTCGTCGGGCCATATTGAAGAAGGCAACATCGCAGTGAATCGATGCAGCCCCCATTCCCTGAAGGCACAATTGGAGTCGATCCTATAGCCGGGTTCCCACTACCTCTCTGTCGCTGGCGGCGGTTGCCTCTGTCCAGTATCCTGCATTGTCAACGCATAATTCGGTTCGGGATAGCATGCCCATTCTCTTGGCACAACCCTCCCTACCCAATTCGACAAAGTCTAAGTCAAAAAATGCCTCCCATCGCCCGCATAGATTCCAACACGGTCCGTCGGTTGTTCATTATGGGCCCCCCAAAGTGTGGAACGACATCGCTCGCACTCTGGCTTGGCGCACATGACTCGATTTGCGTCAGCAATCCGAAAGAACCACACTTCTTCGGATCAGATCTAGGTGACCAGATCCGTCGAGTTTCGACAGCAGACGACTATCAAAAGTTCTGCTTCGCTGATCTTAGCGTTGCTCACAAAGTGTGTGTTGACGCATCCGTCTACATGCTTCGCTCTCGTACTGCAACGGAAGAGATTATCGAGGCTTTCCCAGAAGCCAGATTCCTTGTGATACTACGGCATCCGGTCGACATTTTTGAATCGCTGCATGCCCAGTACCGTTGGCGGTCCATGGAGGATCAAGAGAGTCCATGGAAAGCATGGCAACTTCAAGATGAACGTGGACACCGCCGCAGCCTGCCGCCTGGAAATTGGCGGACAGAGCTTCTGGACTATCGACAGACTGTCTCTGTTGGTAGTCAAACTCAACAGTTACGCGAAGTGGCTGGCGAGAGACTGCTGGCCATTGACTTTGATGATCTCAGACTACACCCGCAGCAAGTCTGGTCCGCTGTTCTTACGCACACTGGACTCGCGCCCGACTTTCCATGCGACTTCAAGAAACACAATGCGAGGAAATCTGCACGGACAAGCCAGTTGCAAAGGACCATTCTCGGTGTTCAACGAAGCATCCCGAAGCCAATTCGTGATCGGGTCATTTCCACAAAACGGGCCCTCGGGCTTGGAGGCCTAAGCATTACAGGCTTGGCTACAAAATTGAACCGTTCCAACCTCCTTCCTCCACGTCTCAATGCAGAAGAGTATCGCGCAATCGCTCATGAACTCGCCGAGGAAATCGCCGCGGTTGAGCAGATTCTTGGCCGCAAGTTGGCAAATGACCGCTGACGCTATCTAGCAAACATCTCTACTAGTGGTACCGCCCATGAGTGTTTGACGCAGCCTTCGGCTCGCTCCAAACACCGCGATCCGCCTCAGCCAATCACTTCGGGCTCCGCTCTCGCATGATGCCGCGTCTTGCCTGATGACCAAATTCTCTTGCATCCGCAATCTATTGCCTGCAACTGGATGGTGAATGGGAATCGGTTGATTGGCCGCCACAGCTGCGCAGACTCTCGTCAAGTCGAGTCCATAGTGTCGAGCAACTTGCTCGAATGTTGAAACCGGCGAACTGATCATCTGCTCCATGTGAACGACTATTGACCGATCGCCCATGTCACGGCATACCCGCTCGGCTGAATGATTACTTGCCCTCCAAGCCGCAACCGTTTGGAATGAGCTTCGACTTGGGATGTCCTTTGCGACCCCAGCACTGGGATCCGCAGCCAACCCCCTATGCATTGATGAGACAACTCCAACAACATCTCTGATCAGATGAATTGCCTGAAAGTCAACCCCTTGAAGGCCCAGAAGATTTCTCAGGCGATGCGGCGACTTGGAAGACTCAATCAAGACAACAGCCCCCACCACCTCGCTGATTGCCTGGTAGAGGTCCGCCGAGTGACGCCTAAAAAAGTCCCATGCACGAGCGGACACCCGGCTTCTAATGAGGGGAGACCGGTCTGCCTTGTCCACAATGCTTGAATAGGCCCGCAATGCCGACTTGTCACGAGCTAACGGCCACGCCTTAACCACTTCGGACCAAACAGAGCAGTCTGGAACGGGTTTGCCGCAGGAACAGGGTTCGCCTCGCAAGAGACCCGACCGTACAAAAGCATTTAATTCACCGCAACCAAAGACGTTTGGCGCTGATCCCAACACGATATCGAGGATCGTTGAGCCACTTCGCCCAAAGCCTGTGATATAGATCACTTGAATACTCACTGATGTCTGTCCTGTATGGCAGGCGTCTGCAATACATACCGCCGTCCACTGACCGATCGGCGAAGACGCGATATGAATCGCATCACTGCGGCCACAACGGCAGACAAAGCCCAGATTCCAGCCGCCGATCCTGTCAGTATCAAGGTAAATCGTATGTCATTTCGGTGCCAATTCACTGCCCAAACAATGCCAAGCAACGTGACCGTGGAGGCCGCCAGACTTCGACGAGTCATATCAGTGGCTACATTTAGTACAACTAGAACCACGCCCCACAGCAGAATCCCGATCACTGTCCAAGGGGCGCCCCCCCATGCCCAAAGTTCTCCCAACGGCGAATTCCCCACGCGACCTGCTCGGTCCGAGTAGAAGCGGGCCTGGAATTTCGCATTGAAGTTTCGCTCTCGCCACCCCGAACCTGGCGTAAGCAGAGAAGTCCCAGCATCCACAAAATGATCCTGCGACAGTAAGAAGTCCGTCTTAATTACTTTGTCCAGCATGTTTGAGATGCTCTGCGGCTCCGACACCATAATTATATGCTCGGGCGTAGCGGCCAGGTGATCAAATGTGGCCTCCAGCCTGTGTAATTGGCCCGATTTGACAGACTTATAGACGTGCTTGTATGTCAGCGCCACAAATAGAATCCCAAAACCGAGAGCCGCCAACATAAAGCCCTGCCGGGTCAACAGCACTGGCCGAGAGAGATTACGACTTGCTGCAATCAGCGCAACACCGCACACTCCCCAGACGATGGGAAATCTGAAGCCGAGGTACAGGAAGAAGACCGCTGGGCCAAAGGAAACCAAGAGCGGAAACAAACGACGATTACAGGCCACCACAATTGGCAGTAACCCAGCCGCAATGCTGCCAACAGAACGGAAGACCCCAATAGAGTCGGTCATCACTCGATGTTTATCAGGAGATGTCAACGATTCCCAAGGCGTCTGAGCAAATGCCGCAACGAGTAGCCCAAGACACACAATTGTGATCCCAAACGCATCCCAACTTGTTGTTGCGGGCAAGGGCCTACGCCGGCACACCAGTCCCAGCATGTCGCTCACGGCCATACAGCCCAACAGAACGAGGAATTGGATCGCCACAACCCCGGAGGTGGCGGCTGTTGGAATCGCAGTTTGCTCATTAAACGTAATCAGTCCATACAAGATCGGTGAGTAGTAAGCCACACAGGCAGCAACTGCAATACTCACCAAGTCAATGCGACGCCGCAAAAGCACCGTATATATCACCGTAAGTATTGCAATCGAGATCAGGATCGCTTGCATTTGGAGGCTCGCACATGCTCAGGATCGACCAATATTAGCAGAGTGGCCCTGCAATTGGTGCACACAAGTAGGGTGTTGATCAGCAAGAGCCAGGTCCTCAGTGAGATAGTTCGCCAATCAATCTCGGCGCAACACGTAAGAACCCGATCACTCACCAATGGGTAATCTTGGTGAAGTCATCGCAACATGCAGAAAGGCCACCTGGCGTCTCCGCCAGATGGCCTTTCTGTCCATTGTTGGAACCCTGAGTCAGGGGACCAAGATTTTGCTGAGGCGCACCAGACGCTAAAAGCCTTCGACTTTGAAGCCAGCCCAGTTCCCCGAGTTGACCGAGTTGAAGTCGAGGTTCACGCCGTCTCTGGTAAACGTTGCAAACTCGCTCCCGCCTATCTTCTGCATGAGGATCACATCGGCTTCATCGCCGCCATCGAGAGCGGCGCCACCTAGGAGATCCCATGCATTGAATGTGAATGTGTTGTACGTAGTTCGATTACCGGAGTCACCCCAGTACGCACGGATTTTGTTATCGGTGTCCTTTCGGAAGAAAATGTCATCCTCGCCATTGGCGGAGTTGTCGAAGTTTCCGAAGCCGAAGTGGGACCACCCTGTCAGGTTGTTGTCGGTCAGTGCCACATAGGACGTCGCCACGATACCCCCTGGCGCCGTGCAGCGAAAGTATCCCAGACGCTCAAGTGCGTTGCCGCCGGAAGTCTTCTGCAGGACGATGTCGTCGATACCGTCGCCAGTCAAGTCAGCGCATCCGAGTAGAGTCCAGTTAGCGAGACTACTATTCGGCGGCAAAGTCTGCCAAGAAGCCGTTGCGCCGCCCATTATGTAGGCGCCGATCCGCTGATATGCATTGCTCCCGCTGGTCTTCTGGAAGACGAGATCCAAGATGCCATCCCCGTTGATATCCCCAAGGTCGACAAATGTCCAGTCACTCAGATTCGACTTCTTTATCAAATTGTACTTGAGGTTGGACCCGTTCCATGCCATGTAACCGAGGACTAGCTTGTCATCCCTTTGGATAACCATGTCCGACCGCTGATTGCCCGTAACATCACCAACCCCTAGGGCGGTAAATCCAGCAAGGTTGGGCGAGCCGAGGTCCTGAGTACTAAGCCCGATGGCCGAACCCATGAGTGCCCAAAGCCGCTGATTGTCATCCCGTTGCAGCGTGATGTCGGCGAAGCCATCTCCATCCAAATCGCCTCGGACAGACTCCACTACTGCGTCAGCACTAAAGGACTGCGCAGTGTAGGTCGTGTTCCCGAGGAAGTCACGCCACTGAAGATTGACAGTGCCGGACACAGTTTCGCCCGCCGCCACTGTGAATTGGCCGATTAGAATCTCGTTGCCGAAGTTGCCCGCCACTGTCTGAAAGTCATCGGGCGTGCAGAACCAAGCGCCATTTTCCGACGTAACCTCAGCGGGGTCACTTGGTGGATTGAAGCTCGCGAAGTCAACACCAATGTGCTGAAGAGCGTTGATTTCTTTACCCTCTGCGCTGGAAGTAAAGCCAATGGTGACAAATGAATCAGAGGTCTGCGAGCTAAATGGAAGTGCCGTATTAATACCCTGGCTGGTATTACAAACGCTATACGCCTGTGCGCCAGCGGCGTTGAACTGATAGAAGCCGTCATTGTCTGTGGTTATAATCGACAGCGGGACCAACGAGTCGCCATACACTGAGATCAACTGGTCTGTAGCTTCGGTAAAGGTAGCGTACACAGAAACCAATATGAGAGGTCGTGGATCTGTAGCAGACCACCCCGTTTGATCGACCACTGTCGCTTGCCCTACTAGTTGGTCGAACTCAGCTGACGATGCAGTTGCCAACGCGAGAGCCCCCGTAGTAGCAATCAAGCCGTTTCGAAATAAACCGTTGGTGCGAAGGTGTGCCATGTGTTTGCTTGTTGCCTCAAATAAAGGTTTCTGTGCGAAGAACAGTGTATGACCTGCTCCGCAGAACTACGAGTCTTCTGCCAATGCCAAGATCCTCAACCCAGCCTATAAGAGGCCGCTATGTCATGGCACCTACGATAGTTTACCGGTAAACGCCCATCGAATTGTACGACGAAGTGGCCTATTATCCAGCCCTACGATACGTCTTTGCCTCATATATGGCGATCAATGCGTGGTTTGTGGCCAATAATGAACAATTAACGTGAATAAACTGCGATAGGCCTCATCACATGAGTTCTCGCTACGACCTCTATAGGACGTGGCTACATTACCGCATCTATGAGCCGAGGAATTGATGTCATTGTGGGGCTTGGATGCTTGATCTTGGCCACTCCGATTCTCCTTGTTCTAACGGCATGTATTCGCGTGCTTGATGGCAGACCAGTGCTGTTTAAACAAAAACGGGTGGGCTACGCGGGCACAATATTCTGGCTGATCAAATTCCGAACGATGCGACCTGCCGCCAAGTCAGACCCTGGCTTTCAGGCCGGATCCACAATGAGAGTCACTGGCCTTGGGCGTCTGCTGCGGGCCGCCAAACTGGATGAGTTGCCGCAGTTGATCAATGTCATTCGAGGCGACATGTCCATTGTCGGCCCGCGTCCAGAGGTACCCGATTGGGTTGAGCGGTGCCCGGCCTTATTCAACCCGGTTCTTGCTGTTCGGCCAGGCATTACAGACCCTGCATCGCTGGTGTTTCGCCACGAACAATCTCTGCTTGAGGGTTGCGATGACCCAGAGGCGTATTACCGCGATCGGGTACTGCCCGCGAAACTTGCGCTATCAGCCGATTACCTTCGCTCGCGTACCCTTTGGTCGGACCTCATTGTAATTGGATCGACCGCATGCGCGGTCGTCGGACTTTCCCACCCATGGAGTGATGTTGATGCGGGTTCCCTTCTTCAGACTGAGTGTGAGCGACGCAATGCGAGCAGCGGTCGATGAAGTCGTCGCTTCGGGTTGGCTGACCAGTGGTCCCAAGGTTCAGGCTTTTGAAACAGCGTTCGCTGAGGCCGTAGGCGCAAAACACGCCGTGGCCGTCAACTCTTGCACTGCAGCGCTGCACCTGGCGCTCGAGGCTGTTGGTGTGACTACTGGCGATCACGTCCTCGTTCCCACGATGACCTTCGCCGCAACTGCAGAGGTTGTCCGGTACCTCGGCGCAGATCCCGTGCTCGCTGATGTATGCCCAATGACAGCGCTACTCACGCCTGAAATTGTCGAAGCGGCCCTTGATAAACACCCGGAGATCTCAGTTTGCATGCCGGTGCACTTTGGCGGCCTTCCGTGCGAAATGGAAGAGATACGCAAGTGCTGCACGCGACGAGGCGTACGCCTCATCGACGACGCAGCACACGCCTTCCCCGCGGCAGATAATGAAAAGCCTGTCGGCACGCTTGCTGATGTCTCTTGTTTCTCGTTCTATGCCAACAAGACCCTCACCACCGGCGAGGGCGGAATGCTGGTGACGGATGACGATGACATCGCCGCACGCGCAAGAATCATGCGGCTACACGGCATGAATCGGGATGCGTGGGGTCGCTTCACCGTGGATGCCGCCAAGTGGGAATACGACTTGGTAGCGCCGGGATACAAATACAACATGCCCGATACCGCGGCGGCCCTAGGACTTTCACAAATTTCTGATGCCTGTCGTGACCGCGATCGCCGGCACAATATTGCAGCCTATTATCGCAACGCGCTCGAAGATGTTGCTGGAATTCGATGTTGTGGAGATCGCGCAGACGCCACGCATGCATGGCATCTCTTCTGGATTGTGCTGGAACAACACCCAACACTCCACCGCAACGAGTTTATTGAAGCCCTACAAGAACTTGGTGTGTCTTGTTCGGTTCACTACAAGCCACTCCATCGAATGTCATACTGGAAAGATCGGCTACAACTTGACTCCGCCTCATTCCCTGGGGCAGAAGCAATCTGGCGGGGCTGCCTCTCATTGCCGTTATTCCCGGATCTTCAAGCTGCTGAGCGTGATCACGTTATAGAGTCAATACGTTCGCTGTTATAGGGCCCTGCGCAGGTATACTGGTCAGCCCTCGTATTTGGGCATCTGCCTCATATCGCAATCGTCTGGGGATTCAGGGACGTGACAATCATGCGCCGTCGATTACGAAGACTCAACCTCAGACTGCGAATGGCGCTACTCGCCATTCCTCGCAAAGCGAAACTCGCCTTGATGGCGAGCCTTGATGTTGTCGTCATCGCTGCAGCACTCTTGATCGCAATCACGCTTAACTCCGGCAACATGCAGTGGCCCTCTGAGTTTGGGTCAATCTGGTACTGGCTGATCATCCCACCCGCATCAGTTCCCATTTTCATGGCCTGTGGCTTATACCGGCAAGTTATCCGATACTTGGGGTCTCGCGCTGCCATGCAGATCGTCGTGGGTGTTGGCGCAGTCTCGGCCCTCATTCCAATGATCACATTCTTCCTTGACCAAGGCGTGTACCACGCGGCGGTCATGATCAATTTCTTCCTCATCGCCACAGGCATCATCGGCGCCAGTCGATTTGGTATGCGACACTTCCTAGGGGCTACTACATCTCGGCACGCAGACCGTCTGATAATCTGGGGCGCTGGCCATACCGGCCTTCAACTCGCACAGTCCCTGCACATCAGCCGCCAATGGACGCCTGTGGCCTTTGTTGATGATGACTCCGCGTTGTGGGGCCGTACGCTGCAGCGACTCCCCTGTATCGCGCCTGAGAAACTTGCCGCCTTCGCGGATCGCAAACGTGTTGGCACCATCATTTTGGCAATGCCAACAGCGACGCAAACACAACGCCGACGTGTCATCGACCGCCTGGAGCAACTCGGGATTGCTATAAAGACAGTCCCGCACATGCGTGAGGTTCTGTCTGGCCAGCAAACCCAGAACGATATTCGCGAGGTCCCGATTGCCGACTTGCTCGGCCGCGATCCGGTCCCAGCAAGCGATGCGCTACTTCGGCGGAATATCACCGGCAAGACCGTCTTAGTCACGGGTGCTGGTGGTTCGATTGGCAGCGAACTCTGCCGCCAAATTCTTTCGCTACAACCCAGCAGACTGATACTTCTTGAGCGAAGCGAGTTCTCACTCTATCGCGTCGAACACGAACTTCGCCAACGAATAACAATGGATTATGAGCACGTGGACCTTCCGACGCTAGTGCCACTTCTCGGGTCGGCGGGGAACTCAGTGCTGATCGATCGGCTGTTCGCGTCGTGGAAGGTTGATACGGTCTACCACGCAGCCGCGTACAAGCACGTCCCCATCGTTGAAGAGAATGTAGCCGAGGGTATTGCCAACAACACGATTGCCACATGGGTTACTGCAGAGGCAGCGCTCAAAGGTGGCGTTGAGACATTCATTTTGGTTTCCACCGACAAGGCCGTTCGGCCAACCAATGTCATGGGCGCATCAAAGCGCATGGCCGAGATGGTGCTGCAATCGCTCATGCACCGGCAACATGGCAACATCAAGACCAGATACTCAATGGTGCGATTTGGCAATGTGCTCGGTTCCAGTGGCAGTGTCGTGCCACTCTTCCGTGAACAAATTCGACAGGGCGGACCGGTCACCGTTACCCACCCCGATATCAATCGATTCTTCATGACCGTTGAGGAAGCCGTTCAACTTGTTATTCAGGCTGGGTCAATGGCGGAGGGAGGAGAAGTCTATGTGCTGGACATGGGCGAACCAATGAAGATTCGCGACCTTGCACAACGAATGATTCAACTCTCTGGACACACACTGCAGGATGATGACCACCCGATGGGCATGATTTCCATTCAGTATACGGGGCTTCGGCCGGGCGAAAAACTGTATGAAGAACTGCTCATTGGAGATAATGTCCGAGGGACCTCGCACCCACGCATCATGCGTGGAAATGAGAGCACTCCACCATGGGAACGACTTGAATCGTGGCTTGTGTCGCTTCAGGCCGCATGCGCAGTAGGCGATTGTGCAAGCATTCGATCGATTTTGAACGAGGCGGTTGAGGGCTACCAACCAGGGACTAAGATTCACGATCTTGCGTGGCAAGCGGACGGGGCCAATACCCACCACGAGAGTTGGGCCAATGAAACGGCTGCCTTGCGACCGAACGAGGAACATGAGCACAATGCCTGACCCAGCCAATGAACTCACTAGAAATCAGCAGCCCCCGGTGTATGTGGTTGACCGCAACCCCGAATCAAATGAGGCAGTCGATCTTCATAAACTCCTTGCTCCAATTTGGCGATGGAGATGGATTGAACTCGCCCTTCTCTTACTCACTCTGTTCGCAGCTAGCTGGTACTACATGCGCGAAGCAGACTCCAACTGGGAGATTATCATTAGTCCGGGGAGTAATGACTTTGCAATGGTCATCAGCCAAATGGAGCAAGTCGTCATTCCGGGCGCCGTCCAAGACATTGAAGGTGACTGGAAACCGATCGTGGACATTTCACCCACGTCGATGTCGCTGTTATCGACTGACGACAGCATGGCGAATCCGGAACTCGTGACGATCTCGTTTAGCACATCTCGTGGGACCGATGAATTGCACGCATCGTTAGCCGATAGCCTGCGGCAGCGAATTCAATCCGTCTCGACGCGGCTCGCGGTGGTGACATCCGTGGAGCAAACTTCCGCATTGCAGGCCCTCACTCACACTATCGAGAAGCAAGAGACTGCCCTCTCGCTCATTTCGGAACCAGATTATGTCGCGGCGCTTCGGGGACGCTTAGAGACGAATATTTCCATGACCAGAGCCGCTATCACCAAGCAAACTGTACTTGACGATCAACTAACTGCACGTGAGTTGTTTCTGGGGGATCGAGCGATCGCTCTCGACTCAACGCTTGAGTCGTTGCTCGCGTCGCTGAACTCGGCCAACAATGCCTCTTCTGGGACGCAACAGTTACTCGCCGACCGCATTGCCACTATTCGGCTTGAACTGGAACAACGCATACCTACTGAGCGGCTAGAACTTCTGGGTCGCCTTGGTGCCTGTCGAGCGGAGCAAGCATCTCTCAACGCAAGGCTGATGCAGCAAGTTCTTGAGTCTGTCAACTTTATCTCTGACCTGGCAGTCCAACAGGAGGCTGTGCAGACAAAAGTTGAAAATGCCAAAGCAGCACGTGACCTCTTTCAGGCAAAGATGCAAGCCACGCTCATCCACCAACCTCTGGCAGTTGTCGAACAATTCCACAGGGCAATGCCTCGTGATCAGCACATCATCATGACGATTGCAATCCTCATTCTTGGTGGCATTGCCAGCCTCTTCGCGGCTTATGTACTTGAAGTCCTACGAATTGCCAGACTAGGAACGTTGGCGGGTTAGCAGGCCGCTACAGCATGGCGTCCATCATGGACGTAGCGACGATATCAGCATCAAAGCGTTCCTCTGCGAGACGCCTGCTCGCGAAACCCATACGTATTCGAAGATCGGCATCGCCTGCAAGTTGGCACATGGCCGCTGCCAATGCGGGCGCGTCGCGAACTGGAACCAGTAGCCCAGTTTGCCCATCAATTACTGTTTGGTTGCACCCACGCACATCGGTCGTCACAACAGCTCGCCCCATAGCCATCGACTCCAGCACGCCGTGTGGCGTGCCTTCATGCCAAGAAGGCAAAACGCACACACTGCTCGCAAGAATGGCTGCGGGCACGTCACTCACAAAGCCGAGGTACTCGATCAACCCTGCACGCTCAGCTTGCCGCACCTCGGCAAGCGGCACGCCCCCACTGCCAGCGTCTTCGATGCCAGCAAGCTGCATTCGGACGTTTGGAAACTTCGCTCGAACGAGCTGGGCTGCTTCGATGTATTCACGCACCCCCTTCGCCACCAGTAGTCTCGCAAGCATCAGAAATACGGGTTCGGCCGGGAGAGGCTGCGGCGTCCACAACTGAAGATCAATTCCCTCGCCGGGCGTCATGATGAGTTTGGATTTGTCCTCGACGATTCCAGCTTGCAACAAGTCGTCACGGTCCTCCGGGTTCTGCACAAATACAGTGCTGTGATGACGACATGCTCGCCGAAGCATCCTCGCAGCAATACGCCGACGCCAACCGGCATTCATGAACACCGTTCCAAGACCAGTGACCATTGCAGCCGATGGGATGCCCTCGGCCTGCGCGGCCCAGCCGCCATAGATATTTGGCTTTACCGTCGCGCATAGCAGTCTGTCCGGTGCCAGCGTGCGAAGAATTGATCGCACTTCTCTCAAAAATCGAAGGTCACCCACCGGGCGCATGTGGTTTCGATCGAATTCGATCGGCCTCCAATCCACACCGATGGCGGCCATCGCAGGCTCAACCCGATCGTCCTCCTCAGGCGCAGCGGCAATGACCTCGTGACCGGCAGAGACCAGTGCCCGCAGCAGTGGCTGTCGAAAGTAAATGAGCCCTGGCGCAAACCCAGTCAGCATGATGATGCGGCTCATGGCGACGGCTTACCAAGTGTGCGCCACAGTGATTCGTAGTCTGTTGTCGTCTTGCGTTGGCAGTATCGGCTTGATACGCGGAGGCGACCATGTGCGCCAAGCGATCTTCGCTTCGCCTGTGGAAGCTTGATCGCTCGCTCGATTGCCGGGGCCAAGACGGCTGCTTCGCCTGGTGGCACGACAAAGCCAGCGTCACCCATGATGTCGGTTGTTGCCCCGAGTAGAGATTGGTGCACACGTTGCATCCACGTTGCTGCTCGGCTACCAATCGCACTTAACAACAGGCGTGAAATGTGCCGGCGGCGAGAACGCCTTTGGGCGATCCACCTCACATCACTGCAAAGTGTGTCGCTGACATCCCATCGCCGTGAGGCCAAGATTCTGCTCCAAACAGTACAGGTCATGAGCGGCACCCCGCAGATGGCATCAGATGGTTCCGGCCTCACGCGAGCAAGTTCACCTGCAGCAAAAACACCATTCAACTGGCCAGCCATGGACGCGAAGATCGCACTGACGCTGCGGGCGTTTCCAACAATGTACAGCACACGTGATTGAGAACGGGGTTCCACCCTGAGAGGCTAGCAGGCCAAGGCCCAAGCGCCGATTGATATCATGCCCATTCGGAGACTCATCTATGCATGTTCTCGTGACTGGCGCAGCCGGCTTCATTGGATCCTTTACAACGCACCGCTTACTGGCCCGCGGCGACTATGTGATCGGTCTGGACAATCTGAATGACTACTACGATCCCGCAATGAAAGATGCGAGGATTGACCGAATTCGGACAAGCGAGAATGGCGAGCACTTTACTTTTGTGAAGGCCGATCTCTCGGACCGGGAAGCGATGGAGCGGCTCTTTGCTGACCATACAATCGATCGAGTCATTCACCTTGGTGCCCAGGCGGGCGTGCGGTACTCAATCGAAAACCCACATGTCTACTGCCAATCCAATCTGCTCGGAACGCTCAATATTCTGGAGGGTTGCCGACATCATGAGATAGAGCATCTCGTCTACGCATCAACGTCGTCAGCATTCGGCAGCGACACCAACATGCCATTCTCGCCGCACCGCGGTGCCGACCATCCAATGACGTTCTACGCCGCATCGAAGCGTGCCAACGAGCTGATGGCGCACTCGTATTCGTGCCTCTTCAACCTTCCGTGTACGGGACTTCGATTCTTCACCGTTTATGGACCATGGGGTCGCCCCGATATGGCGCTCTTTAAGTTCACCAAGGCAATCCTAGAAGGTCGCCCTATCGATATCTTCAATCACGGCAACCACAGCCGTGACTTCACGTACGTCGAGGACATCGTCGAAGGCGTTGTCCGGGCAGTCGATCGTGTCGCGGCTCCCGACCCAGACTATGACACCAACAGCCCAGACCCTTCCACCAGCAATGCCCCATGGCGGGTGTACAACATTGGCAACGGCTCGCCGATTAGTTTGATGCGGTTCGTCGAAATACTCGAAGAGAAGCTCGGAATGACGGCCGAGAAAAATATGCTGCCCATGCAAGCCGGCGACGTCATCGCCACATGGGCCGACACGAGCGATCTTAAAGCTGACTTTGGGTGGTCACCGACAACGAGCGTTGAGGATGGCGTGTCCCGATTCGTCGATTGGTACCTTGCGTACTACAACATCGACATGACGACCGGCAAAGTCACTCATCAGGAAGTTCCTTGACCCGCCACAAGTGAGCGAGCGTTCCCCTTCGCTCAAGCAGCACGTCAGGCCAACTGTTGATATCAAATTCAATCACCGCCAATGCCGCTGTTGGCATGCTGGTGTACTCGCCAGTGAGTTCGCTTACCGCCACCGAGATACCGGGGTTGTGACAGACCAAGAGCACTCGGTCAGCCTCCTCTCCGTGGCACGCAAGCGAATCGAGAATCACATCCGTATCGGGGTGGTACAGGCCGTCAAAGAGCCGCAACTCAGGAGACGAATCAAGAGCAGATATGACCAACTCAGCGGTTGTCTGAGCCCGAACGGCTGTTGAGGACAACACAACATCCGGCTCAGCCTCCTGTAGCGACAGCCACCGCCCCATACGAGGGGCCGCTGACTCACCACATGTATTGAGTGGGCGTTTCGAGTCTTCGCCTGCTTGATCCCAAGATGACTCTGCGTGCCGCATCAGAAGCAGTGTTCGCATGCTCAGACGTCCTCTTCCACGCATGTCCGTCGCAATACCGTACCCAGCGTCAAAACCTTGATGCGGCGACGGTCAGAGATCGACATCTTGGCCTTCACACCGCGAAGCACGTCAATGATGTCGGACTGCACCCCCACCGCATTGATTTGAGTCCACTCGTCGCCTATCGCATCGCGTAATTCCTTTGCAACGCCTCGCCGATCAGACTTGATCACCCAGCCATGCTGCGCTCCATCGGGTGACTCGGCCATGAGATTGAAGTCGGTGCCCTCGCCTCTCCGCACTCGCCATCCTTGCAGTCGAAGCCATCGACTGATGCGCCGAGTGAGCCAACCGATCTCTCGACCTCGAACCAGCGAAAGCGGGCCGCCAATCGCATCGGCCAAGGCTGGCGTAGGAATCCACACGCGGTGCCGACCAAGATAAATCGTCTCGATGAACCCCCCCTCTTCCAATCTCATACCTGTCGCGACCGTGAGTGATGGCGAAATCGTGACTCGCTTTCCAATCTCACTTGCCGTACGCCACGGTGACTCAAGAAGCGCCATCCCGACAATTCGCTCTACGCCGCCGAGTGTTACATCTTCTGCTGAATCCACAGCCTTGCGTGGGAGTTCGCGTAACGTAAGACTCCTTGCCCGGGAGTCTTGCATCGCCTCTACCTCGGCTCGCATTGCATTGCGCCGAAGTGTGGCGAATGTGCCGAGTAATTCAACACTTTCATCTGGTGCATCCACTGATGCCTGTAGTTTGTGCCACGATCCATCTGGGCGCATATCCCATGCATCGTGCCGGTCGTCGAGATTGATCGACAGAATTCGATGAAGCCGCTGCCGGGCAGCTGGGTCAAGTATGGGCGTCACAATCTCGACTCGCTGCGAAAGATTCCGCTGCATCCAATCGGCAGAGCCTATAAACCATGCACCCTTCAGTGGGTCAGACTTCCCATCAGCAAAGTAGAAGATCCGAGCATGTTCGAGGAAGTCGCCAATGATTGAGGTGATTCGCACGTTGTCGGTGTAACCCGGAACACCAGGAAGAAGACAGCAGAAACCACGCACAATCAAGTTGACCTGCACTCCGGCCTGTGACGCCGCAATGATTGCCGTCATGACCTCAGGGTCTTCAAGCTGGTTCACCTTGGCAATGATTCGGGCGGTCCGGCCGGCCCGAGCGTGATCGGACTCGCGATGAATACAGGCGAGGATGTGATCACGCATCATCACTGGGGCAACGAGCAGCCGCTCATAGTCAGTGTGCCGCGATCTTCCGGTGAGATAATTAAACACCTGAATGACATCCCCGGTGATCTCATCATTACACGTGAGCAAACCGCAGTCCGAATAAAGATTGGCAGTCCCGGAGTGATAATTCCCAGTTCCGATGTGGGCATATGCACGAAACGCGCCGCCCTCTCGACGAATAACCAATGAACACTTTGCGTGCGTCTTCAGCCCAACCACTCCGTACGCAACATGTACGCCATGCTTCTCAAGCGTTCGTGTGAGCTGCAGATTACGGTCCTCGTCAAACCGTGCTCGAAGTTCAACGAGGCATGTCACCTGTTTCCCCGACTCCGCAGCACGCAGCAGGCCGTGGATAAATGGAGAGTCTGGTTCGGTTCGATACAAACACTGTTTGATGGCGACAACATCAGGGTCCGCAGCTGCTTCTGTTACAAATCGCTCCACTGAAGCATGGAACGAGTCGTATGGATGGTTCAACAGAATGTCACCACGGCGTATCGCGTCAAAAATCGGCTCATCAGGATCGGCAAGGCGAGTCGGAACAATCGGCCGCCACTGTGGCGACACAAGATCGCTGCGATCGAACTTTGTGAGATCAGTCAAGCCGCCCCACTCGAGTGGCGTGCCTCGTTGGTAGTGCGCCTCGGGCTCGAGATCGAGTTCCTCAAGCAGCCGCTGCACGAGCTTGGGGGGCGGGTCATCGCCTGTCTCAAGCCTCACGGCTTCTGCAAACCGACGATGCCGCAGAGAGGCACGCACCCACTCGGCCAGATCTTGCACATCATCATCGTCATCTTCAAGTCCGATGCCACGAGTGACACGAAACTCCAGTACTTCAAGAATCTTCATCCCTGGAAATACAGATTCAAGATTTCGGCGAACGACATCGGCAGTTCGAACGACCCGACATGGTGTTGTGTCTTGAATCGCACCAACCGGTCCATGCACTGGCACTCGAATCCACGAAGGAAGTGCATCAGGAATCTTAACCCGGGCAAATCGCGAATCCACTTCTCCAGGCTCAGCAAGAAGAACAGCAAAATTGCTCGACAGATTCGATATGAATGGGAATGGATGTCCAGGATCGGCCGCAAGAGGAGTCAGGAGCGGAAACACGTGGCGATGAAACCAGTCGTCAACACGATCCTGATAACGGCGAGGCAAATCTTCGACCGTAGTGACTCGAATGCCCTCATCAATAAGTCTCGGCAGCAAGTGATTCACCCACACCGAACGCTGACGAGTAACCAGAGGCGACACGCGTTCTTTTATTGCCACACGTTGCTGGCGAACAGAAAGCCCATCGTGGGTCACTTTCTCAAGACCAAGATCAATGCGACGACGAATTAATGCGACCCGCTTCATAAAGAACTCGTCAAGATTGCTTTCACAAATGGCAAGAAATCGAAGACGGTCGAAAAGAGGGCGGCTGAAATTCTCTGCCTGAGCCAACACTCGCTCATTAAAGTCGAGCCAAGCAAGGTCGCGGCCGATGTATAAGTCTGCGTTGGGCGGCAAGCAGGAAGTGGGTTGCACTCCGCTGGCATCGCCGGGTTGAATTGGTTTGGGAGTATGTGTCATTGGAACCGAGTCAACCATAATAGGGGGATCAAGTCAGCACGCTCGCCGACCCAACATGCACAGCCGCATCAAGGGCCGCCTATCGTGGGTCCAATCGCATGACCCACGATACCTGCGCCTGTCGCCCATGCTCGATACATGCCCTGACTTGTAAACGGAAGCGCTACTACCCCACCCGTGTCAACGGCGATCAACCCACCAGACTCAGGTGGCATTGAGTCGAGCACGGCTGCAGCGGCAACAGGCAGGGGCTCGCCAAGCAATTCAACCCGCGCGCTCACCATTCTGGCAGTGCCGGCACGAATGAACCGCTCACCAAGCCCGGTTCCGGACACAGCCACACGCGTATCCGCCCACGTTCCCGCGCCAATCATCGGTGCGTCACCGATCCTTCCAGGCAACTTCCCGGTCATACCACCTGTTGATGTCGCTGCTGCAACACGACCTTCTGCATCGCACACCACAGCCCCGACTGTCGCGTGATGCATGCGATCATCTTGCTCAGCTGCGAGGAACTCATCAAGTTGGCGCCGTCGACGATCAGTCGTAAACCAGTCGTTTGGCACGCATGGAAGTTGCCATTCCTTGGCAAGGTCCTCGGCACCAGGTGCAGCAACAAATACATGATCCGTCCGTTCGAGCACCTGCCGAGCCAGCCGAATAGGGTTCCGAACGGTCTTCAACCCACAACAAGCGCCTGCACGTCCGGAATCGCCATCCATGATCGATGCTTCGAGTTCATGGGTGCCCCTCACACTGAGTACTGCGCCGCGTCCGGCATTGAAGAGTTCGCACTCTTCAAGTTCAACCGCGAGTTGCTCGGCGACATCAATGGCAGAACCTCCGCCACGAAGCATGGTCGCGCCAACATCTGCAATCCGAGGAAGTGTCTGTTCGACGGCGTTGCGGTGGTCATCAGACAACGCTTCGACAATTGCGCCCGCTCCACCATGAATTGCCAAGGCCCAAACCATCGCACTGCTCCATTTCGCTGAGTCCACGAATACTACGCGAACAATTTCCACTCACAAACACCACGCATCATTTTCTACTAGGAATACTCTTCCTCTTTAAAGAAGAAGTGGGCTAGAAGGCACACTCGCATCCCATCCTTCCACAGCGATCAGACCGAGACTACTACTGCGAAGCATAAGAATATTTGATAGACGAATCGCAGAGATCAGCAAACAACAACCCGTACGATCAGTTGATTGCGCAGACCGCATGCCGTGGGCACGACACGAGGTGGTCATTAACCATGCCGACCGCCTGCATGAATGCGTAGCACACCGTGGGTCCCGTCCACTTGAAGCCTATCGCCTTGAGTTCCTTAGACATCGCATCTCCTTCTGGCGTTCTCGCAGGAATATGTGTGTCTTCTTTCCAGTTATTTACAATGGTTGTGCCACCTACATGCGACCACAGCAGATTCCCGAACGGACGCCCGTTGTCACGTAGTTGCACGAACAGTTTTGCATTATTGACCGCTGCCCGCACTTTCATCCGATTGCGGATGATTGACGGATCCAGCAATACACGATCGATATTTATGTCCGTCCAATTTGCCAACTTGTCTGGAGCATCAAGTTGAAGAAGTTCTACCATTTTTGCACGCTTCCGCAGAACAACGAGCCATGAAAGTCCTGATTGAAACATATCCAGCGTCAACTTGTTGAAGAGCGCAACATCGTCCCGAACAGGAACACCCCACTCTTCATCGTGATAAGCAACGTACTGAGGATCTGTACCGCACCACGGGCATCTGCTCGTTTCATCCATCTGCAAATGGTACTTTGCTGATCACGCTACCATTCGGATTGATAATGAATGGTCACACAAATCAAGGTGCTTCTCTAGAAACAGCAACATCGCCGCACATGCTGTCCGTCTGTGTTCTCAAAAAGTCATACGGAAACGCGGCCATTCTTCAGGGTGTCTCACTACATGTCGCCTCTGGCGAGATCGTCGGGCTCGTTGGGCCGAATGGTGCCGGAAAGACGACACTTCTCAAGTGCATCCTCGGCGTCATACAAGCCGACGAAGGAGCAATTGATGTCTGCGGCGTAGATGCCATACGAAACTCTCTCGCTGCTAGAAAATTGATTGGATACGCACCGAGCGAAACATCGCTCTATCACCGACTACGAGCAGGCGAGTTACTCGACTTTGCAACTCGTTTTCATCCACAGGCAGACAGAACTGCTGGACTCGCACTGCTCGATGAACTTGGGGTTCCTCGTCGTCGACGTGTCGGCGCACTCAGCCATGGCATGAAGCGTAAGGTGTTACTTGCACAAGCACTCTCAAGCGGTGCACCACTACTTATTCTTGACGAGCCGATGGAAGCATTTGATCCTGCAGCGAGGCAAGTTGCGGTTGACCTACTTCGGGAAGCAACTGCCACTGGTCGTGCGATTCTGTGCTCCTCTCATGATCTTGCAAGCACCGAACGCCTCTGCGACCGTGTGGCATTCTTGCGATCCGGTCAAGTGATCCGCGAAGGCCCAACTAGTGACTTACTTGCTGAAACAAGCCGCGTGGTTCACCTCACGCTTCGGCGCCCCGCCGAACAATCAGATCTACCCAAGGTGGAAGGCTGGCAATGGTCTGGTGGCGGCACAAACTGGATTCTTCTGCATGATGCTGCGCCTGAGGCCGTACTACCAGCGCTGGCGGCTCTGCCGATCGCTTCTATCCAATCAGGCGGCTCACTTGATGAAATATTTGGTGCGCTCTATCAGGAGCCCAACGCATGAGCCTGTGCAAGCAGTTTCTACGGCAGACCTGGTGGATCGCTCTGGGCTACTTTGTCATTTTGGAAGGGGCGCTTGTCGCAGCAATTCTGTATTGGCCGCGCTTCCGTGACAATATGCCAGCCATCGCCAAATTAGTTCCATTCGATGCCATTCAGGACCTCTTGAAGGCGATGGAGCATGCAGGCTTCTGGCCATACCTCGCAGTACAGCAGTGGTTCAAGGGATGCAGTTTGTTTGGCGTGGGCGCAATCGCCTTCATTGGCAGCGGCATCATTGCTCGTGAAGCCGATCAACGCACTGCCGAGTTTCTCTTTTCCCGACCACTCTCTCGCAGACGTGTGCTCTACACGCGACATGCGCTTGTGTGCGTGCTCACACTAGGACCGGTCGTCTTGTCTTCAATCTCAGCGGTATGGCTTAGTCGTTCGATCGGCGAACACGTTGGCTGGGGCGAACTACTTGCTTCCACGTTGTACATGTGCATTTTTCTCTGGTCGCTGATCTGTCTGGTGACGCTCGTTTCTGCCTGGGCCGTACACCAACTCACCGCAGGAGCAGTAGTTGTCGGTGTTGCCCTTGTATCCTTTGCGATGTTTTTGGTGCAGGGCCTTGGCTGGCTCAGCCCATTCTCGCTCATAGATGTACGTGTTTTCATGGGAATTCACGATGGGCAGTGGCCGTGGTGGCCATCTATCACTCTGCTCAGCACCTGCTTTGTCATGCTCATGCTCGCAGACTTTCGCCTACAACGGCGAGACTTTTGAACTTCCCCTACCCTTCCTCGTATGCGAGCACTGCTGGGTAGCGGCGGAATTAGGACCGAAGATCGCAAAGCGATGTATCTCAAAGAGATGCGGCTGCACTTTGGTGATGTCAAACAAGTGCTCTTTATTCCCTGGGCACTCGATGATCACGATCAATATGTAACGCTCATGAAGGAACGCGGACTTGATGCAGGCTACGAACTCGTCGGTATTCACACCTTTGAAGACCCCCTCGCTGCCATTGCAAATGCCGATGCAATCTCGATTGGCGGGGGAAACACTTTCAGGCTGACTTGGGAACTGCAGCGAACCGGTGCCATGGCGGCCATTCGCTCTCGTGTCTTGGACGATGACATCCCATATATGGGTGTCAGCGCCGGAACAAATGTCGCATGCCCAACCATGCAGACAACCAACGATATGCCGATTGCACGGCCCGAGTCATTTGCCACACTTGGGCTCGTACAGTTTCAGGTCAATGCCCACTATTTCGAAGGGGCGACTTGGATACGCACATCTGATAACACATTCACTGAGCACTACGGCGAAACTCGTGATGATCGACTGCGTGAATACCACGAGGTCAACGACCTGCCAGTCGTCGGTCTTCGAGAAGGCTCATACCTCCGATGCATCGACGATTCTGTCGAGCTGGTGGGGAGCGGAGCCAGAGTATTTATATGTGGCCAACCACCTCTGGATATCGAACCAGGTGTAAATCTAGCTTCACTGCCTTGGTAGATAGCCCTGCCACCTGATCTCTTTCGCACAGCTACTTGCACACCGGAGTCGATTGTGGTCAGATACGCGCCGCATGCGAATATCTCACATTGCAACCGGAACCGCTGTTGCCATGTTCGCAGGATGCCAAGTTGGGCCCAACTACGTACCGCCTGAGACGCCTGTCCCAAACGAGTTTGTATGGACCGACGGTGCTACAGAGAGCCCGCCAGATGAGCCCTCTCTGTGGTGGCAGGTCTTCAATGACCCGGTACTCGACCGACTGATCGCCAATGCCACGACGAACAACTTCAGCCTACGTATTGCCGCAGAACGAATCGATCAATACCGTGCTACGTACGGCATTGCTTCGTCGGAGTTGTACCCCGACATCGGTTCCTTGGCTGGGTACTCACGCGACCGCGTGCCAACAGGCGATTTCGCTAGCACCGGTGTCAGTGATGGCGGCGATCCGTACAACTCATGGCAGGTTGGGCTCGACGCCTCATGGGAAATTGACTTGTTTGGTCGTATCGCTCGTGGGATAGAAGCCGCCACGGGAGACTTACAAGCATCCATCGAAGATTGGCGTTACGCGCTTGTCACATTACGAGCGGATGTCGCCACTTCCTACTTCAACATTCGCACGCTCGAAGCAAGGCTCAATATCGCCAACCGTGATATCGAATCGCAGCGACGCTTTGTTCAGTTAGTCGAACAGAAAATCTTTGCTGGAACTGAAACAGAATCGCAGCTTGCTCAGGCAAAGGCGTTGTTGGCTGAAACCGAAGCACTGATTCCGCAAATCGGTGTGACGATGGCAAATGAGACCGCAAGTCTGGCACTGCTACTCGGAACAACGCCAGGACCACTCTTGGAATCCTTGCCAGCGAGGGGCGGTATTCCACCCGTTCCATCGCTGGTAGCGGTTGGTATCCCATCGGACCTGCTTCGCCGTCGCCCTGATGTACGTGCCGCCGAACGCGAACTGGCTGCGGCCACAGCTCGCATTGGCCAAGCGACTGCCAATCTGTATCCAAAGTTAACACTCACCGGGCAGTTTGGATTTGGTGCTTCTAACTTTACGGACCTTTTGCAGTGGTCGAGTCGGGCATACGCCGCTGGCCCAGGCATTAGTTGGGACATATTCAATGGCGGCCGCCTTCGATCTGCGATCAACCAACAAGAATCTCTCACCCGTGAGGCGTTACTTGGATATGAGAGAACAGTCATACAGGCAATCGGTGAAGTTGAGAGCAGCCTCGTCGGCTTCACGTTGACTGCGCGACAGCGAGACTACTTGGCCGACGCGACCGCCTCCGCTCAACTGGCCTACGACCTCTCCCTGCAGCAATATGAACATGGCGTAACAGACTTTCTCACTGTCATCACAATCCAGCAAACTTTGCTTGGGGTGGAAGACTCTTTAGTACAGACACAAGGGATGTGCGCCGAGACACTGGTTGAACTCTATCGAGCGCTGGGAGGCGGCTGGACCGCTGGCGCTCTGCCTGAACTCGCTTCTGAGAGCAAGGAATCGTCCTCATGATGCACCAAATTTGTGGTGTTTTGTTCGTGTCAGCTCTCCTCTGGGGATGCAGCAATGACTCAGCACCAACTACAAAAACAAAGCCTGCTGTTCCGGTTACGACAACAACAGCGAAAGTGAGCAACTTCCCTGTCAAGCGAACCTACCCAGCCGTTGCTTCCTCGGTATGGAAGGTGGAAATCATTGCACGCGTTGAAGGTTGGCTTGAAGCAAGACCGGCCCCGCAGGGTTCTCGAGTAGAAGCAGGCGACTTACTCTTTGTCATTCAGCAGGAGCCATATGAAGCATCTCTGCTCGCTGCACAAGCTGATCTTGCAGAGGCAGAAGCTCAGGAGATGCTGGCTCAAATCATCGTTGACAGAAATGCGCCGCTGGTAGGGACTGGCGCTATCTCAGCCGAAGAGTTTGACCAATATGAGGCGAACAATGCTATCGCCAAAGCAGCGGTGTTGGCCGCCGAAGCACAAATTGTGCTCGCTGAACTCAACTTGTCATACACCGAAATCCGTGCACCCATTGCTGGCCGCGTTAGCGCGACTTCTATCGATCCAGGAACCTATGTGGTGCCGGGAACTGATAACGCCGTGCTCTGCACGCTCATCACAGCAAACCCAATTCGTATCAACTTTGCCCCGTCAGCGAATGAGTTTCCTGAGTTCCTGAAAAACTGGAAGGCTGATCAACTGTTGGAAGCTGATGTGGAAATTCCGCGACTGAGCGGCTGGAAGCGAACTGGCAAGATCACCTTTGTTGACAATTCGGCAAACCCAGAAACAAGCTTGATTCGCATGTGGACCGATGTCGACAACACTGGCTATAGCCTGCTCCCAGGTCAGTATTGCCAAGCAACGGTCACAATGAGCATCCTGAAAGACTCCATCACAATTCCAGCAACCGCGTTAGTTCAACAAGCATCTGATCAGTATGTGTGGCTCGTGGAATCTGATGACACTGTGACGCAAACAAAGGTCGAGGTTGCTCTCTCCCAAGACGGCACTGCAGTACTCAATTCTGGGTTAAAGGCTGGAGACCGAATCGTAACCTCGGGATTCGTGCGAATTCGAACCAACGGCACCAAGATCAAAGAAGCTCCCCCAGCGGCTCCGCCTGGAACTCCTCCGCCATCACCCGACTCGTCAAGTAGCAAAAAGAAGACCGATTGATGATTGACTTCTTCATCAGACGGCCGATCTTCGCAACGGTCATTTCACTCATCATCGTCCTTGCTGGAGCCGTCTCAGTCGGCGTGTTGCCAATTGCGTTGTACCCGCAAGTTGCTCCACCAATGGTCACGGTGACATCCAACTATACCGGCGCATCGGCCGATACAGTTTCTTCGGTCATTACCAGGCTGGTCGAGGAGCAGATCAATGGTGTTGAAGGCATGATTTACATGTCGTCATCAAGCACCAATAACGGATCGTCGATCATTCAAGTCACGTTTGAGGTTGGTTACGATCAAAATATCGGGGCCGTTGACGTACAAAATCGCGTTCAGCAGGCCGAGGCACGACTGCCAAGCGAAGTACAACGCTCTGGAATCATGGTTACGAAGCAGTCGACCCAAATGACAGGCGTAGTGTCGCTGCTATCGCCAGATGGTCGATTCGATAGCGCGTACCTCAGCAACTACGCCGACATTCACATTACCGATCCACTTGCACGCGTGACGGGCGTCGGCCAAGTGATGAACTTTGGTTTGCGCCAATATGCAATGCGTATCTGGCTCGACATTGATCTGATGACCACATACCGCCTGTCGACTGAAGACATTGTCTCAGCGATCTCTAATCAAAATCAACAAGTCGCGGCTGGTTCAGTAGGCGTGCCGCCAGTCGCTGGAAATCCATCATTCAACCTGCAGATCAACACACTTGGCCGACTCGTTACAGCCGAGCAGTTTGGTGACATCGTTCTGCGAGCTTCGCCCGCTGAAGTAATTCGTTTGAGCGATGTTGCTCGAGTCGAACTTGGCGCAGCGAGCTACCTCACAGACAGTAAGCAGAATGGTGAAGCGAGCGCTCAGTTGGGTATCTATCAACTCTCGACCGCAAACGCCTTGAATGTGTCGACTGGCGTTCAAGCTGCAATGCAGCATCTTGAACAAGATTTTCCCGAAGGCATCACGTGGAAACTTACGTACGACGCGACTGAATTTGTCCGTGCTTCCATCAGCGACCTCTTATGGACCATTGTCGAGGCCGTTGGCTTGGTGATCTTGGTCATCTTCATCTTCTTGCAATCGTTCCGCGCGACGCTTATCCCAGTGATTGCCATTCCAGTTTCAATCATTGGCGCCTTTGCCGCAATGCTCGCATTTGATTTCAGTATCAACATGTTGACACTGCTCGGACTAGTTCTGGCTGTTGGGCTTGTTGTAGATGACGCCATCGTGGTTGTAGAAAATGTCGAGCGTGAGTTGGATGAGTCTGAAGACGATGTGGAAATCGTCGACGTTGTATCGAAGTCGATGTCACAGGTTCGTGGGCCAATTGTCGCAACAACGCTTGTGCTACTTGCTGTATTTGTTCCCGCCGCGCTCATGCCAGGCATTACTGGTCAGTTGTACAACCAGTTTGCGCTCACAATTGTGTTCTCGGTCGTCATTTCAAGCATCGTGTCATTGACACTCACGCCGGCTATGTGCGCACTGCTTCTCAAACGAAGCAATGGCGGCAAGCAAGGCTTATTGCACCGACTATTTGGCCCGGTGAATGCTGTGATCGACTGGACCACGAAGGTTTACGGAAGCATTGTTACGGGGTTTAGCCGCGTGGCATGGCTGGCAGTCGTTGCGGTTGCAGCAATCTTCGTGTCCACCTTTGGCCTCTTGATGATGACCTCCACGTCATTTGTGCCAGAAGAAGATCAGGGCTACTTCTTCATTGCCGTGCAGTTGCCATCTGGCTCATCACTGGCCCGCACTCAGGCGGTCGAGGCCAAGGTCCTCGCCATATGCCAGGAGTTCCCAGAGATCGCCAACGTGATCGAGATTGCGGGGAATGACTTCATTTCTGGCACGAGCCAAAGTAATGCTGGCTTCTTGGTGGCAGTCCTGAAGCCGTGGAGCGAACGTGAAGGCGTGGGGCAGAGCGCAGCCGAAATTGAAGCTGCGCTCACGAAGCGGTTCGCCTCGATTCCAGACGCCATCCTGCTCGCTGTCAATCCGCCTGCAATCCAGGGCCTAGGTACGGTTGGTGGATTCGATATGCAACTGCAAGATCTCAACAGCCTCGGGCTTGACGCCATGAATGATGCGGCCAATAAGGTTCTCTACGTAGCAAATCAACAGCCATATCTTTCGCAGGTGTACACAACATTTCGTATGGATGTCCCGCAGTTGTGGCTGGAGATTGATCGCACGAAGGCTGAAGCATCAAATGTTTCGGTTGACTCTCTATTCACTGCCATCCAGTCAGCGTTGGGTTCGTACTACGTCAATGACTTCAACCGATTTGGTCGTGTGTATATGGTCATGATTCAGGCTGAAGCGGAGTATCGTATGCAGCCCTCTGACATCATGAACGTCCGGGTACCCACCCGAGATGGCGTGATGGTTCCACTAGAATCTTTCGCGACAGTCAGTCACATCACTGGCCCAAACAATGTGGCTCACTACAACATCTATGACTCGATCCCCATCCAGGGGAGCGCAGCACTTGGGTATAGCAGTGGCACCGCGATTACTGCAATGGAAAAGATCTGCGACGAGGTATTGCCTGATGGAATTGGCTACTCGTGGTCCGGGCTGACCTACCAAGAGATCAAGGCAGGCAATCTTGCGCCGTTCGTGTTTGGGTTGGCACTCATTGCGGTATTCCTCTTTCTAGCAGCCCAGTATGAGAGTTGGACGTTACCGATTCTTATTCTCATGGCGGTGCCGCCCGGAATTCTGGGGGCACTTGGCTTTCTTATGATTCGTGGGTACCCGTTGGATGTCTATGGTCAGATCGGTCTCGTGATGTTGATTGGCCTTGCCGCCAAGAACTCAATCCTCCTTGTCGAATTCGCAAAGGAACACCGTGAGTCTGGGGGAGGCATCGTCGATTCGGCAGTATATGCAGCGAGAATGCGACTGCGGCCCATCTTGATGACAGCGTTGGCCTTCGGCATTGGAGTGCTGCCACTTGTCCTGGCAACAGGCGCCGGTGCGATGAGTAACAGGTCGATCGGAACCACAGTCTTTGGTGGCATCCTCGTAGCGACCTTCGTGACGCTCCTGCTCGTCCCAACACTGTATGTAGTGGTCGAGTCAATGCGACACAAGTTTGGTTTCGGCCAAACGGGCATCGATCCTAGCCGGCCAAGCGAGTGACAGATCTGATTCTCACTACTGGTAGATGTGTATAGTTTGATCTCGTAAGCCGCTATAGGCCGAACGTCGACAAGCAGACACATTACCCCTCCTGATCATTTAAGCTCAGAGAGGATAAAGGCGTCTTCCCAAGCGATTTCTTTGTATCGGGCGTAGCGACCGCTGGCACCGCCGTGGCCGGCGCCCATATTGGTTCGTTGCAGGATGGGCCGCTCACTTACCGTGTGGTCCCTTAGCTTCGCCACCCACTTCGTTGGCTCCCAGTACTGCACCCGCGGGTCGTTCAAGCCCGCTGTCACCAAAACCGCCGGATATGGCTTCGGGCTGACGTTGTCGTATGGGGAATACGAAAGCATCGTCTTGTAATAAGCCTTGTCGCCTGGGTTCCCCCACTCCTCATACTCCCCCACAGTCAACGGAATAGTCGGATCAAGCATTGTGTTCACGACATCGACAAACGGCACCGAGGCGTGCGCCACACGCCAGAGGTCGGGGCGCATATTGAGAACGGCCCCAATCAATAAACCGCCAGCACTCCCACCCTCGATCGCAATGCGATCTGGATCGGCCCAACCAGACTCGACAAGGCCTTCAGCCACATCAATAAAGTCCGTAAACGTGTTTGGCTTGTCATGAAATTTCCCTGAGTCATACCAATACCTACCCATCTCGCCACCACCACGCACATGCGCCACTGCGAATATCACGCCACGATCAACAAGCGATGGCCGCGTCGTCGAAAAATATGGATCCATTGATGATCCATACGCGCCATACCCATACAAGAACAACGGATGTGTCCCATCTGGCGTGGTGCCAGTGAGATACATGAGTGACACTGGAATCAATGTTCCGTCACGGGCTGGAATCATCTGGCGGCTCACGGTGTACTTGCTGGAATCCCAGCCTGGCACCTCTCGCTGCTTACGCACATGCCACTCGAGGTCATCGATATCAACATCCACTGTCTGGTTTGGCGTCACCGGCGACATATAGGACACCCGCACAAATGGAGCCCCAAATACTTCATTTCCGCTAGCAACATGAATGGTTGAAACCTGCTCTGGCACGGGCAGTACACGGCGACTCAAAGTCGTTGGATCGACAAACTCGATGGCCGTATACCCGCCGCGACGCTCAGACAACACAATCGCATCCTTAAATGTTGACATACCTGTGATGTACACGTCGGGATCATGTGGAACCAACTCACGTCCGACACTTCCCAATGAATCATCCTGCACTTCAACAATTCTGAAGTTGTCGCCCGCGTCGTTAATCCGCACAAGAAACCGATCACCGTGGTGGTTCACGTCATACTCAATTCCCTCTACTCGAGGCAAGATTTCTTGTGGCACCGATTCGCCACTGCCACTCGCTATAAATCGCACGTCACTCGTCAACGTTGAACCAATCGAGATGATCACGCCGGAACCATCTGAAAGACGGCTCACTCCAACCCAGAAGCGTCCATCAGGCTCGCTGGCCACCTCAACATCATCTGCCGAGGATGTGCCAAGCCGATGTCTATAGACACGATCTGGCCGACTTGATTCGTCGTACCGCGTATAAAAAATATGCTCGTCATCAAGCCATGCAAGATCAAACGCCCCAACCTCAATAATCGCCTCATCAACAACCTCGCCAGTCGCGATCGTCCGCATGTGCAACGTGGCATGTTCATACCCGCTCGTGTCGTCCAGCCACGCAAGGATCTCTCCATTTGGACTGACTTCCCAGTTCGTCACGCTGTAATACTCGTGGTCTGCCCCCAATACATTCTCATCTAGCAATACCTGTTCATCCTCACCGCGGCGACGGAGCACGATTGGGTAATCCTTACCCTTCTCTGTACGAGTCCAATAGGTCCACCCATCCGCTCCCTCCCACGGAACTCCCTCATCATCTTCTACGAGCCGAGAAAGGAATTCCTTGTAGAGGACCTCGCGGAGAGGCTCCAGATCGACCGTTACTGCCTCGGCGTAAGAATTCTCAGCATTGAGGTGCTGCACAATTTCTGGGTTGTCACGATCTCGCATCCAAGCATACGGATCAACTCGCACAATGCCATGCTCAACACTCACCTGCGGTGAAAGCCGAGGTTCGGGTGGTGCAGGAACAGTCATCAAACACACCGCGATACATACTTGCAACATTGAATGGCTCCTTCGAAGAATCGCAGTGTATGAGGTCTGTAGCATTCACATCCATGCGTGTACTGACTTGGAATGTAAATGGCCTACGGGCCGCAATTCGCAAAGGCATTGCCCGGTGGATTGACGAGATTGCACCTGACGTGGTCATGCTGCAAGAGATCCGCTGCCGCCCAGATCAACTACCAGAAGCTGGCAACCCCTTTACGAATTGGCATGCCGCATGGAACCCCGCCGAGCGGCCAGGCTACGCGGGGACCGCGATCTTCGCTCGCAGACCGCTACAAGTACTGCACCGCGGTATTGCAGAAGAGCCCGACCCTGAGGGCCGCGTCCTCCGTGTAGACATCGACGGTGTCGATCTTGTGAGCGTCTACCTGCCCAGTGGTTCATCGAGTGATGCTGCACAAGCAAGAAAAAATATCTGGATGAAGCAGTTTGCACCGTGGATGGCAACCATCAAACGGCGACGGCGACCAGTGCTTGTGGGCGGCGATCTCAATATCGCACGTGACAATGGTGATATTTATCACTGGAAGGGAAACCTCAAAAACAGTGGATTCCTTCCGCACGAGCGAAAGTGGATGAATGATTTAATCGCATCTGGTTGGTCAGATCTTGTACGAGCAGATGCGGGAGATGTGGATGGACCCTACACGTGGTGGTCTAACCGCGGACAGGCCCGTGCACTCGATCGCGGCTGGCGAATCGACTATCTACTGGCAAACAGGCCCGCAACAACGCGAGCGGGCAAACCAAGCATCCACCGTCAAGCCGGACTGGCCTGCAGTGACCACGCGCCCGTCATTCTTGACCTTGAATAGCTATCAGCCCCGGGGCATCAATTGTCTATCATGGCCGATATGCCAACACTCGTCTGTATTCGCCATGGCCAAAGCCAATGGAATCTTGAGAACCGATTCACCGGCTGGGACGATCAAGATCTCTCTGCACGTGGCGAGACCGAGGCAAAGGCCGCAGGCAAACTCCTTCGCACAGAGGGATTCGAGTTTGATGCGGCTTACACAAGTCTACTCAAGCGATCCATTCGAACACTTTGGTTTGTGCTTGAAGAACTCGATCAATGTTGGATCCCTGTAACACGCGACTGGCACTTGAACGAGCGACATTACGGCGCACTACAAGGGCAGAACAAGGCCGAAACTGCAGCACAGCATGGCGAGGAACAGGTTCATACTTGGCGGCGTTCGTATAACACCCCTCCGCCCCCAATATCACGCGACAGTGTGTCATTCCCTGGAAATGAACTCCGCTACGCAAACATTCCACACGACAAACTGCCTGTCGGCGAATGCCTGAAGGACACGGTCGATCGTGTACTTCCGTACTGGAAGGACGTTATTCGACCGCATGTTGCCGCAGGGAAACGGCTGATCATTGCAGCACATGGCAACTCTCTACGTGCCTTAGTCAAACATCTTGATGACATCTCTGATACCGATATCACGTCACTCAATATTCCAACCGGTGTACCGATGGTCTATGAGTTTGATAACAAGATGAACGTACTCGGCCGCCGCTACCTTGGCGACACAAACGCCATCGCCGCCGCTGAAGCAGTTGTGGCGGCACAAGGCAAGAGTAAGTAGGTAGGTCCAGAAACTAATCGAATAGCAGATCGGTGTAGGTTGGAAGCGGCCACAAATCTGCAGAAACACACGACTCGATGGTGTCACAGCACGCACGAGCTCGTTCCATTGCTGGAATCAACTCTTTCTGGCTGACAATAGCCTGTTCATCGGGTGAGCCAGCAACGAGGTCCATGGCTGATTGAATATCAAGGGCTGCCTGCTCAAGGCCAGTCACAAAACCAACCAAGTTGTGCAGCCGACCCCCAGTTGTTGGGCACTCAACACCAGCCGCCTCTGTTGCGGCAATCGCTGTCGCAATTTCCGTCTGATATCGCGTTGCTGCAGGAAGCACCAGCGTCTCAATCATCTGCAACATGGTGCGAGCTTCAATACCAATTACGTGGTTATAGGTTTCAAACAATACATCGACTCGGATGTCGACCTCCGCGCCACTCATCACGCCATACCTTTGGAACATCTCACGAACACTATCGCTACGGAATGCCGGCAACGCATCTGCGGTTGTTTTCAGAATCGGAAGACCTCGCCTCTCCGCCTCCTCATGCCACTCGGCGCTGTAGTTATCGCCGTTGAATATCACTCGTTGATGCTCGCGAATAACGCCGCCTAACACTTCAATAGCTGCCGTCTCAATTGACCCGCACGCGTCAACCTGCTTCTCCATCTTGGTCACAATCCAGTCAAGAGACTCGGCGATGATGGTATTCATGACCGCATTTGGCCACGCAATGCTTGCAAGACCACCAACCGCTCGGAACTCAAATCGGTTGCCAATAAAGGCAAACGGACTTGTTCGATTTCGATCGCCTGCGTGTCGCTGCAAGTGCGGAACCGCTGGAGTACCGAGATCAATCTCAGATTTCGCCTCGAAGTCGGCTGTCTCACCTGCCGCGAGCTTCTCCAATACTCGCTCCAGTTCCTCACCCATATAGATGCTCAAGATCGCCGGCGGCGCTTCATTTGCACCAAGCCGATGGTCGTTGCCAGCATTGGCAACCGATGCGCGAAGAATGTCTGCATGCATGTCGAGTGCACGCACAACTGCGCACACAAAGGTCAAAAACTGGAGATTGCTCTCGCCTGCCTTGCCTGGACTCAGCAGATTATGCCCCGTATCGGTCGTCATGGACCAGTTGTTGTGCTTGCCTGTGCCATTGATGCCCTGAAACGGCTTCTCATGAAGAAGGCAATGCAAACCGTGGTTACTCGCCACTGTCTTCAGCACACTCATCGTCAACATTTGATGGTCACAGGCAACATTTGATCGTTCGCACAAAGGTGCCAACTCAAACTGCTGGGGCGCTACTTCATTATGCCTCGTCTTCGCCGGAATACCGAGCTGGTAGAGCCGCTCCTCAACATCGGCCATGTACGCCAGCACATTCTGTGGAATAGAACCAAAGTAATGGTCATCTAACTGATGGCCCTTCGGAGAATCGGCGCCCATCAGAGTCCGGCCACATAGCATCAAGTCTGGCCGCATCGACGCGAGCTCTTTGTCAACAAGGAAGTACTCCTGTTCAACACCGAGTGTTGTTGTCACCGCGCTCACGCCCCGATCGCTGCCGAAGAACCGCAATGCTCGCATGGCCTGCGTACTGATAGCATCGTTGCTTCGAAGCAGTGGCGTCTTCTGATCAAGTGACTCGCCGGTCCACGAGACAAAACACGTCGGAATACACAGCGTTCGTTCACTTCCATTTCGGACAATGAATGCCGGGCTCGTTGGATCCCAGGCGGTATAACCGCGGGCCTCCCACGTATCACGAATACCGCCGCTTGGGAATGAACTTGCGTCGGGTTCGGCTTGAATGAGTTGACTTCCAGAGAACTCCGTGATCGGCTGGCCGTTGCCGTCGAAACTCAGGAATGAATCGTGCTTCTCGGCGGTTGATCCGGTCAATGGTTGAAACCAGTGACAATAGTGCGTACACCCACTGTCAATGGCCCAGTCCTTCATCGCATTTGCAACTTCATCGGCGATGGTGGGGTCAAGCCGCTCACCGCGCTGCAACGCGCGATCGAACCGCTCCACTGCAGAGGGCGACAATCGCCGCCGCACATTTTCGCCGGTAAAGGTCAGGATGCCATAACAATCACCAAATTGGGCCGCGGCATCTCGGATCCTTCGCTCCCCGTGGTCGTCTGACATGTGGGCAAGCTCCATTCGGGTTGAATTTGTTTCGATGAACGACGAGGGACGGGTCACGAGTCTGCTCATGGGCGGCAGGATACCAGCAGACTGCGACCAATCGCTCCAAATTGACAGGAAGTGGACAACCGACAATTGATTCGGGACAATGGCGAACCGGACACTCTATATATGGCAAAAAGCAGTCAGGCCAGGCTGCATCAGGAGGTTCAATCATGCTTCATCGACTCACCTGCATTGCCGCAGTCTTGCTGACAGCCACGATTGCCTTGGGTCAAGGAGCTGGCAAACAGTTTCCCGGCCCCTTGAGTTGGCCAACACTCCGCCAGCGGCTTCTGTTGATCTCGCCCTCGGCCGCACAGTCGGAGCGAATCGCGGCCGAGCATGACGCCTATCTGGTCGAATTCGAGGCCCTTCGATCTGGCTCGATCGCCTCATTTCTCGATGACACCAAAGGGCTCGGCGTGTTAACCACCACCAAGCCCGAGGAAGGCCGACGGACGGTCGCCCGTACCAAACATATCCGCAGCGACATCGCCAAACTCGATGATGCACTCTTCCTTCAGCTCGCAGGGATATTGGCAGAGTCGCAACAGGATGGCCTTGAACGCATCAAGCAACGCCGAGAGCGAGATCGACTACAAACGCGGGCCTCCACCATGATCACCGGCGGCAACTTCCAGGCGGTTGAGCCCCGAGAGGCGATCGACTGGGCTGCTTTGTCGCAGGTCGATCGCGACGCGATCGAGAACATGCTGGCTGTTTGGGAGAACAAATATACAAATCACATCCAAACCTGGTCCCGGTCACAAGATCGGGCGTTGATTGCCTTCGTCGAAATTCTGAGCGAACTCAACGCCAAGCAGGCAGCGTTCTCGCCTGAATCGCCGCCAAACCCCGAGGAGATTGCTGAACTCATCAGTGTGTTTCAAGCCGCCCAGAAATCGGTTCAAGAACAAGTCGCCCCCGATGTTCGCCGAATCCAAAAACACATCGTCGGCGGCTTTCGCTCTCTTGCGGCAGCACTCCCCGAAGACCAACAATACGACGTGATTCGCACATTGGCCACCGACGTCTGGATGATCAACAGCATCCCCAAGGCTGAACGCGGCGCACGCCGATCGGGGCTTGATGACGCCACCACTGAGGCGCTTAACCAAATTGTGTTGGCATGGGAAGACGATGCCGTGAATTTGCTCATTGAGGCTGTGGAAGCGAAGTGGAGAGATTCGCAAGCAAGACAACAGGCCGCCATCGAACCCAACGAAGACGGAAGCGTCTCGATCGCGTTGCCAACAGCCGAACAGGTAGACGCCGTCCGAGCACGGTGGGACATCAAGCACACTGCCACACTTCGTGCCATCGCCTCGCTCGTCCCAAGCCGTGATGCAGACACCCTGATCGCCGACGGCAGTGATGACGGCGACACTCAACCTCGCAAACAAAACGAAGTCATGGCTGAAACCATAGTCATGATCGAATCCAATGGTGACGGGTCCGAGGACCAAGTTTCGGCCATCTCCATAAGTGGGTCTGTTTCGGAGAGCCCGAACGACGAATGGAACGATCCCCGACAATCGCTCCTTAGCATTCCGCCCATCAAGCAGTTGATGCTCGAAAGCATTACAAGAAATCTGCAACTCAATGAGGTAGGTCTCGCCGAACTCAATGCACTGTACGCCACCCACGAGGCGGCTCGACTTGCCATGGAAACATCGCGTGCTACCGAACGTCGCAAGATGGCCGAAGACGCCCAAAAGAAGATGGACGAAATTGGGCAAGGAGACCAGGCTGCCATGATGCGACTAAGCATGTTGATGATGGAACCACTCTCTCGCGATGGACTCGATGAACTCGACACAACCTTCTTCACCGGCGTCAATACGTTGGCCAGAAAACTCGGCAAGAATCCCATGCGCGTCGTACAACCTTGGCGCCTCTCGCGTACGCGAAGCCTCTCAAGTAGTGGCGGTGGGATGTTGACCGGAAGCCTTGACATGATTGGTCCACCGGATGACCGATGGAAAGCAGACTTGTTTGAGGTTGTTGAAACAGCCGATCTGACCGATGCCGACCGCGCCGCCGCCCATGTCGCCATGCAAGACTGGCATGCCGCAGCCACTTCTGGAATGGCTGACATCAAAAAATCGCGTGATGAACTCAACGAGGGCATGCAGGCCATGATGTCCAGCGGCGATGGGGGCGTCTCGATTGACATGACGGCAGCAATGGAGGTTGAAAAACTCCAACAGACAATGACACAATCGCGTCAGTCCCTCGCCACACGCTCACAGCAAACGGCGGAGGTGATTGCGGCGGCCATCGTCGACTCGTCCCGCTTCCGACGCGAATGGTTCGCCGCCGCTTTCCCGCGGGTCGCAACAAGTGATCGGTTCTTAAAGCTGTACGGTCTCGCAAGTAATACAGATGAACTCAGCGATGATCAACGCGCCGCCATCGCCATGCTTCGCGCCGAGCACGACGAGAACTGGTGGGCCACTACCGAGAAAGCCGTTGCAGTCATGACAGCTGCTGAGAAGGCGACATCCGACAACCCACAGGATGCCTTCTATAGATCGCAGCGACTGCGTCAGGAGGTAGACCGCCACACCTTTGCACGGCGAGAAGCGGCCCTCAAACGATTGGAAAAACTCCGAGCCATCCTGAACGAGCAGCAAATCGCTGCCGCAGGCGGCCTCGAAGACCCCGCCGCACCACAAACGCTCGAACTGCCTTTTTAGCAGGCCGCTGGTGAGTCCAGAGTCTCCTCAAGCGTAGAAACGGAAGATCAGAGGACTTCAACCAAGCCCTTTCACGTACTTGATTGCACAATGGCCTGAGGTAGTCAGGGCACTCGCCCTATACTCCCGCGATGGCACAAGACACACAAACGCCGGTCACACTCCGCACGATCCAGCAATTCACTACATCTGGCGAACGATTCGCCTGCCTCACCGCCTACGACGCTACGACCGCGCGGCACCTTGAGCAGGCTGGAATTCCACTTCTTTTGGTTGGAGATACTGCAGCTGAGATGGTGCTTGGCCTTCCTGGAACAATTCATGCACCGCTGGACTTTCTGTTGACACTGACCGCGGCAGTTAAACGCGGCGCACCCAACACCTTTGTGATGGGCGACATGCCGTTTCTCTCTTATCAATGCGACGAAGCCGAGGGTATCCGCAACGCTGGCCGTTTCCTCACTGAGGGCATGGCCGATGCGGTCAAGCTTGAAGTTGATGGCACGTTTACTGGCCTTGTCTCCCAAATGAATCGTGCAGGCATTCCGGTTTGCGCACACATTGGATCTCGCCCACAGCGGGCCAAACAACAAGGTGGCTATCGCGCTGCAGGGCGTACGACCACCGATGCTGCCCGCATTGTCGAGGATGCAGTGCGGCTTGAAGATGCCGGCGCCTGCATGCTGCTCATTGAAGCAACGCCCGCAGAAGTCGCCGAACAAGTCGTTGAACGGACCGACGTGCCGGTCATTGGGTGTGGCGCAGGACCGGCATGCCACGGACAAATCGTTGTAACGCAAGACATACTCGGCCTGACTGATTGGCAACCCGCATTTGCTCGCCCAGTCACCGATCTTGGATCAGCCTTGCAAGCCGGGGCCATTCGTTGGAAGTCGAATGTGGCGACCGCAGATCTCGGCGAGCATCCCTACCACATGATCGACGAGTCTCGGCCCAACTCGTGACACCAAGCCGACACGCTGTCCGCACACTGCTACCAACACTTTTGTTGTTGGCCAGCGCGGTCGTTGTCGTTGTCGTTGTGTATTGGGGAAGACGCGAAATGGAGTTTCAGCGCACTCGTCTCTCGGTCAATGAAGCCGCGAGCCGCCTTGCCGATCCAATGGGACCTGGGTCGATCTTGGCCCGCCTCAGCCACGCACAGCGAGATCTTGCGGCGTTCGTCCAACCATCCGTTGTGCATATTGAGAGTATCCGTCGAGGACGATCAGATGACGATGATGCAACATTTTCCACCGGAAGCGGATGGATTTGGGATGACGCAGGCCATGTTGTTACGGCTTGGCATGTTGTGCGAGACGCCGACACAATCGACGTGCAGTTACATGATGGCTCTCGGCGACGCGGGGAAATCGCAGCTTTTGATCCACTCACTGACATCGCCGTAGTCAACATTGAACCAATTCGCACAATCGCGGCAACGCGAAGTGTTGCCGGCGGCGTCCAACAAGGTGATCTTGTGTTTGCATTTGGTTCACCCCTCGACTTTCGTTTCTCGGTAACTGGTGGAGTGGTGTCGGGACTTGGTCGTGATGTTTCTGGAGCGACTGGAACCCGTGGGCAGGCCTACGAGAACTTCATTCAAATCGACGCACCCATCAACCCAGGAAGCAGTGGCGGCCCGGTTACCGATCACCTTGGCCATGTCATTGGAATGAGCACGGCCATCGCAAGTGACCCAACGAATCGCCACATAGACGATCGATTCACGGGTGTAGCGCTTGCTATCTCACTCGACATGATTAACTCGATCGTTCCGCAATTACTCGACGATGGTCGCATACATCGTGGTTACTTGGGAGTCGCGATTCTTGACACCGATCAGCCGGCCCGATCTATGCTTGGAATGGTTGGCGGACTTGGCGGCGCGATCGTCACCAGCATCAACCCAACGTCTGAACTTGCTAAGGCAGGCTTGCAGCCGGGCGATATCCTGTGGCAAGTTGGCGATACGCATGTGACTGTTGACACGCTCAACGACTTGCTCGCAGGGGGCAATACTGCTGTGCACGCCTCGCATATATTTGGCGACGACCCCTTTGATCCTCGAGTACTCAATTGCTCGACTTCAGCGGCTGATATCGTCGCGACAAGCCTTGACACTCCGCTTTATAAATTGCTTGAACCATCAGATGCTCCGGCCGCTGGAGTATTCATTACGACGCCAACGCCGGGCGGGCCTGCGGATAAGGCCGGGCTGCTTCGAGGCGATGTCATCGTGTCAATCAACGGCCGATCGACGCGGTCGGTTGACCAACTCCGCGCCATCGTTTCGAGCTGCATACCAGGCACCACCATTGACGCAAGAGTCTGGCGACCTGATGATGCACTCACAGGCGGGCACTTTCTCAACATCTCTGCGACACTCATTGATCGGCAATCGCAGTGAACGCCGCCCTTACAATTTGTGATCTACATGTCCATCTTCCGGAAGCTCGGAGCGGTAAGTTGCGGCCGATTCTCCGTGGCATTGATCTCCGTGTGGCCGCGGGCGAAGCCGTTGGACTTGTCGGAGGTTCGGGCTGCGGCAAGACGACCTGTGCCCGAGCAGCCTTGCGTTTGGTACAACCAAGCCGCGGCCGTGTTTGTGTCAATGGAACCGACCTTGCGAGTCTCAGGCCGAAGGAACTACGCTCATTCCGAAGAAATATGCAAATGGTCTTTCAGGACCCTGGGGGCTCACTCAACGGTCGCATACGTGTCGGAGAACTTGTCGCAGAGCCACTTGTGGTGCACGGCTTGGCTCGTGGGACAGAGGCAACTCGACAGGCCTGTGAATTACTGGAACGCTGCGGACTACAGGCAAGCGACGCTGACAAGTGGCCTCATCAATTCTCCGGCGGTCAGCGACAACGCATCGGCATCGCCCGAGCACTCGCAACCGGCCCCTCACTATTGATCTGCGATGAGCCAACCTCGTCACTGGATGTGTCGGTACAGGCCAAAATACTCAATCTTCTTGAACAACTTCGGAGCGAGCATGGCCTCGCCATGCTCTTCATCACCCACGATCTGGCGGTCGCGAGGCATGCCTGTGACCGAATTGCGGTGATGGAGGATGGGAAGATCATTGAATCTGGCAAGGCCCGCGACATCATCGACCATCCAAAGCATCTCCTCACTCAACAGTTGATCGATGCTGTGGATCACTAAGAATCCACCCTCCGCGATCCGCTACATTGCACACGATGCAACAGTATCTTGACCTACTTCGTGATGTTCGTGACAACGGCTTGCCGAGGCCCGATCGCACCGGGACCGGCACCATTGGTGTCTTCGGCCGCCAACTCCGATTTAATCTCGCCGACGGGTTCCCACTTATCACCACCAAGAAGGTACACCTTCGGTCGATCATTGCCGAGCTGCTGTGGTTTCTGCGTGGAGACACCAATGTTGCGTGGCTGCATGAGCGAAATGTCACGATCTGGGATGAGTGGGCCGACGAACATGGCAACCTTGGCCCGGTCTATGGCGCACAGTGGCGATCGTGGAAAGGTGCCGATGGCCGGACTCACGACCAGATCGCGCAAGTACTCCACAGTATCAAGAATGATCCACATAGCCGTCGTTTGATCGTGTCGGCCTGGAATGTGGGTGAGATTGACACGATGGCACTCGCTCCCTGCCACGCGCTGTTTCAATTCCATGTCGCCAATGGTCGGCTCTCGTGCCAGTTATATCAGCGTAGTGCCGATCTCTTTCTTGGCGTTCCATTCAACATCGCCTCGTACGCGATGCTCACCTGCATGATTGCGCAAGTCACTGGCCTAGAGCCTGGTGACTTTGTGCATACATTTGGCGACACGCACATCTACAGCAATCATGTTGAGCAAGTTGAACAACAGCTTTCTCGTGAACCACGATCTCTACCAACATTGAAGTTGAATGCTTCGATCAAGAGCCTATTCGACTTCAAAGAAGCCGATATTGCGATTCTTGACTATGACCCACACCCGCGAATCTCAGCCCCGGTAGCCATCTAGTCCGATGCCTCCACGCATTTTGCTCATTGTGGCGGTCTCGGAAAACGGTGTCATCGGTCGTGACGGTGGCATGCCGTGGCATCTCCCGGAAGACCTCCGTCGCTTCAAGCGACTCACAACCGGGCACCCAATTGTGATGGGCCGCCGAACATGGGAGTCCATTGGGCGACCGCTCCCCGATCGACTCAATCTCGTGCTCACACGCGATGCCAACTTCATAGCGGCGGGCGCGGTTATCGTCCATTCTAAGCAAGAAGCTCTCGAAGCCAGTGGTGATTCCGCAAGCATGATGGTGATCGGCGGGGGTGAGATCTATCGACTCTTTATGGACGATGCTGATGCTGTGGAGATAACTCGCATACACACCACGCTTGACGGAGATACCAGCTTTCCATCTCTGGACGATGGGTGGACGTGTCGAGAATCTATTGATCATGCCGCTGACGATCGTCACGCTCATGCCTTCACATTCGAGTCTTGGACTCGAGCATGACGCAGGTCAGTCGAGATCGTTCTGACGAATAGCAATCAGGCCAACCAGTGGCCCGTCCGCGTTTGCCTGCAACTCAACCATCCGCACTGGCATCGTTCGCCGCGTTGCCCACATACCGCCTGCTGGATATGACTCACCGATATTGTCACGAAAGTCAACGAGGTCCATTTCAATCATCTGCCCTGCAGCGAGCCCACTCACTGGCGCGCTGAAACGCTGATTGATCCAAATCATCGCATCCGCCCAGCCCCCAGCAGTTGAATTCATGATCGTGATCGTGGTGCCATCTCGAAAGACCTCGACAGGGATCGTCGCAGTCGAGTGTAGATCGTAGGGATAGGCGCCACGCGCCTTGGAAGGATCAAAATTAGGGCGATGGCAAGCCATCGGCACCAGAAGCATCGCCAGCAGGAGCATTCGCATGTGACCCATCGTATCTAGAGTGGGCATTGCTTGCCGGGCCGATCAACGCGACAATGCACCACAGCCATGTCCACGCATACCCCATCCACCGACCGCCCCGCCATCACCCTCGAAGGACCGCTAGCGCAATTCGCAGCCAGCATTTCGATCGATAATCGAATTCCATCGACCGTGCATGGCTTTGATGCACCCTTCTTTCAGGCTGGCCTTGCTGGCTACTCTGATGCAGCGATGCGTCTGGTCGCCCGACGTCATGGCTGCCCGTACTGCGTAACCGAAGCCCTGCTCGACCGCACGCTCATTAGCGGTGGAAAAGGGCGCACACGAGAAGATCCTGACATTCTGCGAGAAGAGTGCGGTCTTGGCGAGCCGAGTGAGAATCGTTTGCATGGGCTCGAAGACCACCCTGTTGCCGGGCAAGTAATGGGAACGGACCCCGACGAAATGGGGCGCGGTGCTGCCATGCTGGTTGAACTCGGGCATGATGTCGTGGACGTCAATCTTGCTTGCCCGGTTAAGAAAGTTCGCCGTCGCAAACGGGGTGGTCACTTCTTGATGGCCCCAGAAGAAGCGAGCGCAGTACTGAAGTCCGTCCGTGACGCCGTCCCCGATCACATTCCGTGCACAGTCAAGATGCGTAGGGCCTGGGATGACACGCCTGAAATGGCCCTGAACTTCGATCGCATATTCGACAGCGTCTATGAACTGGGCTATGCCTGGGCAACGGTGCACGGGCGCACGGTAGAGCAAAAGTATATTGGCCCATCGAAGTGGCCCTTTCTCGCATCACTCACCAAGCGATTTCCCGACCGAGTGATCTTTGGGAGCGGTGACATCTTTGAGGTCGGCGACATCTTTCGCATGTTGCAGCAGACTGGTGTCCATGCCGTCAGTGTAGCGCGCGGATGCATCGGCAACCCGTGGATATTTCGCCAAGCAAGGCAGCTGATGTCCGGGAAGATCACTGCGGCCCCCACCATCGCAGAGCAACGAGATGCGCTGCTTGATCACTTCCGCCTATGCATAGCCCTTCACGGCGAAGCCGGTGGGTCTCGCATGATGCGAAAGTTTGGAATTCGCTTTTCCGTCCACCATGACGATGCCGAAACCGTCCGCAAGGCGTTCATTAGTGTCAAGTCAGCTGCTGACTGGCAAGCCGTACTCGATCGGTGGTATGTCACTCCCCAGTCATGATTAACCGACGTACCGCAGCGCGTTGGCCATCGGTGAGCGGACGAAGTACACAATCGAGCATTTCCTGTTCCAATACCGACCGTTCGCCGCTGTTTCGCAGGTACTTCATTCGTAATTCATAAGCAGGTTCGACAAGCGAAGCTGCTTCGTGATCAAGATCAACACCGAGACTGCGACCTTCTCGGAGCAGTGTCATGGCTTCAGCCCGAAGCGACAGGAGACGAGGCATTGATGTGTCGATGCACTTCTGCCCAACCGCGGAGACCGTGTTGCTCACGTTGGCCTGCGCCCATCTATGTGCCCGGTCGGCATCAAGTCGACCACAGACGCTGGGAAAGAGCGATTGATTCGCGCGTGCTTGCCAAGCAGCTGTAGCTTCATCATCTAATATTTTGGCAATACCGGAGACGGCTGCATCTTGCAATTCCATCCGCATGATCCACTGCATTGCGAGATCTTGTTGCAAAGATCTTCTCGCGTCGTTCTGGCTTCGCAGGGCTGCAATTCCGTCTTGTATTCGCGCGTCGCGTACATGTACCGCGTCTGACCGAGCAATTGCTGCAATGGACTTGTTGTAGCTACCAAGAGTCATATCGATGGTGTCAGAATCAGCAGCACTGAGTTCCTCTTTGCTTGCTTCTTCTGCCAGAATTGTGATATCAACAAGCCCCTCGCGATTACCACCGACAAGAAAGACCCGACGCTCAAAGCGGCCAGTGGCTTGGGAAATTGTGCTCGCATCCGCTGGCGAGAGAAGCACAGCCCATTCGATCATTTCAGAAATGTGCCCATCAGCTAACTGACATGCATCAGCCACAATTGTCAGCAGTGCAATACGAATCTCTCGAATCGTATGAGCATCCAATCTGATCTTGCCCGATAGTGCTGCTTCAAGTCGATCGCGGTCTGCCGCCTGGTGTGCCCTAAGATCACTTAGAACCGTTCGCATGCTCGCGGCATAATCGTCAAGAAGCAAATCGGCAGCGTCCCGCTCATCTAATCCAAGTTGCAAGTCCGAAACAAATAATCGGAAGTCACTTGGCGCCACGATGGGCTCGACACCAGCAAGCTGGAATGCTTGTACTTCATCGTGGGGGGCCGCAAAAGTCGACAGAACCGCACACAAGAGCAGATTCAACATGTCGTTCATAGTAGTCCCTCCGCAGAGGAAAGTTACTTTCTACGCAGACTTCTTCTTGCGTGGAAGACACTGCTGAACGACATCGCGGAGTCGCGAACGATCAATATGCGTATAGATCTGCGTCGTACCGATATCAGCGTGGCCGAGTAACTCTTGCACCACCCGCAAATCAGCGCCCCCAGCAAGCATATGTGTGGCGAAACTATGACGCAGCATGTGTGGATGCACATCCTTCAAGCCTGCCTGTGTGGCAAGCCTTCGGATGATCTGCCACACCGCAACCCGCTCCAGCGGTCGGCCAGAGTGTGAGAGCAAGAGCCGCTCGTCAGCTCGGCCATCTTCAAACCTCGCAAGATGCGGGCGAAGTTCTGTAACGTACTGCTCGATGGCGGAGATAGCTGGCGCCCCAAGCGGAACAAGCCGCTGCTTATCTCCCTTGCCAGTAACAAGAACGACCGACAATTCCTGCTTCCAATCAGTGACGCGAAGTGTGCATACTTCGCTCGCGCGAAGACCGGCGGCGTACATCACTTCAACCATCGCCCGGTTGCGTTGCCACAGGCGACCCGTATCAGTAGAGGCTGCCTCGATAAGGGTCTTCATTTGTTTGGGCGTCAAGACGCCCGGCAGTCGCTTCCACCGCGTGGGTGGCACAAGCGGTCCAGCAGGACTGCGATCGATGCGACGTTCGGCTTCAAGCCATCGAAAGAAAACGCGAATGGTAGAAAGGTGCCGCGCGATACTGCTTGGCTGCATATCTCGTTCGCGGTGTAGGGTTTGAACATGACTTGCAAGATCACGTGGCCCGACCAAATTGAGGTCGGCAATTCCCTTCGAGCGAAGGTCATCGCCAAGATCGCGAAGATCCGAACCGTAGGCTGAGAGCGTCGCGGGCGAGAGACCGCCCTCGACCCGCAGCCAAGTCAGGAAATCACGAACCTGTTGGGCGAAGCTGTTGGCGCTGGCCATGTAATGACACCGTGATAACAACAGCAACAGGTGGTGGGCCCGCCTCGCCAAAGCGGCGATTCAAGGCCGTGTAGGAAGGGCACTGGGAGTATGCGTCCGAGAAACACGTCTCTAGCGCCTCGCTCAAGCTATCAAGCCGAAATCGATCACCACAACGGGCGTGACCAAAGTCAACAAAGGGGCAACAGTCTCTTGCGGGGGCATCCATGCCGATAATTGGTATCGGTCATTGGTGGGAGTAGACCCCAATAGTCGCAGATTTCCACCTGCTTGTGGTCCACGTGACCACCCTACTGCCAGGTATCAACCCGAATAGAGCACAAATAGTGACTCTACCTCTCGCGAGTTGGTGACCCCATCGAGTTTGATGACCACCCCCTTATGGATCATTTGCTCCATCGCTTTCAAAAACACAGCAAACCTCGCAGGATCCTGAAGATCCTGCCAGTACCTCATGATGTGCTATTGCAACTTGCGGTATGCCCGAAGAAGCACGCCCCAAAGGACCGGCAGCAAGAACTTAAATCGACACGGTACGCGGGAAAAACCCTGTTCCTGCTGCCTCTTTGGCCATCGTGAGGGTTTCTTCGGTAGCCGCAATGGCCCGGGCGGTGCCATCTCGGAGCACCGCAAGCACCGTTAAATCATCTTCGTACTGCTTGCGACGCTCACGCATGGGTTCGAGCAGTTGATTGATCGCATCAGCAACAAGCATCTTCACTTCGCCATCACCGATGTTGTCACCCCGTTCGTATCGGTCGCAAATATCTGCCTTCAGTGTTTCATCTTCGACAAAGACATCAAGGTATTGAAAGAGCGGGTTCTTCTCTGGATCAATGATGCCTGGGTCAGTGGGCTGGCGGCTGTCTTGGCCAGTGTAGATTTTGCCAATCTTCTTCTTCACTTGCTTCGGCGTATCGATGATGTGAATTGTATTCCCGAGTGACTTACTCATCTTGTGCTGCCCATCGGTGCCAATGAGCCGACCAACCTTACCCACGTCTGCGAGGGGAATTGGAAAGACGCCACCGAGTTGCTCATGCTCTTCGTCCGGCGCCTTGTCAGCCACACCGCAGTACATCTTATTGAATCGCCTCGCTACTTCTCTTGTGAGTTCAAGATGTGGCACCTGATCTTCGCCAACCGGCACGCTATGCGCACGAAACGCGAGTATGTCAGCTGTTTGACCCACTGTGTAGAGAGGAAATCCAAACGAATAAGAATCGGCAAGCCCCTTCACCTGCAACTCATCTTTGAGTGTCGGATTTCGCATGACACGATTAAATGGCAGCAGCATGGCAAACAAATACGTCAGTTCTGCCAGGGCCGGCACTTCACTTTGCAGAAAGATCGCCGCCTGCTTAGGATCGACACCCATCGCCAGTGCGTCGCGGGCCACCTCGATGCAGTCGCGATGGACTGCCTCGGGATCGTCAGCCCGCGTTGTGTAGGCGTGCAGATTCGCAATCAAGAAGAAACAGTCATGGTGCGACTGTAACTCGACGCGGCGTTTAACCGAGCCGACCCAGTGGCCGATATGGAGGTTTCCCGTGGGCGTGTCGCCTGTCAATACACGTTGTCTCGTGGTCATTGCATGCACAGGATACCGGGCACTACAACCACGGAACAGCCAGCAGAATGTTGCCGGCATTGAAGGCCATATGCATCGTGATTGAAGCGGTCAATCGGCCTGTCTTGGCGTACACCCAGCCAAATCCAAGAGAGAGCACGAACAGCCCAGCAAGACCGTGAGGGTCGACCGCACCAATATGCATGGCCGTAAAGAGCAAGCTCGCCAAGATGATTGACTGCCATGGAGCGCCAGAACTAAAAAGTTTGGCCCTGCGAAGCGACTCTTGCAGCAGCCCCCGGTAGAGCGTTTCTTCAACCACAGCGGGCAAAATGATCACCGCCACGATCGTGGACACACTCGCGGCACTCGGGCCAGCATCAGCAAGTTGACCGAGAAAGGTGTGCGCAATCACCGATGGGGGCTCTGTGGTGAAGAACTGCCACAACAAACCTGCGAGACCCGCCGCGGCAAGCGTCATCGGCCAAAAGAAGAGCAGCCCGAAGAGCCCAGCAATTGAAGCGACCCAGCGTGGCTTGCGGCGATCAGGGCAGCTGGACCCTCTGCGAGGCATGCGATAGTCACGAAAGGTCATCGGTGGATCGACCACACTTCGAATCATGGGCAAGCAGGCGGCAACGCCTAACTGGGCAAACCAACCCACAAGCATGATCGGCAATATCTCAGAAAGTGGGCTCTGCTCGTTGAGTTCAACCCCCATCACCATCATCGCGATGCTTGAGCTGACCGCCCCAGCGACGATGGCCAAAATAAAAGTTACGAGGCCGGCACCTGGGCCAAATCGCCACGGGCGAATGGGAATCCGGCGAAGTCGCCACCAACCAGAACCTGCAAAGACCACTGCAGCAAAGGCCCCAACGACGATTGGCCACGTTGGTATCGCCTCTGTTTCCATTTGGAACGCTGCAGATGCCTCACTCGCGGCTACAGTAGCGCCTGCTGCGGTCGTCATGCAGCCAACCACTATGAGCAACACACCTACACTTGCAACAATCGTCGAGCACAAACGCGCCGAGGTAAAGGCCCGGCGCGAGGCGTGTGGATTGGAGGAGTTGCAGCAACGCGTTGCGGACATGCCGCATCCACGCAACTTCTTTGCAGCCGTCTCCAATGGCAATGGGCCGGGTGGTGTCAACGTCATTGCGGAAATCAAACGCTGCAGCCCCTCGGCTGGTGAGATCCGCTCGCACTTCGATCCTGTAGACATAGCTCTACAGTACGAAAACGCGGGAGCTATTGCGATCTCATGCTTGACGGATGAACACTTCTTTGGTGGATCACTTGACACGATCGCTGTAATCAAGGAGTCCGTCAGAATCCCGGTCCTCCGAAAGGACTTTCTGATCGATACTTGGCAGATTTGGGAAGCCCGCGCCGCTGGTGCTGACGCCGTACTGCTCATTTCTGAGTGCCTCAGCGAAGGCCAATTAATGGACATGCTCATTCTGACGCATGAGTTGGAAATGACGGCATTAGTCGAGGTCCACGACATCGAGAACCTGCTGAAAGTCCGCCGGTACATCGGATTCCCGCACCCAAGCTTCATGCTGCTGGGGATCAACAATCGTAACCTCAAGACGATGCAGACAGACATCAGCAATACCGTTCGGCTACTCGAGTTTGTCGACGAACACCGCGACATTTTGGTCACCGAATCTGGCATTCGCACGCCAGAAGACATCGAGCAGATGGTTCGCCATGATGTACGGCGATTTCTTGT